>NZ_DASWYS010000348.1:0-6778 GCF_036404855.1 Roseateles sp.
GTGGCCTCCCTTGCTGGTTCAGGGCTTTGTCGGCCTGAGGTAGGGCCCCGGCTTCACGACCGGAACGGGCTGTTCGGCGATGCGCTTCTTCAACTCCGCGATCGCCGCATCCAACTGCGCGTCCTGTCCCAAGAAGGTGGCGCGCGGCGGGTTGTCGACGTCGATGTCCGGCGTCACGCCGATGCCTTCGATGAGGAAACGGCCCTCGGCGTCGATCTGGCCCGTCTCGGCGGCGCGCATGATGCCGTTGTCGATGAGGCGGTTCTGGTCCGACAGCCACACGCCTGCACCGGAGCTGCGCTTGCCGATGACGGGGCCGATCTTCAGGCGCTTGAAGCCTTCGGCGAAGGTCTCTCCGTCGCTGTAGGTGTCCTCGTTCATGAGCACCACGGTGTGGCCGCGGTAGACGTTCTGCATGTTGGGATTGACCGGCGTGCCAGCGGGGGAGCGTGGCTGCCAGAAGGCCCATGCGCGACGCAGCAGCTTCTCCAGGATCCAGCTGTCGATGTTGCCGCCGTTGTTGTAGCGCACGTCGATGATCAGGCCGTCGCGGTCGCTGGCGGCGTAGAACTCACGCACAAAGTCGGCAATGTCCGCTGGCCCCATCGCGCGCAAGTGCACGTAGCCGATGCGGCCTTGGGCCGCCTGTTCGACAGCGCGGGCGCGACTGACGCGCCAGTCGTTGTAGCGCAGTTGGTTCTCGCGCATCTGCGTCACCGGCGTGACGATGCGTTGCACCGCCTTGCCGTCGGCCTGTTTCACATCCAGCAGCACCTGACGACCGGCCTGGCCGCGCAGCAGCTCCAGGAGGTGCGGTGCGTCGGCGGTCGGGCGCCCGTTGATGGCCGTGATGACATCGCCCACCTTCAGCCTGACGCTGGCGGCGGCCAGCGGCGGCGCTTCGGAGGGCAGCTCGGCCTCATGGCCGTAGATGGCGTCGATGCGCCAGCCACCCGGCGCCTTGGAGAAGCGCCCGCCCAGGCCGGCCAGGCCCGGTTCATCCGGGGAGGGACGGGTGTCGCCGGCGCCGATCTGGCTGTGCAGCGCGCTCACTTCACCCACCATCTGCGCCATCAGTTCGGCCAGCTCGAAGCGGTCTGTCACGCGATCCACCAGCGGCTCGTACTTGGCCCGCACGGCTGTCCAATCCACGCCGTGCATGTCCTTGTCGTAGAAATGGTCGCGGTGCATGCGCCAAGCGTCGGCAAACATCTGCTTCCACTCGGCGCGCGGCTGCGTGGCGATCTGCCAGTCGCTCCAGCGCACCTGGGACTTGGCCAGGTCAGTCGGCAGCTTGGGCGCAGCGTCGACGATGAGCACCTCCGGCGCGGCGCCGCTGCTCTGGTTGCGCATCACCATCAGCTTCTTGCCGTCGGCGCTGACGTCATAGGCGCGCACATCATTGGCCAGGATCTCGGCCGGGCCGCCCTGGTTGTCGATGGCGATGGACTTGAGCTGGCTCTTGCCGTCGAGGTCGCGATCCAGGAACCACAGGCGCTTGCCTTCGGCGCGCAGTGCGCGGTAGTTGCCGGCCGGCACGGGCAGCTCGTAGAGGCGCTCCGACAGTCCTTCGAAGACGATGGCCGGCTTGCCCGGCTTCTTGTCCTCCGGCTTCTTGTCCTTGTCGTCGGGCTTGCGCTCGGTCGGATCCTTGTCGGTCGCCTTGCGGTCCTGCACGCGCTGCTCCTCGGCCTTCTTTTCGGTGGCCGACTCCAGCTCGTCCTTGGGTGAGAACGGCGAGCGCAGGCCCGGCTGCAGTGCCAGCGCGTAGAGCTTGGTGCGGAAGCCGAAGAACGGGCCGGTGTTGCGGTCTCCCCATGGCGAACCGTTGCCGGTTGTCTGGAAATTGCGAGCCGACGCGAGGTAGAGCCACTGGCCGTCGGGGCTGAAACTGGCGCTTCCGGTTTCGTAGCGGTCAGTCGTCAGCGTGTGCGTGCGGCCGTCCGGCAGGTGGTGCAGCTGCAACTGCTCGCGGTTCGCGTTGCGCAGTGGCAGCGTCCAGGCCAGCGTCTGGCTGTCGGGGCTCCAGGCTTGCAGGTCGGGCACGCCGGGCAGCTTGTTCTGGCCGAGCTCGCGCGTCGCGCCTTTGCCGGCGGGGGCCTTCAGGTCCGTGAGCCAGATGCGACCTTCCTTGTCCGTGTGCGCCAGCCATTTGCCGTCCGGCGACGGCAGCATCGCACGGCGCTGCATCGCGCTGCCGCTGGTGAGTCGCTCGGGCTGGCCGCTGCCGTTGGCCGCAAAGCGCCAGACCTCCTGCTCGCCGCTGAAGTCGCAGAAGGCCAGCACGCCCTTGCTGTCGCTCGTGAACTCGGCCTGTTTGCAGCGGCCGTCCGCCGGTTGCGGCAGTTCGGCACGCCGCAACTGCTGCACGCCCTGAGTCGCGAGATGACCACGGGCCGACAGCAGCACGCGTTCGCCGTTGGGCGCGAAGGCCGCGTCGACGAGGAAGTCCTGCGGCTTCTTGATCCAGCGCTCGCGCTGCTGGTCGAAGTCGCCGCCCAGCGTCACGTCCAGCTTGCGCGGCGTCGCGGACTGCGCCAGATCGACGAGGTAGAGGTCGGCCCCCACCGCGTAGACGACGCGGCTGCCGTCGATGGACGCATGGCGGATGTCCCAGCCTTTGTGCGTGGTGTGCTGGCGCAGGTCGCCGCCCTTCGCATCGACCGACCAGAGATTGACCGTGCCGTCACGATCGGACAGGAAGGCGATGCGCTCCGCGCCGCCGGACCGGTAGGGCAGCGGACGGCGGTCGTTGTTGCCCTCGGCGAGCACCGGTTTGGCCTCGGCATTGCCGCCCAGGTCCAGCGCCCACAGCCGCGCGATGGCGCCGCCGCGATATTGGCGCGCGTTGTCGCTGCGCAGGCCGCTCCGGGTGAAGTACAGCGTCTTGCCGTCGGCGCTCAGCGCGGCATCGCTGGCCTGGCCCACGGGCAGTTGGCGGCGCTGGCCGGACTTCACGTCCAGCGCAAAGAGCTGCGAGCCGGGACGGGCATCCAGGCTTGTGTAGAGGACCTCGCCGGCGGCCGTGAAGCCCCAGACACGCATGCCGCCGCCTTCCCAGGTCAGGCGCTTGGGCACGCCGCCGGTGGCAGGCATCAGGTAGATCTCGGTGCCGCCGTCGTACTGGGCGGTGAAGGCCAGCCAGCGGCCATCGGGCGACGCGGCGGGCTGGTTCTCCTGGCCCGGATGGGTGGTCAGCCGCTGAGCCTCGCCGCCGGCCAGGCCGACACGCCAGAGGTCACCCTCGGCGACGAGATAGATCTGCTCGCCTTGCAGCGCGGGCTGGCGGTAGAAGCCGGCGGTGCCGGCCCAGGTGGCGGAGCTCGCCGCAGCGAGCAATGCGGTCGTGGCCGACAGGGCGGCCAGGCGGAAGCGTGGCATTCAGGGTCTCCTCGAAGAGGCGGGATTGTCATGTGGCCGGACGAGGCAGCGCTTCGTCATGGCATGGACACCGACTGGCACAGCTAACGCACCAGTCGGTACCCCCGATTTGCGGGGCAGGATTCATCGTATTGACCCATTCTGACGCGATAGTCAAAGTCCTTTCTGTCCTTCAACACGCTCCTGGAGAACGCACGCATGTCCCCCAAGTTCCTGATTGCCTCGGCTGGCCTGCTGGCCGCCCTGTCCGCCCACGCCAGCCTGTCGGTGGGCAGCTCGGCTTTCACCTACGGTCAGACCTTTGACAGCCTGGCCACCACCGGTGCGACCAACCCCTGGGTGAACGACAGCACGCTGGCCGGCTGGAGCATCTTCAACGGCACGACCGCGCTGACCACCTACCGTGCCAGCACTGGCGCCGACAACGCCGGCGCCGCCTACAGCTTTGGTTCGGCGGCAGACCGCGCGCTGGGCACCGTCGCCAGCGGCACGGTCGCCAACCCGACGCTGGCGCTGTCTTTCACCAACAACAGCGGCGCAGCGCTGGACAGCTTCACGCTGCACTTTGACGGCGAGCAGTGGCGCAATGGCGGCAACACCGCTGTGCAGCAACTGACGGTGCAATACGGCTTCGGCAGCAGCTTCGCGGGCGTGACGTCGTGGACCAATGCAGGTGCCGGCTTCGACGTGAAGTCGATCGTCAACACCGCCACCGCCGCAGCCGTGAACGGCAACGTGGCCGGCCTGAGCGCCAACCTGGGTGGCACGATCAGCACGAACTGGGCTGCCGGCGACACGCTGTGGATTCGCTGGAACGACGTCAACGACGTCGGCAACGACCATGGCCTGGCCATTGACAACCTGAGCTTCAGCGTCACGGCCGTCCCCGAGCCCAGCACTTACGCGATGCTGCTGGCCGGCATCGGCGCCATCGGTTTCATGGCGCGCCGCCGCCGCGCCTGAGCGCTCTGCGCTCCGGTCCTGCCCGACGGCCCCTCACGGGGCCGTCGGCGTTTTCAGGCCGCGATGCCCGCCGCCACCTGACCGGCCGGCACATGGGCCGCGGCGCTCTCGACATGGCCGGGCTGGTCGTCGAAGAAGAAGTCCGGCTCGAACTCGCGCAGGAACTCGCCCTTGGCCAGGCCGCCGAGGAACATCGCCTCGTCAACCTCGATGCGCCAGTTCATCAGCGTGCGGATGGCGCGCTCGTGGGCCGGCGCGCTGCGCGCCGTGACCAGGGCCGTGCGCACGCGCATGTCCGGCACGTGCTGCAGCCGGTGTAGCGCCTCCAGCACCGGCTTGAACGGCCCGGCCGGCAGCGGTTGGTGGGCTCGCTCGCTCTCGTGCTCGCGAAAGGCCGCGAGACCGTCACGCTGGTAGACCTGCTCGGCCTCGTCTGAGAACAGCACGGCGTCGCCATCGAAGGCAATGCGAAGTTCGCCCGGGTGCTCAGCCGAAGCCTGGCGCGACAGCGGCATCACGCGCGCGGCGGCGACGCCGGCCGCCAGCGCCTGGCGCACGTCCGCGTCGTTGGCCGACAGGAACAGCTGGGCGGACAGCGGCCGCAGATAGCGCCAGGGCGCCGCGCCGCGCGTGAACACGCCGCGCTCCACCGTGAGGCCGTAGTGAGCCGCCGAGCGGAAGACGCGCATGCCGGAGATGGGGTCGTTGCGCGACAACACCACCACCTCCACGCGCTGTACACCACCGCCATTGAAGGCCAGCAGCTTCTTCACCAGCGAGAAGGCGACGCCGGGCTGGGCGGGCGTGTCGATCAGGCGCTGCTGCAGCGCCATGTAGGCGTGGTCGTCCTCGGCCTCGAACACCTGGTTCTCGGCCTCGAAATCGAAGAGGGCGCGCGACGAGATCGCCACGACGAGTTGACCGCTGAGGCTGGCTGGCATGGCTGTCGATGATAGGCGGCGGCGCTGCGTCACCACGTCGGCTTGGAATCTGTGAAGCAATTCGCGCAACCAGAGGGTTTACCCTTGATGGGCGGTGGAAACCTTGGGAAGAAGCCCCGATCATGCGCGGTTGGTATCCGTCCGCATGCCGCGGGTCGGGTCAAGGGAGCGCCTTTCATGTCATCCACCCCCATCGCCCGCACGGGCTCCATTGGCCGCCGGCTCGCGCTGGTCCTGTCCTGCATCCTCGGGCTGTCGGTGTTCAGCAGCCTTGTGGCCGTCTGGCAACTGAGCTCGCTCGGCAAGGAAGTGGACGCCATGCTGAGCAAGAGCCTGACGGTGGAGCGTGCCGCCACCGACTGGCTGCGCCACACCACCTCTGGCGTGCAGCGTGCCGCCGCCATCGCCCGGAGCAGCGACGCCTCGCTGATCGAATACTTCGCGCCGGCCACGGCGTCGTCCATTGCGCAGACCAACGAGTTGCAGAAGCTGATCGAGACGGCGCTGGACAGCCCCGAAGAAAAGGACCTGTTCGCCCGCATTGGCGAACTGCGCAAGACCTACCTGGCCGCCCGCGAGGAGGTCAGCAAGGCCAAGAAGGCAGGCGATGCGGAAGGCGCCGCCAAGCTGTTTGCAGAGCGGTTCGAGCCGACGTCCAAGAGCTATCTGGAAGGCGTCACCAACCTCGTGGCGCGCCAGCGCGACCAACTGGATGCATCGGCAAGTCGCGTTGAGGCGCTGCGCACGCGAACCGTGTGGCTGCTGGTGGGGTGCACGGCACTGGCGCTGGTGACCGGCATTGCGCTGAGCATCGTGCTGACACGCGGCATCACCGGCCCGCTGCGGGAGGCTGAGCGTGCGGCCCGTTTGATCGCCGACATGGACCTGACCGGCGAGCCCCAGCGCCACTACCGCAATGACGAGACCGGTCAGCTGCTGCGCGCCATTGATGCGATGCGCGAGGCCTTGCGCGGCGCGCTGCATGAGGTGCGCGTGGTCGTTGACAACATCTCCACGGCCAGCACGCAGATTGCGACCGGCAACCTGGACCTCAGCGCCCGCACCGAGCAGACGGCCTCCAACCTGGAGGAGACGGCCAGTGCGATGGAGGAACTGACCAGCACCGTGCGCCAGAGCGCCGATTCGGCTGCCCAGGCCAACCAGCTGACGGGCTCCGCGGCCGACGTGGCCCGCCGTGGCGGCAACGTGGTGGCCGAGGTCGTCAACACAATGACTGAGATCCACCAGTCCAGCCAGAAGATCGGCGACATCATCGGCACCATCGACGGCATCGCCTTCCAGACCAACATCCTGGCGCTGAACGCGGCCGTGGAAGCGGCCCGTGCCGGCGAGCAGGGCCGGGGCTTCGCGGTCGTTGCGGGCGAAGTGCGTACGCTGGCCCAGCGCAGCGCCGAGGCTGCCAAGGAGATCAAGACGCTGATCGGCGCGAGCGTCGACCGGGTCGAGGCCGGCTCACGCCTGGTCGGTGATGC
>NZ_DASWYS010000349.1:0-3201 GCF_036404855.1 Roseateles sp.
TCATTGCGGAGCTGATCGCCAGGCCGGGCGACCGCGTCCTTGCAACCGGGGGCGGTGCGGTACTGCGGGAGCGCAACCGGGAGCTGCTGCACAACGGCGCCACCGTGCTCTACCTGCGCTCCACGCCCGAGGACATCTTCCGTCGCCTTCGGCATGACACGACCCGCCCCCTTCTCCAGGTGCGCGACCCGCTGGCCCGGCTGCGTGAACTGCATCAGCAGCGGGACCCGCTCTACCGCCGCTGCGCGCATTACGTGCTCGAGAGCGCCCGGCCTTCGGTACATGCACTGGTCAACATGGCGCTGATGCAGCTGGAATTGGCTGGCCTGCTGGATCCCGGGCGCGTCGCCGCGACCGTCGGCGCCGAACCGCTTTGATGCCGGCTTGACGGGACGCGGAGGGCGGCTCCGAGAGCCGGCTCTTACACTGCGCCGCATGCCTGCCACCGACACCGTCCGCATCCAGCTTCCCGACGACCGCGACTACGAGATCCGCATCGGATCAGGCCTGCTGGACGTCGCCGCAAGCTGGCAGGGGCTGCCGAAAGCAGCAGCGGCTGTCATCGTCAGCAACGACACTGTGGCGCCGCTATACGCCGAGCGGCTGCGAGAGCGTCTGCTGGCCGTCTACGCACGGGTCGACCTGGTGGTCCTCCCGGACGGCGAGCAGCACAAGGACTGGGCCAGCCTGAACCGCATCTGCGACCACCTGCTGGGCGAGGCGCTGGACCGCAAGACGGTGCTGTTTGCGCTCGGGGGCGGCGTCATCGGCGACATGACCGGCTTTGCAGCGGCCATCTACATGCGCGGGGTGCCTTTCGTGCAGGTGCCGACGACGTTGCTGGCCCAGGTCGACTCGTCGGTGGGCGGAAAGACGGCCATCAACCATCCGCTGGGCAAGAACATGCTCGGCGCCTTCTACCAGCCCGAGCGCGTCATCGCCGACCTGGACACGCTGGACAGCCTGCCCGACCGGGAGCTGCGCGCGGGCCTGGCGGAAGTCATCAAGTACGGGCCGATCGCCGATGCGGGCTTCCTGTGCTGGCTTGAGGACAACCTCGATGCGCTGCTGGCGCGGGACAAGGCCGTGCTTGCCTATGCCGTTCGGCGCAGCTGTGAGATCAAGGCCGACGTCGTGGGTCAGGACGAACGTGAGCAGGGGCTGCGCGCCATCCTGAACTTCGGCCACACGATAGGCCATGCCATTGAAGCCGGTCTGGGTTACGGCATGTGGCTACACGGGGAGGCCGTGGCCTGTGGCATGGTGCTGGCGGCGGACCTGTCGCAGCGCATGGGGCTGATGCCTGCCGGTTTCGTCGAGCGGCTGCGCGCGCTGATCGAGCGCGCGGGCCTGCCGGTGCAACCGCCACGGCTGGGGGCCGAGCGTTATCTGTCGCTGATGCGGGTCGACAAGAAGGCCGAGGCGGGTGCGATCCGTTTCGTGCTCATCGAGGCGCTGGGGCGGGCCGGCCTGCATGCCGTGCCCGACGGCCGAATCGTCGAGACGCTGGCCGCGCATGGAGCGACCTGAGGTGGCCGCGACGCGTCCGGCCTACGCCGCCGACCCGGCACGCAGCCGCGGTCGACGCCTGCCAGAGCCGGCCGCGCCGACGCGCAGCGAGTTTCAGCGCGACCGCGACCGCATCATCCACAGCACGGCCTTCCGCCGCTTGGTCTACAAGACCCAGGTCTTTCTCAACCACGAGGGTGACCTGTTCCGCACGCGGCTCACGCACTCGCTGGAGGTGGCGCAGCTTGGCCGCTCCATCGCGCGCAGCCTGGGCCTGGACGAGGACCTCGTGGAGGCGGTGGCGCTGGCCCACGACCTCGGGCACACGCCCTTCGGGCATGCCGGCCAAGACGTGCTCGACGATTGCATGCGGGCCCATGGCGGCTTCGAGCACAACCTGCAGTCCCTGCGCGTCGTCGATCAACTGGAGCAGCGGTACCCGGATTTCGATGGCCTCAACCTCTGCTTCGAAACGCGGGAAGGCATCCTCAAGCATTGCTCGCGCCGCCATGCCGAGCTCATCGAGGCGGCGGAGCCCGGCGGCATCGCGACGCGTTTCCTGCACGGCGGGCAGCCGAGCCTCGAAGCCCAGCTCTGCAACGTCGCGGACGAGGTGGCCTACAACGCCCATGACGTCGATGATGGCGTGCGCTCGGGGTTGATCGAGCTGGAGCAGCTGTTGGAGGTCGAGCTTGTTCGCGAGCATTGGCGCGCCGCCCTGGATGCGCACCCCAGCCTCTGCGGCAAGCGCCTGCTCTTCGAGACGATCAGGCGCATGCTGTCCGCGCAGGTCTACGACATCATCGATGCGACCCGAGTCGCCCTTGCCGAGACCGATCCGGTCGACCCCGAGGCGGTGCGCCGCACCGGCAAGCCACTGCTGCGCTTCAGTGTCGACATGCGGGCCAAGAGCACGGCGCTGAAGCGCTTCCTGTTCGCCAACCTGTACCGGCATCCGCAGGTGCAGTCCACGCGTGCGCGGGCCGAGCAGGTGTTGCGCGATCTGTTCGCGGTCTACTCGACCGAGGTCGCGCAGATGCCTTCCGATTACGCAGGCCGCGAAGACCGGGAGCGGGCTTGCGCGGACTACATCGCCGGCATGACGGACCGGTTCGCGATCCGCGAGCATCAGCGTCTCACGGGAAAGACGCTCTTCTGAGTTTTTAAAAAATAGGGTCGGAGTCGATTATCCTGGGCATTCCGCCTCGCGCATAGTCGAAAGGGCTTCATGGCCAGACTCCCCCGTTTGATCCTGCCGGGCCAGGCTCACCACGTCATCCTGCGTGGCAACAACCGCCAGGCCCTGTTCTACGGCGATCCCGACCGCCAGCAGATGCTGGCGGTCCTCGGGGAGGTCGCCGCGCAGCACGGTGTGGCCGTCCACGCCTATGTGCTGATGGACAACCATGTCCACCTGCTGCTGACGCCGCCGACCGCAGAAGCTCTCAGCCGCATGATGCAGGCGCTGGGGCGGCGTTACGTCGGCTGGTTCAACGCCCGTCACCAACGCAGCGGCACGCTGTGGGAAGGGCGCTTTCGCGCGGGTGTCGTCGAGGGAGACCGGCATCTGCTGGCCTGCATGCGGTACATCGAATCCAACCCGGTGCGTACCGGTCTGTGCGGGGAGCCTGCCCAATGGCCGTGGTCCAGCGCGGCTCACCACCTTGGGTTGAGCCGGCAGGCGCTGATCAC
>NZ_DASWYS010000350.1:0-38264 GCF_036404855.1 Roseateles sp.
GTCATCGAAATAGATGCCGATGGACAGGTTGATCTTGCCGTCGCGCGGGTCTTTCTGGAAGGCCTCGTTGAGGCTCAGGATGGGATCGCCAGCGTAGGCGTCGACATGCTCGAACATGAATGGGCTCCGATGAGATGGGCCCGATTATCCCGGGCCTGCTGCACCGCACCAAGCCACCCAGCGTCCATGCGGGTGTGACCACCCCAGAACCCGCTCGGCCATCCCCTCGGCGCCAGCCCGGCGCAACGTCCACAGCGTGGCCGACGCGGCGACCTCGCCCGGGGGCAGCTCCGGCAGCGGCGGCGGCGCGCCTTCTTGGCGACTCAGGGCCGGCAGTTCCCCGCAAATCCACACCAACCCGTATCTGCGGCACAGGTCGTCGACGGTGGCCCGCAGCCGCGCGAGCTCGGCACCGGACAGGTAGTACAGCACCCAGCTCGTCAGCAGCACGGGCTGCACGCCCGCGGACAGGCCTTGCAGCCAGGGCTCTATGGCGGCGATGCAGTCGCCCGAGCGCGTCAGCACGAGCGGCAGCGACCGGAGCTGGGCGGCCGCGCGCGCCAGACGCTCGCGGCGCGCGCCATCGTGGGGCCACAGGCAAGCTTGCAGCCAGCGCAGCCGCGCGGGGTCGGCCAGCTCGACCGGCGCCGGATCCAGGCCGCGACGGGAGACGATCCGCCAACCGGCTGCAGGGAGGGGCGCGCCGCCCAGCCACAGCGATTCGATCTCGGCCCGCTGGCCGTCAGGGGCCGGGCCGCGCTTGTGCCGGGTCCCCTGCGCATCGCGGTAGCACAGCGCATAGTGGTCCACGGCGAGATTGAGGCCGGCGCTGCAGCCGAAGTCCAGCAGGGCCAGGTCGCGGGCGCCGGTCGCCTGCGCCGCATCCCCCAGGGCGGGCCAAATGGCCGCGCCGCGCGCGATCTCGTTGGTCTGCGTCGCGCCGTGGCGCAGTTGCTGCACCAGCACCGGCCATTCCCGCGCCAGGCAGGCTGCCAGTGCCGGGACGAGGCCCGAGTCGGGCTCGCGGTGGCCCCCGGCGCTGCGGTAATAGGCCGCCAGCTCGGGAGCGGCGCCCGCCAGTACGCGTTCGTGCAGGGCGGCCAGCAGCAGGTTGACCTTGCGCTGCTCGGGCGGCGCCTCGGCCAGCAGGGCCAGCGCCCCGTCGTCGTCGGCGGCCATGCCGCACAGCACGGCGTAGAGGGGTTCGTGGGTGCATTCATCGCGCCCGAAGCGGCGCAGCAATTCGGACAGTTCAGCGTTTGGCATGCGACCAGCATAGGCAGGTGGTCGCCCACCTTGTGTCGGCCATCCGACAATGCGCCATGCTCGAGATTCCTGCCCTGCAACGCGTGTTCGAGGCCCATTTCCCCGGCGTCGTGGTGCCGGCCGAGATTGCCGCCACCATCGTGCGCCGCCGGCTGGCGGGCGGACGCAGCCTGTTCGTGCAGGGCCAGCGGACGGCAGCGTTCTACGCGGTGGCAGCCGGCGAAATCGAGACCCGCTTCACCGGCGCGGACGGCACGGTGTCGGTGATCGAGAACGTGGGGCCGCCACGGTTGTTCGGGCTGGCGGCCTTCGCAGCCGGGCAGCCTGCGGAGTACGAGGCCGTGGCGCGCGGCACCAGCGAGGTGCTGGTGTTCGGCCGCGAGCCGTACACGCGGCTGATGGACGAGGTGCCGGGGTTCGCCCGCGCCCTGCTGGCCGAGTTCGCGCGCCGCTACGACGGCACGCTGCGCCTGCTGCAGGCGGCCCGCCACCAAGGCGCGGCAGAGCGCTTCGCCCTGGCCCTGGCCCAGTTGGCGCGCGAACGCGGCCGGCCCGATGACGCGGGCTGGATCGAGGTGGCGGCCACGCAGACCGAGCTGGCCCGGCTGGCCCATCTCTCCCGGCAGACGGTCAACGAGCTGTTGCAGGCCGCGCGGGCCGAGGGACGCCTGCGCCCGGGCCGCGGGCGGCTGTGGCTGCGCGGGTGAGGATCAGGCCTCTTTCAGCGCCGCTTCGATGTCGCCGCGCAGCTTCTCCGGTGCGTCGTTGGGCGCATAGCGTTTGATCACCTGGCCGTCGCGGCCAACGAGGAACTTGGTGAAGTTCCACTTGATGCCCTCGGTGCCAAGGAAGCCGGGCTTCTCGCTCTTCAGGAACTTCCACAGCGGGTGGGCCTCGGCGCCGTTGACCTTGACTTTCTCCATCATCGGGAAGCTGACACCGTAATTCAGCTCGCAGAAGCTGGCGATCTGATCGTTGCTGCCCGGGTCCTGCCCGCCGAACTCGTTGCTCGGGAAGCCGATGACCACCAGCCCCTTGGGCCCGTAGTCCTCCCAGAGCTGCTCCAGGCCCTTGAACTGGGGCGTGAAGCCACATTCGCTGGCCGTGTTGACGATCAGCAGCACCTTGCCGCGCTGCGAGGCCAGGTCGGCCGGCTCACCGCGGATGGACACGGCCCGGAAGTCGAAGATGCTCTCGCTCATGCAAGTCCTCCCTAGAAGACGACCACTATGCTAACCCCCGGGGCGCCCCGAGGGTTTGTAGCATGGCGCCCGGCGCGCGGCTGGCCTTCCAATCGCGCGAACTTGCGAAGCGCGAGCCCCATGGGGGCGCGCTGCCCGGTCAGCAACTTCGGATACCCCACGTTCATGGATCACCTGGCTTGCTTCACCCCGGCCGACCTGGCCGGCAGCTCCCCGCCCGACCTCGGCAGCTTCCGCTGGAAGTTGCTGGCCCAGGGGGACTCGTGGTTCTCGAACGCGCGCGCCAAGCTCAACGCCCATGCCAACCTGCTGCAAGAGCTGGTCTTCAAGGCCAGCACGGCGGCCGTCAACTGTTCCGGCACGGTCAATGCGCTCTCGCACATGGTGGACCTGGAATCCGCTCCGGACTTCGTCCGCCTGCTGGCCGGCCCCGATGCCGCAGCCTGGGACGGCGTGCTGCTGTCCGTCGGCGGCAATGACCTGATCGCCGCTGCGCGCACGCCGGCGCAGGACTGGAACGGCGATTCGATTCCGCTGGAGCTGCGCCTGCTGCGCCGCCAGACCGAATGGGGCCCGCCCTCGGCCGGCGTGGCGCGCTACTTCTCGGAGCCCGGCTGGGCCACCTACAGCGCCTACCTGCGCGCCAACGTCAAGCATCTGCTCAGCCTGCGCGACCAGGGGCCGTCGGCGGGCAAGCCCGTCTTCATGCACTGCTATGCGGTGCCCATGCCGCGCCCAGCCGGTGCCGAGGGTGGCGACGACCTGGGCGCCAGCGGTCCCTGGCTCTACCCGGCCCTGAAGGCCTATGGCGTGCCAAGCGCCGACTGGGCCGCGGTCAGCCGGCTGATGGTCTTCCACCTGGCACAGCTGCTCAAGGACATGGCGGCCGACAAGGAGGCGTTCCCCGGCCTCTTCGTCTTCGACTCCACGACCGTGCCGCTGGCCCTGGCCGCTCCCGGCTCCACCGGCATCAGCGGGGACTGGCACAACGAGATCCATCTCAACCACAGCGGCTGCTTCAAGATCGCGCGCGCCTGGAGCGAGCACATCGAGATGGTGCTGGAAGGCCGTCACTTGATCCCGGCGCCCACCGGCCGCAAGGGACGCGGCTCCAGCAGCCAGAACTGAACTGACAGGCCGGGCGGTGCCCGGCCGCTCATGCGGCGACTGCCGTGGCCTCGCTTCGCCGGGGCGCTGAGGGTGCCCGGAGGCCGCGGCGGGTGGACGGCGGGCTACCTGTCTTGAGGCAGATGGTCCGTCCGGGCCAGGTCCAGCAGGTGCTCCACCTCTTCCCGGTGCTCGACGAGATTGCGCTGGTGCCAGCGCCGGATCCACCACATCGTTCCGGCAACGACGACGCCGAAGATCGTGATCGCGCCGAAGGCCGACAGGCCGAAGCGCGTCATGGCCGTGTAGAAGGCGCCCAGGCCCAGGATGCAGGCCTGCTCGTTGAAATTCTGCACTGCGATGCTGCGCCCGGCACCCATCAGGTTGTGGCCGCGATGCTGCAGCAGCGCGTTCATCGGCACCACCAGATAGCCGCCGATGCCCCCCAGCAGGATCAGGAAGGGCGCCGCCACCCACACGTTGTGGATGAGGTTCATGAAGATGACCAGCAGGCCCATCACGATGCCCAGTGGAATGACCGACGTGGCACGGTCGAGCCGGCAGTACAACGATGCGACGATCGCGCCGACCGCCGTGCCGATGGCGACGACACCGACCAGCGAGGACGCCTGCGTCGTGCCATAGCCCAGCGCCGCGGCGGCCCAGGCCAGCACGATGTAGCGCAGGTTGCCGCTGACACCCCAGAACAGCGTCGTGGTCGCCAGCGAGATCTGGCCCAGCTTGTCCTGCCAGAGCTTGCTGTTGCAAGCGGAGAAGTCGCGCACCAGGCCGATGATGCTGTGCGCGAACGGCTGTAGCGGCGCGGACGTGCGCGGAATGCGCAGATTGAACAGCGCCGCCAGCACATACAGGCCGATGAGGCTGGCAATGGCGGCCTCGGAAGGCGTGTCGACGCCAGTATCGATCAGCGGTAGGTCGAACTGAAGCAGCACATGGGAGACGCGATCGCCGACCAATTGGCCGCCAAGCAACACGCCGAGGATGATGGACACGATGGTCAGGCCCTCGATCCAACCATTCGCCTTGACGAGCTGCGAGGGCGGCAGCAGCTCGGTCAGGATGCCGTACTTCGCTGGCGAGTACGCCGCCGCACCCAAGCCGACGATGGCGTAGGCCGCCAACGGGTGCGCGCCGAACAGCATCATCAGGCAGCCCGCCACCTTGATGCCGTTGGCGTAGAACATGACCTTGCCCTTGGGCACCGCGTCGGCAAAGGCCCCGACGAAGGGCGCGAGCACGACATAGAACAGCGCGAACATCGGCACCAGCGCGGCGCGCTGCCATTCGGGGGAGCCGGAGGAGCGAAGCAGCTCGACAGCGGCGACGAACAGCGCGTTATCAGCCAGCGAGCTGAAGAACTGCGCCGACATGATGGTGTAGAAGCCGCGTTTCATCGGGCGGGGCGCAATCCTGAACTGTCTCTGCTTGTTGGCCGATAAACGGGTGCGGCGCGGGTTTATAGCACGCGTACCCTTCTGGACGCCGTGCGTCCTGGCGCGCGCAAAATGACGCCATGCCGCGTCCCATCGAAGCCCTGATCCATACCGAGGCCCTGGCCCACAACCTGGCCCGCGCCCGCGCGCAAGCGCCCAATGCCCGTGTCTGGGCCGTCGTCAAGGCCAACGCCTACGGCCACGGCATCGAACGCGCCTTCGAGGGCCTGCGCGCCGCCGACGGCTTCGCGCTGCTGGACCTGGCCGAGGCCGAGCGCCTGCGGGCGCTGGACTGGCGCGGCCCCATCCTGCTGCTGGAGGGCGTTTTCGAGCCGCGCGACCTGGAGCTGTGCTCGCGCCTCAAGCTCTGGCACGCCGTGCACTGCGCGGAACAGATCGACTGGCTGGCCATGCACAAGACGCACGAACCGCACCGCGTGTTCCTGAAGCTCAACTCCGGCATGAACCGCCTGGGCTTCACGCCGGCCGCCTTCCGCGCCGCCTACGCGCGGCTGGAGGCGCTGCCGCAGGTGGACGAAATCGGGCTGATGACACACTTCTCGGACGCTGATGCCATGCGACAGGGCGTGGACGGCATCGCCCACCAGCTCGCCGCGTTCGAAGCTGCGACCGAGGGACTGTCCGGCGAGCGCAGCATCGCCAACAGCGCGGCGACGCTGCGCCATCCGGCCCGCACGGCCCAGGACTGGGTGCGTGCCGGCATCATGAGCTACGGCGGCGTGCCGGACTACCCCGAACACGACGCTTCCCACTGGGACCTGCGCCCCGCAATGACGCTGCGCTCCAGGATCATCGGCGTGCAGCAGATGCAGCCCGGCGAGACCGTCGGCTACGGCAGCGCCTTCACCGCCGAGCAGGCCACCCGCGTGGGCATCGTCGCCTGCGGCTACGCCGACGGTTATCCGCGCCACGCACCCACCGGCACACCGGTGCTGGTGGACGGCCGGCGCACGCGCACGCTGGGCCGCGTGTCCATGGACATGCTGGCCGTGGACCTGAGCGCGCTGCCGGCCAGCGGCTTTGGCAGCGAGGTCACGCTCTGGGGCGAAGGCCCTCACGGTGTGCGCCTGCCCATTGACGAAGTGGCCCAGGCGGCCGGCACCATCGGCTACGAGCTGATGTGCGCCGTCGCGCCGCGGGTGCCGGTCAGCACCGCCTGAATCTCTTCCTCCCACCCGCGTCACTGAAGGAGAACCCGCCATGCTGCAACTGCTCGGCACCCTCATCGTCGGACTCATCGTCGGTGCTTTGGCCCGCTTCGTGATGCCAGGCGAACAGAAGATGGGCTGGATCCTGACCTGCGTGCTGGGCGTCGCCGGCAGCTTCCTGGCCAGCCTGGTGGGCCAGCAGATGGGCTGGTATCTGCCCGGCGAAGGCGCGGGCTGGATCGCCTCGGTGTTGGGTGCCGTCGTGCTGCTCTTCATCGTCGGCAAGCTGCGCGGGCCAGGCGGCTCCGCCTGAGCATGGCGCTGCGCTGGTATCCGCTGGAGGCCGAACTCGACTTCAGCGCCATCCGCGCCAGCGGCCCCGGCGGGCAGAACGTCAACAAGGTGTCCAACGCTGTCCACCTTCGCTTCGACATCCGCGCGTCCAGCCTGCCCGAGGACGTCAAGGCGCGGCTGCTGGCCTGGCCGGATCAACGCATCACGGCCGAGGGCGTCGTCATCATCAAGGCACAGGACTCGCGCAGCCTGGAGCGCAACCGCGCCGACGCCATCGCGCGGCTGATCGAGCTGGTGCAGACCGCCGCCCATGTGCCCAAGGCGCGGCGGGCCACCAAACCGACCTACGGCTCGCAGCAACGCCGGCTCGAAGGCAAGTCACGGCGCAGCGGTGTCAAGGCGGGCCGGGGCCGCGTACTGGACTGATCCTCAGCCCAGGCAGGTGGCGCCCGGCGACGACGGCGGCAGGCTCAGGCCCGGGCTCTCCAGCGCGTAGTGCAGGCTGAGCAGTTGCCAGCCCTGCGGCCCCAGTTGCCATTGCGCGCTGTTCACGCCCGTGTAGGCAGGCACCGGCTGCGCCGGGTCGCTGCGGGACTGGACCACGCTGTAGACCTGCGCATGCCCTCCGAAACGTCGCTGCTGGCGGTCGATCTCGCATTCGTGCAATCCCTCCTCCGAAGGCCGGGCCATCTCGACCAGGAACTGCCCGGCGGAGGCACTCCAAACCTGGAGGCTGCTGGCCTTGAGCGACTGGCCGAACACCCGGGCTTCCGCGTGGAGCAGGCGCTGAAGGGTCTGGATGTCCGACGCCTGGCCGGGCGCATGCCCGATGGCCCGCCACAGGGCACTCACGGCCCGCTCCAGCGCTGCCTGGCTGTGCGCCGTGGCCGCCGGCCCCATCTGCTCCAGCACCTGGGGCCAGGAGACCCGGTAGACATGCGACAAGCCATTGGCGTCCCCCCGCGTGGACGCGAAGTAGAGCCATTGGCCGTCGGCGCTGATGGAGGGGGCGAACTCGAACCCTGGCCCGTTGACCGGCGCCGGCAGGCGCAGGGCCGGGCCATAGCCCTCACCCAGCCGCTCGGCCAGGTAGATGTCGCCCCCGCCACCCTCTGCGCCGGCACGGTCGCTCCACCACAACGCGTAACGGCCGTCCGGGCTCAGGGTGAAGTCACTGTTCTGGCCACCGTCATTGACCGGTGCCGGCAAGGGCTGAGGCGCCGCATCCCCCTGAACCCGGTAGACGGACAGCGTGCCCGGCCCGCCGGGCCGGCTTGAAGCCAGGTAGACCGTGTCGCCGTAGCGCTCCGGGCCAAGCTCGTAGGCCGGGCTCTGCCACGCCTCGGGCAGACGCTGCGGCGGACTCCAACGGCCATCCTGCCAGCGCGACTCGTACAGATCCGGATCGGCATGCTCGCGCCCGTCAGGCCCAGGCTGGCTTGAAATAAAGGTGAGCACCCGTCCGCTCGCGCTCAGATGCGGATCGGAGTCACGCCGGCGCGAGTCGCCAAGGTGCAGCGGCTGACCGGGCCGCCACTGCCCGTCCACACGGCGCTGGACGTAGATGCGGGCCTGCTTGAAATCCGCCGCCGAGCGGGCAAACACCCGCTGATCGCCCAGTTCCTGCAGGTTGTAGGCCTGCTCGCCCGGGCCTTCACCCAGGTCCAGCCGCTCCACCGCCAGCCCCGACGCCCCGGCCACGGGCACCCAACTCAACAAACCGACCCACAACAATGACGTTCTCAGCATGCCTTCCTCCTTGCGGGGCATGCTAGGGCGCCCATGCTGCTGACGCGACGGCGATGCGACGGGTCCTGGCCCGAGGCGACGAAATGGGCGCGAGCGGGTGCAAGTCCGGGGGCCGCGCTGCTCACGGGCCGATCAGCACCCTGTCACAAGCCCTCCTGGACCTGTCACAGGGATGCGATGCAATGGTGCGCCCTGCGAGGCCATCCCGAACTTCACCGATGCGCTGATCGCGGGGATCCCGCAGACTCGCCGCCTGCTCACAACGCAGCGAGCAACGACTGACGCCATGCCAGCTTTCCAAACCCTGCTCACCACCCTCTGCCTGATGCTGTTCGCCCGCAGCAAGGGCTATCCGTCCCTGCAGCAGGCTGTCAAACGCCGGCTGAACATCTGGACCGACGAGCGCGCAGGGCTCGATTTCCTGAGGGTCACCCAACCCCGCGAGCTGGGATTCGACGAGAACGTCGTCCATCGCGGCTCGCCGTCCGGCAACAAGTACCTGAGCCACCTGCTGATCGACCTGGACATTCAGCATCACGACGCCGTGCTGGACATTGGCTGCGCCAAGGGCAGCGCCATGCGCACCATGCTGGACTTCCCATTCGCCCGCGTCGACGGCGTCGAGATCTCGGCACAACTGGCGGCGATCGCCAGCGCCAACTTCGAGCGGCTGGGCAAGCGCAATGCCCAGGTCTTCAACGCCAATGCAGTCGATTTCGACGCCTACGGTCGCTACAACGTCTTCTACTTTTACAACCCATTCCCTGACGAGGTCATGCGCCAGGTCATGGCGCAGCTGCGGCGCCAGCTCGATCCGGATCGGGAAGCCCTCATCATCTACAACACCCCCAAGTGCCACGGCATCGTCGTCGAGCATGGCTTCACGCCCATGCGCGACTATCCGGACCAATGGGGCAACGGCATCCGGGTCTATTCGAACCGGCCGGCGGACAGCCGGCTGCTTGCCAGGCCCCGGGCCTAAGGCCGGCTCGCCGCAAAGAGGCTGGCCAGGCACAGCGCCATGCCGCTCACGGCCAGCGGCGTCACCTGCCAGCCCTCGAACAGCGCCGAGATCACCAGCGCGATGACCGGGATCACGACACCCGTCAGCGCCGCCCGCGCCGGCCCCTGGGCCTGCGCCAGCTTGAAATACAGCACGAAGGCAATCACCGAGCCGGCCACGGCCAGGTAGAGCAGGCTCAACACGTAGGGCGCGCGCGCGTCGAAATGCAGCCCCTCGCCGCTGGCCAGCGACAGCGTGACGAGAAAGGCGGCGCCATAGCCCATGCTCCAGGCCAGCACCGGCACCAGCGGCAGGCCGCGGCGCGTCAACGTCAGCGTCAGCACGTTGCCCACGCAGGCGGCCACCACCGCAAGCAGCCCCAACCCCAGGCCGAGGGCGGCCGTAGGCCGGGCGCCGGTCGCAGCGATCTCGGGCCAGAAGATCAGCACCACGCCCAGCACCCCGCCGCTGGCCGCGGCCAAGAAGCGCCGCGTGACCCGTTGGCCGAAGAAGAGCTGCCCCGACAGCGCATTGCCGTAGACCATCAGGCAGAACAGCACCGCGACCAGCCCCGAGGGAATGTGGCGCTCCGCCTCGTAGACCGACAGGTAGTTGCCGCTGTACTGCACGATGCCGGTGGCCAGCATCCAGCCATGGGCAGACAGTGGCAGCCTCAGGGATGCCTGCTGCCAGCGCGCCAGAACCCCCAGCAGCACGGCGGCCAGCGCGAAGCGCCAGGCAACGGAGTTGAGAACCGGCACGCCACTGTCCAACTGGTACAGGATGACGTGCCAGGTGCTGGCCCAAATCAAGGTCGGGCCCCAGAACAGCCAGCGAGCGGAGATCAAGGTCGGAAGATGGACAGGGACTGGCCGCCGCAGCGGCACGAAGAACAGGGCGTGCGACGGACGAGCTCTCAGGCAGCGCGCTTGAAGGTCGCCAACAAGACTCCAGCGGCGACGAACAACGTGCCGAACACGCGGTTCAGCGACTTGATGTGGCTTTCGCTCTTGAGCGCCGCCAACACGCGAGCCGCCAGGGCCGTGTAGCCGGCCATGACGACCAGATCGGTGAAGGCCAGCGTGCCGCCGATGACGAGGTATTGCGGACCCAGTGGCGCGTGCAGGTCGAGAAACTGCGGCACGACAGCCAACAGGAAGACCGTGCCCTTGGGGTTGACCGCGTTAATGCCCCAGCCGCGCAGCACCAGTTGCAGGCGCGTGACCTGCGACGCGCCGTCCTCGGCCGCCACCATGGGCCTGGCCGGCGCACGCCACTGCTGCACGCCGAGGTAGACGAGGTAGGCCACGCCGGCCCACTTGACGAAGGCGAAGCCCAGCGATGAGGCCGCGATCAGCGCGCCGAGGCCTGCACCGACGAGGACGACCTGCGTCAGGATGCCGATGATGAGTCCGAAGGTCATGAAATAGCCACGCCTGAAGCCATGGCTCAGTCCGGCACTCATCGCTGCGACCGCACCCGCACCCGGGGACAGGCTGATCGCCCAGGATGCCGCGAAGAACGCCAACCACACCGAAAAATCCATGACCGGCAGCTCCGCCTCATGACCGCGAGGGCCGAAGTTTCCCATGCGCGCCGTCAGTGGGCGCCAGAGCGACTCGCTTCATTCGAGGTCTGGCTGCAAGCCATAAGATTTCCGGATGCTCAGGGCACTTACCTCGCTGCCGCGCAGCGTCTGGCTGCTCGGCCTGATCAGCCTCGTCAACGACAGCGCCAGCGAGCTGGTCTATCCGCTCGTGCCGCTTTACCTGAGCGGCGTGCTGATGGCCGGCCCCCGAGTGCTGGGCCTCATCGAGGGTGTGGCCGAGGCGCTGTCCAGCCTGCTCAAGCTGTGGGCCGGCGTCATGGTCGACCGCAGCGGGCGCAGCAAGCCCTGGGTCGTCTGCGGCTACGGTCTGGCCGGCCTGGCACGACCGCTGATCGCCCTGGTGACCGGCTGGCCGCTGCTGCTGGCCTTGCGCTTGGCAGATCGCGTCGCCAAGGCCGTACGCGCCGCGCCGCGGGACGCGCTGCTGGCCGCCAACATCTCGCCCGGCCAGCGCGGCCTGGCGTTCGGCCTGCATCGCGCGATGGACAACGCCGGCGCCGTGATCGGCCCGCTGCTCGCCTGGGCACTGCTGGGTGCCGGCGTGCCGCTGGGTCAGGTCTTCGTCTGGGCGATCATTCCCGGCTTGGTCTGCCTCGGCCTGACGCTGGCCGTCCGCGAAGCCCCGCCGCCGGCTGCGTCGCCGCCGAGCTTCAGCTGGACGCTGGCGGCCCTGCCGCCGCCGCTGCGCCGCTACCTTGTCGTCGTCGCACTGTTCACGCTGGGCAATTCCAGCAACATGTTCCTGCTGCTGCGCGCCAAGGAGCTGGGGGTGGCGGAGGCCCAGGTGCCACTGCTGTGGGCGGCCGTCTCAGGTGTGGCAGCCCTGTTCGCCGTGCCGCTGGGCGGCCTGTCGGACCGCATTGGCCGCGTGCGCCTGCTGGTCGCCGGCTACGTGGCCTACGCGGCCTTCTACGCTGGCATGGCGACCTGGGCCGAGCCGGGCTGGCGGCTCTATCTGCTGTTCGGCGTCTATGGCGTCTTCATGGCGGCGACCGAGGGCGTCGAGCGTGCACTGCTGGCCGACCTGACGCCGCCCGAACAGCGCGGCACGGCCTTCGGCTGGCTGAACCTGACCATGGGCGCCATGCTGCTGCCGGCATCACTGCTGTTCGGCTGGCTGTGGGAGGGCATCTCGGCGACCGCCGCCTTCGGCTTCTCGGCCGGCTGTGCCCTCGCCGCCGCGCTACTGCTGACAGGCTGGGTACGCCCTGCCTCGACAATGCGCTGATGGCGACGAGCAAAAGCATTTACACCTGCACCGAGTGCGGCGGCAGCAACGCCAAATGGCTGGGCAAATGTCCGCACTGCGGCGCCTGGAACACGTTGACCGAGAGTGCCGCGGAGCCCGCGGGCGGCGGCAAGAACCGCTACCAGTCGCTGGCTCGCAGCCAGCCGGTGGCGACACTGTCCGAAATCGAGGCGAGCGACTTCGAGCGCACGCCCACCGGCCAGGAGGAACTGGACCGCGTGCTGGGCGGTGGCATCGTCGCTGGCGGCGTCGTGCTGATCGGCGGCGACCCGGGCATCGGCAAGTCCACGCTGCTGCTGCAGGCGGTGGAGTCGCTGTCGCAGACGGTCAAGGTCCTCTATGTCACCGGCGAGGAAAGCGGTGCCCAGGTGGCGATGCGCTCGCGCCGCCTGGGTCTGGCCGGCGACAAGGTGCGGGTGCTGGCCGAGATCGGCCTGGAGAAGATCCTCGCCACCATCGAGGCCGAGGCACCGGACTTCTGCGTCATCGATTCCATCCAGACGCTGTACTCCGAACAGCTTTCGTCCGCGCCTGGCTCGGTGGCCCAGGTGCGCGAATGCGCGGCGCAGCTGACACGCACGGCCAAGGCGCGCGGCTGCGCGATGGTGCTGGTGGGCCATGTGACCAAAGAGGGCGCGCTGGCCGGCCCGCGCGTGTTGGAGCACATCGTCGACACGGTGCTGTATTTCGAGGGCGACACGCATTCCAGCTTCCGCCTGGTGCGTGCCATCAAGAACCGCTTTGGCGCCGTCAACGAGATCGGGGTGTTCGCGATGACGGAGAAGGGCTTGAAAGGCGTGGCCAACCCGAGCGCCATCTTCTTGTCCACCCACGCTGAGCCGGTCCCGGGGTCCTGCGTGCTGGTCACGTTGGAGGGGACGCGGCCCATGCTGGTGGAGCTGCAGGCGCTGGTAGACAGCGGCGGTGTCAGCCCGCGGCGGCTGTCGGTGGGACTCGACCGCGACCGCCTGGCGATGCTGCTGGCCGTGCTGCACCGCCACGCGGGCGTGGCCACCGGTGACCAGGACGTGTTCATCAACGCGGTGGGCGGGGTGCGCATCAGCGAGCCTGCGGCCGACCTGGCCGTGATGCTGGCCATCCAGAGCAGCCTGCGCGGCAAGGCCTTGCCGCGCGGCTTCATTGCCTTCGGCGAGGTGGGCCTGGCCGGCGAGGTGCGCCCTGCGCCGCGCGGCCAGGAGCGGCTGAAGGAAGCAGCCAAGCTGGGCTTCAGCGTGGCCATCGTGCCCAAGGCGAACGCGCCCAAGAAGCCCATCGAGGGCCTGACCCTTCATGCCGTCGAGCGGGTCGAACAGGCCATCGAAGTGCTGCGCGGCCTGGTCTGACCCGAGCCCAGGTTTTCATGGTGCACGCGAGCAGCAACTCTGCTTAGGATGGCGCCTCGCACCGGAGGAACCTTCATGTCCGATCCCGCCGACCTCAGGCAGTACGTCCGTACCGACTTTCTCGCCGCCCAGCACGACGCCGAATCCCTGCCGGGCTGGGTGTTCAAGCCGGTGCAGTTCAGCCAGGGCCCGGCTGGCCTGGTGCTGAACATGAGCGACGGCGGCCTGCAGGTGCTGACCAGCGCCACCGAGCCGCTGGCCGATTCGCGCTACGAGGTCGTGCTGCTGCTGGGCCGCTCCGACATGGACTGCCATGACGAACAGGTGTCCTGGTTCAACGGCGTCGTCGAGCGCAAGTGGTCACGTCCCGTGCCGCGCATGGGCATCCTGCACGGCCTGTGCTTCACGGCGCGCAACTCCACCGCCGAGCAGTTTCTGAGCAGCCACCAGGCGGCGCTGGAATCCGGCCAGTGGGTGCGCTGCGTGCTGCTCAAAGTCCCCAGCTAGCGGTCGTGGCAGGATGCGCGTCATGAGCGCCCTGCCCCAGCCCCCCTACTACGCCGTCATCTTCACCAGCCAGCGCACGTCGGTTGACGCCGGCTATGGCGACATGGCCGACCGCATGGTGACCCTGGCGGTCGAGCAGCCCGGCTACTTGGGCGTGGAGAGCGCCCGCAGTGGGGACGGCCTGGGCATCACGGTCTCCTACTGGCGCAGTCCCGAGGACATCGCCGCCTGGCGCCGCAACGCCGAACACAAGATTGCCCGAGACACCGGCCGCAGCGACTGGTACCAGCACTACACGCTGCGCGTGGCCAGGGTCGAGCGCGCCTACGCCTGGACGCGCGAGGACGGCAGCCAGGATCCGCAAGCATGAATCCGTGGGTGGGCGTCGGACTGGCGCTGGCGGGCCTGATCGCCGGCGGCGTGTTGCTGGGCTGGCAGGGCGTCATCTTCGCGATGACGGGCGTGGTCTTCTGGCTCCTGCTGCAGATGTCACGACTGATGCGCGTCATGAAGGTGGCCGGCGCGGCACCCATGGGCTCGGTGGGCAATGCCGTCATGCTGGCCGCCAAGCTGCATGTGGGCATGAAGCTGGCCGACCTGATCGGGCTGGCCGGCAGCCTCGGCGTCAAGCAGGCGCCCGAGACCTTTGTCTGGCGCGACGCGGGTGGCGACGCGATCGAGGTGGTGCTGAGGAAAGGCAAACTCGCCGAGTGGCGGCTGATCCGGGCCGGGCAGGCTTCGTAAAATCAGCGACTTTCCATTTCAGCCCCTGGAGTACCCGATGGTTCCCGCTCCCCTGCACGACCGCGACGGCAAGATCTGGATGGACGGCGAGCTCGTCGACTGGCGCGACGCCAAGATCCACGTACTGACCCACACGCTGCACTACGGCTGCGGCGCCTTTGAAGGCGTGCGCGCCTACGACACCGTCAAGGGCACGGCCATCTTCCGCCTGCAGGAGCACACCCAGCGCCTGTTCAACAGCGCCAAGATCCTGCGCATGAAGATCCCCTTCTCGCAAGAGCAGGTCAACGAGGCCCAGCGCGCCGTCATCAAGGCCAACGACCTGAAGAGCGCGTACCTGCGCCCGCTGGTCTGGATCGGCTCCGAGAAGCTGGGCGTCAGTCCCAAGGGCAACCAGGTGCACCTGATGGTGGCCGCCTGGAGCTGGGGCGCCTACCTGGGCGAGGAAGGCATGAAGCGCGGCATCCGCGTCAAGACCAGCTCCTACACCCGCCACCACGTCAACATCACCATGACGCAGGCCAAGACGGTGTCCAACTACACCAACTCCATCCTGGCCAACATGGAAGCCACTGACGAAGGCTACGACGAGGCCCTGCTGCTGGACGCCTCCGGCTTCGTCTCCGAGGGGGCGGGCGAAAACCTGTTCGTCGTCAAGGGCGGCGTGGTCTACACGCCCGACCTGTCGGCCGGCGCGCTCAATGGCATCACCCGCAACACCATCTTCGCGATCTGCCAGGACCTGGGCCTGAAGCTGGTCGAGAAGCGCATCACCCGCGACGAGGTCTACATCTGCGACGAGGCCTTCTTCACCGGCACCGCCGCCGAGGTGACGCCCATCCGCGAGCTGGACCGCATCGAGATCGGCAGCGGATCGCGCGGCCCCATCACCGAGAAGATCCAGGCGGCCTTCTTCGACATCGTCAATGGCCGCAATCCCAAGTACGCCGAGTGGCTGACCGCCGTCTGAAGCTTCAACAGAACAACACCATGAGCACCTCCCAAGCCCCCGCCGCCACCGTCGAAGTGACAGCCAAGGACTGCAACGACAACGGCACCGTCTTCTGCCCCAACCCCAAGATGGCGCTGTGGAGCAACCACCCCAAGGTCTTCATCGACCTGACCCACGGCGGCCAGGGCCAGTGCCCCTACTGCGGCACGGCCTACAAGCTCAAGGCTGGGGAAGTCCTCGGCGGCGGACACTAACGCGCCATCCGCGCGGCGCGACGCTGAGCATCCAGGTCGGCCTCCAGCGCGCGCTCAGCGGCCGACAGCGGCCGCGCCACGCCCAGCGCCAGCGCGCCCTGGTCGAGATTCTGGCCCCAGCTCAGGCCGGCACGCAGCGGCATGGGCGCGGCCAGGCCATCGGTGAAGCTGGCGGGCAGCCAGGGCATGGTCTGAGCCAGCACCAGGGCCACGCGCGGCTTGATGGCCACGTCGCCCACGCGGCCGCGCCGGCCCCAGGTGACGGTCAGGTCCGCGCTCGACCCGCCAAGCAGTTGCGGCGTGACCGCCACGTCGCGCAGCAGGCCATGGCGCAGCTGCATCAGCGCCTCTTCCACCAGCATGGCAGCGTCCTCGCGGGGCACGCTCTGGCCGACGGGCCAGGAATAGCTGTAGCCGTCAGTGGTGCGATCGGTGCTGAAGAAGCCGGCAACGTCGGCCGGCTGGTAGCCGCGCTGGGCGGCCGTGGATGCCGCGCCAAAGAACTGCACCCGCCCCAGGTCCACCATTTGCTGAGAGTAGAACGGCAGCTGAATGCGCAACTGGTCGGACGCCGTGTTCGACGGCGTGGCCTCATAGACACGCAAGCCCGTGTTGAGAAGCAGATGCAGGCGCGGCGGCACGAAATCGTTGGCATGGGTCAGCTCGTGGTAGAGCAGGCGCCCCAGCGTCGGGATCAGCGCGGCACTGTCCCGTGAGGCGCGCGCCAGCACGTCGCTGCGCCCGCCGGCCGACTGGTTGCCCTGCACGTAGCGCCACAGCATCCTGTAGGCAAGGTCGCTGCCAAAGTCGCTGCGCGGGTCGGGCGCCTCGCTGACGCTGTCGCGCTCTGCGGCCGTCTGCCACAGGTAGTCGGCGTCCAGGTAGATGGCACCGGTGGCGCTCCAGTAGAAGGCCGGCCGCACTCGGCCGCCGATGACGATGGCCGTGGTGGCGTTGAGCAGGCGGCGGAAGTCACCGTTCTGGTCCTGTTCGCGCAAGAAGGCCTCGAAGCGCTGCCCCATCCAGTCGTTGGACACCAGCACGCGCGCCATCACCTGCTCCACGCTGGGGAGCTCTCCACGCGTCTGCGTGCCCAGCAGCGGCAGTCGGCCCACCGTGCAAAGCGTGGCGCTGCTCAACGCGGGCGTGAAGATGCAGTCGCGCAGCGCCGCCGCGTGCGGACCGTCGGTCACGTAGGGATAGACGCGCGAGGACAGGTTGCCAGCCCCAAACAGCGGTGTCGCCGCAGGCTTGGGCGCGACCTGCACGAGCAGGCTGAATTCCTGGCTGAAGCGGCGTCCGTCGGCGAGCGTGGCCTCGGCGCGCAGGCGCAGCACAGAGTCCTGGCTGACGGCCGGTGCCGTGAAGATCACGCGCCATTGGCTGGTGTCACCCAGCGCCACGTCGGGGCCGTCGACGCGGCTCCAGCGCAATTGTGCGAGCGGGTAGTCGGCCACGGCCAGGCCATCCACCCAGGCACGCAGCGAGGTCTGGCCGCCCGACCACACCGAAGGTTCGCCGCGCACCACCATCGTCGCCCCTTCCGGGGCGGCGGCGCTCAGCTCGGCCTGGCCGGTGTAGCTCGTGCCCCTGGCGTCGGTGAAGTCCACGCCGAAGACGTAGCGGCCCGCAACGGCCGGCGCGACGCTGAGGGCCTGCGAGCGGGCCGAGCCGAGCGCCAGCGCGGCACCCTCGGTCTGGCGCCACCGAACGGCATCCAGTTGCGCGCCCGGACATGCCAGCAGGGCCAGTTCCTGATTGCGCCCCGCACCGGCCGGAGCCGGCAGCGCCAGACGCGCGACGGAACCACTGAGGCACTGCGCGCCCAGGGGTGGCACGGTGACCGGGTCCGGCGCCGGCGCGGCATCGCCGCCACCGCCACCGCCGCAGGCGACCATCAACAGGCTCAGGCACAGCGGTGCCAGGATTTTCAGCAAGGCCATAGGCGGCGGATTTTGCGGCAGCCCGGGCGGGCGCCTTCCTACAATCCAGTCATGCCCCGTTCCACCGCACAGACCGCCGCCCTGCTGGCCTCGCCCGACGACACCGAGGCCCAGTTCTACGAGGCCCTGCAGCACGCCGACCTGGACCACCTGATGGCCCTGTGGGCGGATGATGAGGAGATCGCCTGCGTGCACCCGGGCGGCCCGCGCATCGTCGGCCTGATCGCCATCCGCGCCGCTTTCGAAGCGGTGTTTCAGCGCGGCGCGGTCCACGTCCACCCCGAGCGGGTACGCCGCCTGCACAGCGGCGACTGCGCCATCCACCACGTGCTGGAGCGCGTTCAGTTGCATGCCGAGGACAAGGCCACCGCACCGACGGCCTGGGTCATCGCAACCAATGTTTACCTGAAGACGGCACTTGGCTGGCGCCTCGTGCTGCACCATGCAAGCCCCGGCAGCGCCGGCGACGTCCAGGAGCTCGTCGCGGACGCCGGCACCCTGCATTAGGAGTCAGGCGCATGCAGTACCGCGCCCCCCGCTGGCTACCCGGTGGTCACGCCCAGACCATCTGGCCCGCCCTCTTCAGCCGTCAGCACGACGGTCAGGCCCCGAGCTGGACGCGCGAGCGCTGGGACACCCCCGATGGCGACTTCATCGACGTCGACTTCCTGGCCGGATCACCAGCGGGCGCCCCGCTGTTCGTGCTCTTCCATGGCCTGGAGGGCGACCGCACCAGCCACTCCAGCGTCGCCTTCGCCAGCGCCGCCCGCGCGCGCGGCTGGGCCATGGCGCTGCCGCATTTCCGCGGCTGTTCTGGCGAGTTGAACCGCGGCCCGCGCGCCTACCACTCGGGCGACTACGAAGAAGTCGGTTGGATCCTGCAACGCCTGCGCGAGCGGCACGGTGCACCGCTGATGGTCGCGGGCGTGTCGCTGGGCGGCAATGCACTGATGCGCTGGGCCGAGGAAGCCGGCAGCAGCGCCGCACATGTCGCGCAATCCGTCTGCTCAGTCTGCTCGCCCATCGACCTGGCCGCGGCCGGGGCGGCCATCGACCGCGGCTTCAACAAGCAGGTCTACGCGCGCCGCTTCCTGCGTACCATGATCCCCAAGGCGCTGCGCAAGCTGCAGCAGCATCCTGGCCTCTTCGATGGCGACCGCTTGAGGCGCGCGACGACGATCTACGAGTTCGACAACCTCTTCACCGCACCGCTGCACGGCTTCCGGAACACCGAGGATTACTGGAGCCGCGCCGCCGCCAAGCCACACCTGCACCGCATCCGCATCCCGGCCCTCGTGCTGAACGCGCTCAACGATCCCTTCGTGCCTGGCCGAAGCCTGCCGCATTCCGCCGAAGTGGGTCACCACGTGACGCTCTGGCAACCCGGCGACGGGGGCCATGTCGGCTTCCCCGCTGGGCGCCTGCCGGGCCACCTGCTGTCCATGCCAGAGCAGGTCTGCGACTGGCTCTGGAGACAAGGTCGGGAATCCCGCCATGGATGAGATCGTCCAAGCCGCACTGAAGAAGTGGCCCAACGTGCCGCACTGCTACGGCTGGCTGGCGTTGGACGCGCGCGGCGACTGGTACATGCGCGACGAGCGCATCCAGCACGCCGGCCCCTTCCCCGTGGTCAAGGGCAGCCGCATCGATCACGACAAGCTGCGCGCCTTCATCGAACGCAACTACGCGGCCGACGAGGCCGGCTGCTGGTTTTTCCAGAACGGCCCGCAGCGTGTCTACGTGGAACTGGAGGCCACGCCCTGGATCTGGCGCCTGCAGCCGGATGGCCGCGTGCTGACCCACACAGGCATCTCGGCCACCGTGCAGTCGAGCTGGCTCGACGAGGCCGGCCGCCTCTATCTGCTCGCGGATCTCGGTCCTGGCCTGGTGCACACGGCCGACATGAGCCTGGCGGCCGACGCCGTCGAACAGGGCCGCTGGTCGCCACAGGACGTGCACTCCAGTGACTTGACTCAGCGCTTCGGTTTCGTGCGCCACCCGCAGCCCTGAGTCCTTCCTGGGGCCAGAAACGACAAGGGCTGCCGAAGCAGCCCTTGCATCCATCAAACACCGCAGGTCACTGCGCGGCCGAAGCAGCCGGAGCCGGCATCTTGGGTTCGTCGAACTTCGCGCCACCGTTGTTGGCCAGGTAGACCACGGCACGGCCGATCTCGAAGTCGCTGAAGTCGCCACCGCCCTGCGGGCCCATGTTGCCCTTGCCCTTCAGCGCCGAATGCACCAGTGCATCAAAGCCGGTCTTGATGCGCGGACCCCAAGCCGCCGCATCGCCGAGCTTCGGCGCGCCGGCGGCGCCGGTCGCATGGCAGGCCGAGCACTGGGCCTGGAAGACCTGCTCGCCCGTCTTCATGGCGCCGGCATCGTTGGCGTCCTTGACCTCCACATGGCCCACCGGCGCGATGCGCGAAGCAACAGCCTGGGCGTCGAAGGCGCCGGTGCCGGCTGCCGGCTTGTGCTCGGTGGTGACGTAGTTGGCCAGCAGGATGATGACGATCACTGGCACCACGAAGGCGAACAGCACGGCCCAGGCAAGCTGCTTCGGGGTCTTGATCGGGCCGGTGTGGGCGTCGTCGTGGTCGTGATCGTGGCTGGCGCTCATGGATTCCTCTTGTTGGTCCTTGTCGTCACTTCGGTGCCCGCCTGGCGGGGCACAAAACCTGTGAATTATAGGCAGCCCCGGGGGGCGCCCCGCCTCATGGGAACCCCGCTGCTAGAATGCAAGGCTTCGCGCCCGTAGCTCAATGGATAGAGTACTGCCCTCCGAAGGCAGGGGTTGTTGGTTCGATCCCAACCGGGCGCGCCAAACAGAAGCCATGCAAGTCCCTGACTTGCATGGCTTTTCCTATTGGGCCGCTAGTTATCTCACTAGCTGAGCAACACCAAGTGGGCTGGACGGCGCTGACGAACTTCGTCGGCGACGGACGCATCGACGCGCACAACAACACTGCTGAGCGCGCCCTGCGCGGCGTCGCGATCGGTCGCAAGAACTATCTGCACGTCGGATCGGACGCGGGAGGCCACACGGCGGCGGTGATGTACACGCTGCTGGGCACGGCCAAACTCAACGGGATCAACCCGCAGCGCTACCTGCGCCACGTCCTGGAGCGCATCGCCGACCACCCCAGCAACCGCATCGACGAGTTGCTGCCGTGGGTGGTTGCGGCCCAATGGGCGGACGAGGCCAGCGCGAAGGACATGCCGCTGGCAGCCTTAGCGCAAGGGCGGTAGGGCATCGGCAGAATGTGCCCATGCGCATCAAACTGATCGAAGAGCTGCCCATGGCGAGCAGCGCCGAGCTGTACCAGCTCAGCTGGGTCATCGAGCAACTGCTGGCCGACCCAAGACGCCTCGTCCAGGCACGCGCGCAGCTGCATACCGGCCAGCAGGTTCAGTACCTGCAGTGGGCAGACGGGAAGCTGCACTCGGGACGCGTCGTCGGCATGCACGGGGACCATGTGGCCATCCATGACGCGGCCTACAGCAAGCCCTTCAAGGTGCACTACGGGGCGATCGTCGCCGAGCCTGGCGCGACATCGGCCGGGAGTGACTCGGCTCCAGCGGCGGAGGTCAAACCTGACAAGCCGCGTCCGCCACCGGAGATCGCCGGTCGTGCCGACTTCCGCGTCGGCAACCGTGTGACCTTCACCGACACGAATCTGCAGCACCGCGTTGGCCTGATCGTTCGCGTCAATCAACACACCGCCACACTGGACTGCGACGGGCAGAAGTGGCGAGTCGCCTTCGGACTGCTCCGGCATCTCGTCGACGTCTGATCGACGCGGCGCCACGCAGGGGTGTTCGTCGGACTATTACGAAGGACCTCCCCTACCGAAAGAGCGACATCGAGCCGCTGGCGACGTCCATCGCTGAGCTAGCCCGGAGAAATATCCCGCCCGACTGGGAGTTGTGCCTAGTGGAGGAGTACGACTGGATGAGCTCGGCGTACTTCCCTGACGTCGTCGACCGCATACGGGTAGCTAGGTACGGGGTGCCATGCCTGGGTGCCGGCGCACTGAAGCATCCCGAGGCAGCCGGTGGTCCGCGAAAGCCCTCTGGGTTATGCCGGCAAGCTCACCATGCTGCTGTGCGCCCCTTCGGAAGGCTGGCGACCTTCCGTGGTGATCAGAACAGAACACAGAAGCGTCTATGTTAGCCATTGAGGCAATATTTGCCGCGCAGCAAATGAAAGCATTGCAGATAGGTTAGCAGTTTGACCTATATTTGCTGCGCAGCTAATATGCAAGCATGCAAGCAGCTGAGCAGGTGCTGGTGAAGGAGTTTATGGATGCCCTCCAGGCAGCCACGGACAGCGAGCTCCTTGACCAACACGAAGAAATACCGTTCGACGAGCGTCAGAGGCTCGACGCACTTCTACGTGTCAAGCTTCCAAACCAAGCAGACGCTGTCGACCTTGCTGTGGAAGCTGTGGACGCCACCTATCCCCGTGACGCCCGCCGCCTGGCTGAATTCTTGACGTGTTTCAATGACCAGCGTGGGCAGGATGAGCCACCAGCAGTCCCGGTCGTCGCCGCACGACATCTCACAAGCACCGCGAAAGATGTGCTGAGAGCCGCCGGCATCAACTACTTTGAATCCTCTTCGGGCACGCTCCTCTTCCGCTACCGCACCTGGCTCATCGACATTGAGCGCCCCTCCAAGCAGCCGCCTGACCGGAAGATAGGCAGTCTCTTCAACGGGGCGCGCGAACAGGTGATCCATGCCCTGCTCATGCATTGGTACCGAACGGGCGAGCAATGCTGGGTGGCGGGCACCGAGCTGGCCACTACCGCTGAAACCTCCACGTTCACCGTCTCCAAGACACTGCAGGAGCTTGAGAAGCACGACTGGGTCGAAGCGACCGGATCTGGGCCCTCGCAGCGACGTCGCCTCAAAAATGCGAGTGGGCTGCTCGATGCCTGGAGCAGCGAATGGACGCGCCGTGCTCGATCTGAGCCGCGCACCCGGCTCTACACCTATGCAGGTGGCCGAGGCGGAATCGTCGATCGCATCCTCCAGAAGATGGACGGCCGCAGCGGATGGGCAATCTCCGGTGCCGCAGCCGCCAATGCAAGAGTCCCGCACCTGACGGTCGTCGACCGCGTACTGGTCATCGTGCCTCCCGGCCTGGCGAAACCATGGGCCGAAGAGATGGGGCTCGAGCGAGCAGACAAAGGCTCGAACATCACCTTCGTCGAGCGCTCGGGGGCATCGCTGCAGTTCCTTGACGAGCACCCGGAGCGTCCCGACTCACGCTTCACCAGCCCCTTCATCCAGTATCTCGACTTGCTCGACGGCGTCGGACGAAACAAGGAACTGGCCCGCGAATACCGCGAACGAGTCCTGAAGCTGGGAGAGTCGGACCATGACTGAAAAGCACAAGTCGGCGGAGGCGTACAGCAAGGAGAAGACGCTGGCCTGCGAGACCGCACTCGTACTGCTGCTTCAGGCGTTTGGCACCCTGAAGCCCACGGTTCGCCTGATCGGTGGTCTCGTGCCGCGGTACCTGGCACCCGAAGCGCCACCCGACGTGCCGGCACACGTCGGCACCACCGACGTCGATGTCGTGCTCGATGTCGCTGTGCTCGCCGCGGGCGAGGACTACAGCTCGCTGCGCGATCAACTGAAGGCGGCGGGCTTCCAGCGGCACGTCAAGAACGGCAAGCCTAGTTCTTGGCAGTGGGCCCGCGATATCCACGATGAGCGAATCGTTGTGGAGTTCCTGGTCAACACCGACGATCCCGCCGGCAAGGGCGTGGAGTCCCTGGACGGCGAGGAGATCTCGGCCTGCCGCATTCCCTACGCGGGGATCGCCAGCGACTGGTACTTGGAGCAGGAACTCCGCGTCGAACGGCCGGACGGCGATGGCATCTCGGTCGAGACCGTTCGTCATGCCGATGCCGTTGCGTTCGTCACCCTCAAAGCGCTGGCAATGGAGCACCGCTACGAGCACAAAGACGTCGCTGACGTCATCCACGTCCTGCGCTACTACAAGGCCTCGCCAGAGTCGATTGCCGCCGAGTTTGCCGCCAAGCTCACCTCAGGCCAACATGAGGTGCCCATGCGAAGGGCGTTGACGATTCTGGAAATGAAGTTCTGCGACGACGGCACGACGGCCGGCCATGAAAAAGATGGCCCCGGGCGATATGCGTCGTTCCACGGCCTCGAGGATCCCGACGAGCGGGCTCTCGCGCAGCGGGAGGTCAGCGGCCTGGTGACCGAGTTCCTCCGGCTCGTGAACGAGAAGGCTGGCTAGCTGCAAAGCCCGTGACCAGCGCCTGGGCTCGAATCAATATCGCTTCGCCGCGAGCTAGACCGACGGTACCGGCTATGCCGCTTCCAGTTGGTGCTCGACGAGGCGACTGCCCGCAACCGCCCTCCATGCAGCTCACCATTCGTATCAACTGGGGACGGCCGAACCGGGGATGCGGACAAAAGCTTGGACTGGTTTGCGGATGTAGGCTTTCAGCGCTGCGACGAACTCCTCGATGCTGGCGTGTTCACAGTCCGGAAAGCCAACGACCTCAGGCGTCGACATGAGTCGACAGCCCCTCCGCCAGGGCATCGAAAACAACCCTGCAAGGCATGTTCTGGCGCAAGTCCTCGTGCATGGCCACCCAGGTCTCTAGCGGCCAGGCAAACTGATCCGCCAGCACGCGCTCCAGCAAAGGCTCGCGCCGCCCCAGAACCGCCTGGCAGATGCCAATGCCGGCGCCAGCACGCACCAGCGCAAGCTGGGCGAGGTCCGAATCGCAGCGCAACGCGAAACTGTCTCGGCCGATGCCGCCAAGGCGTCCGGACCCGGCGCGGATGAAGGGAGTCACCGCATCAAAGCCGATGAGCGCATGGCCCCGCAGCTCGGCCAGCGTCGCCGGCCGGCCGTGACGGTCCAGATAGTCGGGCCGGGCATGCAGGCCCAGTTCGATGCTGCCGATGCGCCGCGCAATCAGCTGCCCCTGCTGGGGCGGCGTCATGCGCACGGCGATGTCGGCCTCGCGGTGCAGCAAGTCCTGCAGCTGGTTGCTCAACACCAGCTCCAGCACCAAGCCAGGATGACGCTGGCGCAGCCCGGCAAACACCCCAGCCAGCACCTCCACGCCAATGATCTCGCTGGCCGTGACGCGCACCGTGCCGCGAACTTCGCCGCCGCTTGCCGTTGCCGCCCGCTGCAGCGCGGCAGCCGCTGATTCCATCTGCTCCGCATGGCCACGCAACGCCAGCGCGGCCTCGGTGGCCAGCAGGCCGGTCGACGAGCGAGTGAAAAGCGACTGTCCCAGCGCGTGCTCCAACGCGGCGACATGGCGGCCCACGGTGGGTTGGGTCAATCCCAACACCCGCGCGGCCCCCGACAGCGAGCCCTCCCTTAGCACGCCCAAAAAGGTATGGAGCAGTTCCCAGGGCAATGTCGAGGCCATTCATAAATGTATAGCCGCTGAGTCAACTTCAGCAATTCCCACAGAAGCCATCCTTTTTGAGAATGGCCGCCATCGACAACGGTGGGAGCTCGGTGATGCAAGGTGGAGAAGACAGGGCGAAGAAGGTCCTCGTGCTCGGGGCGAGCGGCGGCATCGGTGGCGAGACCGCGCGACAGTTGCGCGACGCGGGGTGGCAGGTTGTGGCGCTGAAGCGCGGCCTGGTAGCGGCGCACGAGCTGCGCGATGGCATCCACTGGCTGCGCGGCGACGCGCTGAATGCCGCCGACGTGGCTGCAGCCGCCCGGGAATGCGGTGTCCTCGTGCACGCCGTCAATCCGCCCGGCTACCGCGACTGGGATCGCGTCGTATTGCCCATGCTGGAGCACAGCATCGCCGCGGCACGGGCCGAGGGCGCCACACTGGTCCTGCCCGGCACGGTCTACAACTTCGGCCCTGACGCATTCCCACTGCTGCGCGAGGACTCGCCTCAACGGCCCCTCACGCGCAAGGGCGCCATCCGTGTCGAGATGGAAAGGCGGCTGCGCATGGCCTGCGAGACGGGCCTGCGCGTGCTCATCGTCAGGGCGGGCGACTTCTTTGGGCCGAAAGCAGGCAACAACTGGTTCTCACAGGGATTGGTGAAGCCCGGCAGGCCAGTGGCGACGATCAGCAATCCAGGCGCTCCTGGAGTGGGTCACCAATGGGCCTATCTGCCCGACGTGGCGCGCACCCTAGTCGAGCTGCTGGCGCGGCGCGATGGCCTGCCGGCCTTCGCGAGCTTCCACATGGCCGGCCACTGGGACGCCAGCGGCCGCGAGATGGCCGAGGCCATCCAGCGCGTCGTCGCCCGCCATGGCGGCACGCCGCCGCGCATCGTCGCTCTGCCGTGGTGGCTGCTGAACTTGGCCTCGCCCTTCGTCGCCACGCTCCGAGAGATGCGCGAGATGCGCTACCTCTGGCAGCGACCCGTGCGCATGGACAACAGCCGCCTCGTCGCCGCGCTGGGCCAAGAGCCGCATACACCGCTCGAGGAGGCCGTCGAGGCCGCGCTACGCGGCCAGGGCTGCCTGCCTCCTCGCACAGCCGGCCGTAATATGGCCTCCAGCACATTCGCCGGGACCTCCCCATGACCTACTGCGTCGCCATGCGCCTGCGCGCGGGCCTGCTGTTCGCCTCCGACACCCGCACCAACGCCGGGGTCGACCACATCGCCAGCTTCCGCAAGATGTACCAGTTCCAGATCCCGCACTTGCGCGAGATCGTCATCCTGACCGCGGGCAACCTGGCGACGACGCAGTCTGTCATCTCCGTGCTGAACCAGCGCCTGCATGGCGACGGCGAGCACCTGCTCAACGTGCCGACGCTGTATGACGCGGCCGTGCTGCTCGGGCGCACGCTCAAGGAGATCGTCGCGCGCGACAGCGACGACCAGCACGGCAGTGTGGACTTCGGCGCCAACATGCTGATCGGCGGCCAGATCAAGGGCGAGGGGCCGCGGCTCTTCCATGTCTACCCGCAGGGCAACTTCATCGAGGCGACGGAGGACACGCCCTACTTCCAGATCGGCGAGAGCAAGTACGGCAAGCCCATCATCGACCGCGTCATCCGCTTTGACACGACTGGGCTGGACGAGGCCGCCAAGTGCACACTGGTCAGCTTCGACTCCACCATCCAGTCCAACCTTTCGGTGGGCCTGCCCATCGACATGCTGATGCTTCGCGCCAATCAGTTCGAGATGGCGATGAAGCCGCCGCACCGCATCGAGCGCGACGACCCCTATTTCCTGGCGCTGCGCACCGGCTGGAGCGCGGGGCTGCGCAAGGTCTTCGACGACCTGCCCAACGAGCCCTGGTTCGACGCCTGATCAGACTGGGCCAAGCACCCGCATCGAGTAGTCGATTGCCCTGACGTCCTTGGTCAGGCGCCCGATGGAGATCCGGTCCACACCGGTGGCGGCAATCCAGCGCAGCTGGTCCAGCGCGACCCCGCCCGACACCTCCAGCAGCGCCCGGCCAGCGTTCACGGCCACCGCCTCGCGCATCTGAGGCTCGCTGAAGTTGTCCAGCAGCACGCTGAGGGCGCCGGCCTCCAGCGCCTCGCGCAGCTGCGCAATGGTCTCGACCTCGACCTGGATGTCCACGCCCGACTTCAATGCCTGCGCCGCGCGCAACGCTTCGCCCACGCCACCAGCCGCCGCGATGTGATTCTCCTTGATGAGGATGCCCGCGTACAGCGCCAGCCGCTGGTTCTGGCCGCCGCCCACGCGCACCGCGTACTTCTGCGCCAGGCGCAGGCCCGGCACCGTCTTGCGCGTGTCGAGGATGGCGCAGCCCGACCGGTTGGGACTGGCGCCGGCCACGGCCTCCACATGGGTGCGCGTGATCGTTGCCGTGCCGGACAGCAGCTGCAGGAAGTTCAGCGCCGGCCGCTCGGCGCTCAGCAGCGCACGGCCATCAGCCTCGATGCGGCAGACGATGCTGTCCGCCGCCATCGGCGCACCTTCGTCGTAGAGCCAGGTGATGCGAGCCGTCGCGTCCAGCGCAGCGAACACACCGTCGAACCAGTCGCGCCCGCACAGCACGGCCGCCTCGCGCACCTTCACCTGGGCGGCCACGCGCCGGCCCGCGGGTACGAGCAATGCCGTCCAGTCGCAATGGCCGATGTCCTCGGCCAACGCCTCGTGGATGTTGCGTGCGCGGGCTTGCGCCAGCGTTTCCTCAGAAGAGAACATCGTCACTCACTCCGCGGGGCCGACGGTCAGGTGGATCTCACCCAGTCCCTCGATGCGGCCCGCCAGTACGTCTCCCGGCACCACCGCCCCCACGCCGGCCGGCGTGCCCGTGTAGATCAGGTCGCCCGGATGCAGGTGATAGAGGTACGAGAGGTTGGAGACGATCTCGGCGGAATTCCAGATCATGTCGGCCAGGTCGCCACGCTGCTTCTCCACACCGTTGACGGCCAGCGTGATGGCGCCTTTGTCGAGGCGTCCGATGTCGGCCACGCGCACGATCTCGCCCAGGATGGCCGACTGGTCGAACCCCTTGGCCGTGTCCCACGGCTTGCCCGCCGCTTTGGCGGCGGCCTGCAGGTCGCGGCGCGTCATGTCCAGGCCTGCCGCATATCCCCAGATGGCGGCCACGGCCGCTTCGGGCGTGACCTTGAAGACCGGCGCGCCCAGGGCTAGCACCAACTCCATCTCGTAGTGATAGTTCTTGGTCTCGGTGGGGTACGGCACGGTCGAACCGGAGGGCGTCAGCGCCGTGGCCGGTTTGGTGAAATAGAACGGCGGCTCGCGCGTCGGGTCGGACCCCATCTCACGGGCATGATCGGCATAGTTGCGGCCGACGCAGAAGATGCGTCGCACCGCGTAACGGGCCTCGGTGCCACGCACTGCGGCGCTGGGAATATCGACCGGAGGGAAGACGAAGTTGCTCATGGCAAGGCTTAGCCGATTGGGACAGATCGCACAGCATACTGGGCTGGCTTTTCTACTGCTGGCGATGGTGCTGCTGACCGGCTGCGCGACGCGCTCCGGTGGCGGCGGCAGCAGCGAGCGCGACGGCCCCGAGCGCAACCCACCGTCCAACCTCGGCAGTCTGCCCGACGCCGTGCCGCGCCTGGACCCCATCCGCATCGGCGGACCCAACAAGCCCTACGAAGTGCTGGGCGAGCGCTATGAGCCGCTGAAGGGCGACGCGGTGTATGCCGAGAAAGGCCTTGCGTCCTGGTACGGCAAGAAGTTCCACGGCCGGCCCACGGCCAGCGGCGAGGTCTACAACATGTACGCGATGACGGCCGCTCACGCCACGCTGCCCATCCCCAGCTATGCCCGCGTGCGCAATCCGTCCAACGGACGCGAGATCATTGTCCGAATCAACGACCGTGGCCCCTTCCACAAGGGCCGCATCATCGACCTCAGCTACACCGCCGCGCTGAAGCTGGACGTGCTGCGCGGCGTGACGCCGGTGGAGGTGCGTCGCATCACGCACGCCGAGATCCGCGCCGGGAACTGGGTCAAGCCCACCAGCGAATCCACGCCCATGTTCGTGCCGGACACGCCGCCTGGCGCACCGCTGCGCGAGACCACCGCGCCGGCCCTGGCCGCGGGCGGCGGCGTGTATTGGCTGCAGTTCGGCGCCTTCGCCAAACTGGACAGCGCCGAGGGCCTGCGCCAGCGCGTGGCCGAGGCTGATCTCAGCCTGCTGCCGCTGCTGACCATCGTGCGCGAGGCCGGTCTGCACCGGCTGCGCGCCGGCCCCTTCCCCACCATCGACGAGGCCCGCGCGCAGTCCGACAAGCTGCGCACCGAGCACGGCATGGAGTCCAGCCTGGTCGAGAAGCGGTGAATCGACGGACGGTCGTCCCGGTGCGGACTCAGCGCCCGCCCGAAACGTCCAGCAGCGCGCCCACCGTGTAGCTGGCCGCGTCGCCCAGCAGCCAGACGATGGCCTCGGCCACCTCCTCGGCACGGCCCAGACGCTGGATGGGAATGGAGGATGCGGCGGCACCTGCATCCAGGCCACTGGCAGCGTGGATGTCGGTCTCGATGATGCCGGGACGCACGCCGTTGACGCGGATGCCCTCGCCGATCAGCTCGCGCGCCAGCCCCTTGGTCAGCGTGTCGACGGCGCCCTTGGTTGCAGCGTAGTCCACGTAGATGCCGGCCGAGCCGAACTCAGCCGCGCGCGAGCTGACGTTGACGATGGCGCCCCCAGCCCCGCCACGCGCCGTGCTCATGCGCCGCGCGGCCAGTTGGCAGCAGCGCAGCGTGCCGAGCACATTGACGTCGAAGAGGCGGCGCCAACGCTCGGTCGTCATCGCCTCCAGCCGCACGGCTGGCGCCACGATCCCCGCGTTGTTGACCAGGCCCGCCAGCCGTCCGCTCTGGGCATCCAGCCGCTCGAACATCGCCGCCACCTGTGCCTCGTCGGCCACGTCGGCGTGCAGCGTGATGGCGCGGCGGCCCAGCGCACGCACCCGGTCAGCCAGCGCCTCGGCCGCGGCGCCGTCCTGCGCGTAGTTGATGGCCACGTCCCAGCCCGCCGCAGCGCAACTCAACACCGTCGCGGCGCCGATGCCACGTGAACCTCCCGTGATCAGGATCCAATTCGGCATGGTCAGCATTGTGGCCCCGCCGGTTGAGGGGGGCCGCCGCATCCTCCAGAGTCGGGATGTCGCCCCCTAGCTTGGCAGGCGCAAGGCCGCGGTAAGGCGCCTAGATTTCCAGCGAGCGCGCCCATCGTCGCGCCGGGGAGACCTAGATGCTGCGCCATCTGCTGCTGTTCGGCTTCGTGCTGCCTCTACTGTGCGCCTGCGCGGGCACGCCAGTCGTGAACGCACAGCACAACCCGCTCTACCGGGCCGAGAACCACACCTCCACCATCACCGTGCGCGCCACCGAGACACGTGACGGCATCGCCGAGATCCGCATCAACGCCGTCGTCGGGGAGCTGACGGCCTGCAACACCGGCGGCTTCTCCTTCCCGAGCCTCATCCCCTGCCGCCGCAACGCGGTGGCCCTGGGTGCGGTGTGCAGCTTCGCCAACGTCAAGACCGAGGTGAGTTGCAGCCTGCCCATCGCCATCACGCCGCAGCGCCTGGTCACCTACTCGGCCAGTGCACGCAGCGGCGGCAACCGCACCAGCTCCGCCCCCGCGGTGACCTATGCCGGCGGAGCGCCACTGACACAGGCCACGCTGCCCCTGCCCTTCGGCGGCACCCTCACGGTGCCGTGGCAGACCGCACGACCGATCATCTGGCGCACCGATGCACCGTCCTCCGCCACGGACCGTGGCGACAAGATCGACTGGGGCCTGGTACCTGATGCCGACATGCCCAGCTACCGCGCCTTCACCGACGACCTGCAGCCGCTGGTGCTTGCGCTGTTCTACACGGACACCCACAACTTCACGCAATGGACGCGCTTCTGGAAGGGCCTGTTCAACGTCTGGGCCGGGCCGACCGGCGGCGACGGTGAGGGCTGCACGCGCACCTTCGCCGAGCCCGCCGCGACCGTGCGCGCGGCCTTCGACGGCACGCAGATCCTGCACCGCAACGCCTTCCGCGACTGCGCTTCCATTTCACTGGGCGGCGGCGCCGGCACGGCGCAGACCACCCTCGGCGACGCGGCCTGGGTCATGCTGCACGAGGCCGGTCATTTCCTGTTCGGCCTGGGCGATGAATACGTGGGTGGCGGCAACTCCTCCATCTCGACGCCCAAGAACGTGTTCGGCTCCAAATCAGCCTGCGAGTCCGCGTCCACGGCCAGCAGCCTGCCCGCATCGCAATGTGTACAGATCGGCAGCACGGGCACCTGGCGCAACGACGACGGCCAGGACACGACGATGGAGGACCGCGTGCTGGGCAGCGACTGGCGCACGCTGGCGGGGCGCGCGCTGGGCACGCGCATCAATCGGTGCACCAGCGGCGCCTGCTATTGAATGGAGGCGGCCATGAAGCTGATGCTCATCTCACAGGTCGCGGCACTGCTGATGCTGGCTGGCGCCGCGAGCGCGCAGACAAACGAGCCCACCAAGTCCGCGCCGCAGGCCTCGGACGGCGGCAAGGCCGTGCTCGTCGAGCCTCGGCCAGTGGCCGAGTCCGATGACGCCGTGAATGCGCACGTGCTGGCCGGCACCGCCAACGGCTTGGCGCTGAGTTTGACGATAGACGGCAGCACCGTCGCGCTGAATTCCGTCGCCGCGGCCCGCGTGCCCCTGCGTCAGGCCCGCCCCTCGCGCGACGACGCGGCCGACACGGTGACCATCACGGGCCTGTCCGCAGGGCGCATCGTCGCCAGCACCGTGGTGCCCGACACCGTGCTCAATGCCAGCGAGGGCGACGGCCTCGTGCGGCTGACGCGGCGCCAGGTCTCGGCCGTTCTCGTCGCCAACACGCCCATCGACACCCTGCAGGTGTCAGCGCCGGCCACGGCTGCCAGCGCGACCCTGGATGTGCGCTCGGCCTACGCGCGCCTGTGCGAGGCCGCGCCCGGGCACGACTGGTGCCCCAAGCCGTCGCCGCGCTGAGGGGGGGCAGGACCTCACCAGACCTTGCAGTGGCGACCGGCCGGCTTGACGAGCTTGGCCCCCGGCTTGCACGAGAACGCCTGCTCGAACTCCGGCATGTTGACGACGACGCCGTTGATGCGCCAGCGCGGCGGCGAATGCGGATCCACCTTGGCCTGCACGCGCAAGGCCTCGGGACGGGCGTCGGCGCAGTCCCACTGCGCGAAGCCGACAAAGAAGCGCTGCTCAGGCGTCATGCCATCGCGGTTTTCCAGCGTCTTGCCTGTCATGTGCACTTTCCAGGCCTCCCAGGCCAGGATGAGGCCGCCGAGGTCAGCGAGGTCCTCGCCCAGCGTCAGCCTGGAATTGATCTTGATGTCATCGACCACGGTGTAGGTCGCGTACTGGTCGGCCACGCAGGCGGCGCGCTGCTCGAAGGCCTGGCCGTCCTTCTTGGTCCACCAGTTCTTCAAGTTGCCCTGGGCGTCGAACTGACGGCCTTCGTCGTCGAATCCGTGCGTGAGTTCGTGCCCGATGGTGGCGCCGGTATTGCCGTAATTGGGCGCCTCGTCCAGCCGCGGGTCGTACAGCGGCGCCTGCAGCACGCCAGCGGGAAAGTTGATGTCGTTCATCTGCGCGTCGTAGTAGGCGTTCACCGTCTGCGGCGTCATGCCCCACTCGCCTCGGTCCAGCGGCTGGCCGATCTTGGCCAAGCGGCGCTTGGCCTCGAAGACATTCCCCCGCATCACGTTGCCGAGGAAGTCGCCACGCTGCACGGCCAATGCCGCATAGTCGCGCCAGCGCTCGGGATAGCCCACTTTGTTGACGATGGCCTTGAGCTTGGCGTGGGCGCGGGCCTTGGTCTCGGCGCTCATCCAGGCCAGGCTGTCGATGCTGCGCGCCATCGCGGCCTCGATTTCATCCGTCATCTGCACCGTGGCGGCCTTCAGATCAGGCGTGAAGTTCCGAGCGACGAATTCCTGGCCCAACGCCTCGCCCAGCTGCAGGTCAACGAGCTGCACGCAGCGCTTCCAGCGCGCCTTCAACTGCGGCGTGCCGTGCAGCGTCTGACCATAGAAGTCGAAGTTGGCCTGCACCAGGCGCGAGTCCAGCGCCGGCGCCAGGCTGCTGACCAGATGCCAGCGCAGATAGGTCTTCACGTCGGCCAGGCCCATGACACGAAGCCGCGCGCCGAGCGCCTTGAAGAAGGCCGGCTCGGTGACGTTGTAGCGCGCATGCCAAGGTGTGGTGCCCAGTGCCGCCTGGTAGGTGGCCCAATCGAAGTCGGGCATCAAGGCTTTCAGACCGCGCGCATCGACGACGTGGAAGGTCTTGTAAGGGTCGCGCTTGTCGACCTTGCTGAGCGATGCCCTGGCCAACACCGTCTCTGTCGCCAGCACGCTGCGTGCGGCCGTCCGGGCGATGGCGGGCGCATCGCCGAGCAGCTCGAAGACCTGGGCCACGTGGGCCTCGTAGGCGGCGCGGATCTTCAGCGTCTTGCCGTCGCCCTTGAGGTAGTAGTCTCGGTCGGGCAGGCCCAGGCCCCCGGCCGAGGCGAAGGCGATCTGGCGCGTCGCGTCGGCGAAGTCCTGGCCCGAGCTGAAGCCGAAGAAGAGGCGGTCGTTGCCCGCAGCAAGCTGCAGCTCGGCCAGCAAGGCGGGCAGCGCGCGCTTGTCCTTCAGCGAGTCGATGCGCTCCAGCAGCGGCTGCAGGCCTTTCAGGCCGGCGGCCTCCACGGCGCCCTCGTCCATGCAGGCGGCGAAGTAGTCACCCAACTTGGCCTGGGCCTCGCTGCGGTCCGCGCCGGGCTCGCCGAGCTTGTTCAGCACGCCCCACAGATAGCGCTGATTCTCGTTGGCCATCTTGGCGTAGACCGACCAACGCGATTGGTCCGCCGGGATGGGGTTGGCCGTGCTCCAGGCGCCGCAGGCGAAGCGGTAGAGGTCGTCGCAGGGGTCAACGCTGCGGTCCATGGCCGTCACGTCCAGGCTGGGCGTGTAGGGCAGGGCCTCCAGCGGCGTCTCACTGGCAGCCTGAGCCAGGGTCGCCACCAGCAACGTGGGGAGCAACAGTCGTTTCATGGCCGTCGGGAAGATTTGAAGATGGCAGGATTGTGGTGCGGCCCACGCAGCACGCCATTCGTCAGGGCAGGCGAAGGGCCTCGGCGGCGCCCGCCATGGCCCAGCTTGCGGAAGCCCACCAACAGCTCTTTCGCCGTCCCGGCATGCCGTGCCAGCCATGCACGGAATTCCTTAGGTGAGGCGAAGTCGTGCGGATCGGCCATGATGCGCGCATTCAGATTGCTTGCGCGCCCCATGAACACCCTGCTGCTGCTCGTCGCCATCGTCGATGAACACAAGGCCCTGCTGCTCAACCGTTTCCGCGTCATCGACGCCCCCACCGCCGCGACGCGCGCCGCCGCCATCGCGGCCCATGGTCCGGACATCGAGCTGGTGCTGACCAATGGCGCCACTGGCTTCACGGCTGCCGAGATCGCCGCCTGCCCGAATCTGAAGTTGCTGGCTGCCCAGGGTGCCGGCTACGAGAACCTCGACGTGGCCGCGGCCAAGGCGCGTGGCATCCTCACCTGCAACGGCGCGGGCACCAACGACGACTGCGTGGCCGACCACACACTAGCCCTGCTCCTGGCAAGCGTGCGGGCCCTGCGGCAACAGGATGCGGCACTGCGGGCCGGTGCCTGGCGCGACGCGCTGCCGCTGTTCCCACAACTCACTGGCCGGCGCCTGGGTGTGATTGGCCTGGGTGGCATAGGCCGCAAGATCGCCGCGCGCGCGGCCGCCTTCGGCATGGTGATCGGTTATCACAACCGTCGCCCCAGCGAGGCCGCGGCAGGCGCCATCTATTTCGACAGCGTGAGGGCGCTCGCCACCTGGGCCGACGACCTCGTCGTCGCCACGCCCGGCGGCGCGGCCACGAGACACATCGTCGACGCCGGAGTGCTGGCCTGCCTGGGATCCGGTGGCCATGTGGTGAACATCGCACGCGGCAGTTGCGTGGACACCGCCGCGCTGGCGGCCGCGCTACGCGCCGGCCACATTGCCGGTGCGGCGCTGGACGTGTACGAGAGCGAGCCCCTGGCGCCCCAGGAGCTGCTGGGTATGGACAACGTCCTCCTCACGCCGCACGTAGCGGGTTGGTCACCGCAGGCCATCCGCGCGACGCTGGACAACTTCATCGCCAATGTCGAGGCCTGGCAGCAGGGTGCGCCGCTACCCACGCCGGTCTGAGACCCGCCAGCATTCGGGGGACGGCTCCCCGGATCGGGGGCCAACCCGGTACCGGGCCGGCCGCGCGTCTGACGACAATGGGCGAATGCGGTTCACCTGCCTCGCCCAGCCGAGCCGGCCCTGCCAGGGCGGGCGGCCAAGGCATCGCTGCCGCACAGCGATGGCGGGGCCGGCTTGAGCCGCTGGTCCACCGGCTCCCGCCTAGCGCCGACGCCCGCTTCCAGCCCGCCCCTGTCCTGGCCGCGCGGCCGGCGTAGCGGCCCGGCCCGCGCGCTGATCGTCTCACTGCTGGTCCACGCGCTGCTGCTGAGCCTGACCTTCGGTGGCGAAGGGCTGGGCCTGCCCGGCCTGACGCTGCCCTGGCAGGCCCGGCGCGCCGAAGTACCGGATCTGCGCGTCGTGCTCTTGACGCCGCCGGCAGAGCCCGCGGCCGCCCCCGCGCCGCCGGCCCAAGACCCGACGGCATCCGAGCAGGCGCTGCCATCGACGCATGCCGATGTCGCGGTGGCCGCTGACGACGCACCACCCGCAGCCCCCGCCACCCCCGCAGCCCCCGCCGTCATCGCTGTCGAGCACCCCCGCGAAACGACCTGGAGTGTTCCCCCCGCCTTGCCAGCCTCCGCCCCCGTCATCGCCGCCCTCGCCGCCGCGTCCGACCCGCTGACCGCGGTGACGCGGCTTCGCGAGCCCGGCGACACGACCCGGGCTGCCATGGAGCGGGAGACCCGCGATCGCACCGCCGAACTGGCCCAGCTCGACCGCGCCAGGCGCGAGGCGCAGCAGCAAGCCCAGCAGCAGACCGAACGAATGGCCGCCGCCCAGGCGGAGACGGACCGCCAGGAAGCTGCCCGCTTGGAGGCCGCCCGCTTGGAGGCCGCCAGGCTGGAAATCGCACGCAAGGAGGCGGTGCGCCTGGAAGCGGCGCGAGCTGAAGCCACGAGACTGGAAGCCGAACGTCAGGAGGCCCAGCGCCAGGCCGCGGCAAGGCAGGAGGCGGCCCGCGTCGAAGCGGCACGCCTGGAGGCCGAGCGGCAGGAGACCATACGCCGCGCCGCCACCCAGGAGGCTGCGCGCCAGGAAGCCGCCCAGGCCGAAGCCGCACGCGTCGAAGCGATCCGACAGGAGGCCGCTCGCCAGGAGATGGCACGAGCTGAAGCTGCCCGGCAAGTCGCAGCTCGCCAGGAGGCCTCGAAGCAGGAAGCGGCTCGGCAGGAGGCGGCCCGGCAAGAAGCGGCTCGGCAAGAGGCGGCTCGGCAGGAGGCGGCTCGGCAGGAGGCGGGACGCCAGGAAGCAGCGCGCCAGGAGCTGGCCCGCACCGAAGCCGCCAGATTGGCCGCCGCCAAGGCGGCGGAAGAGTTGCGCGAGGCGAGGCTGCGCGCCATCGGGCAGCAGCTCAACGAGGAGGCCGCCAAGCGCGATGCGGCCCGCCAGGCCCAGTCCAACCTGCCGTCCTCCTGGAGCAGCGCCCGCCGCGGCCGCCTCTTCGGCCGCACCGATGCGAATGCCGAGATGGTGCTCTACGCCGAGGCGTGGGCGCGCAAGATCCAGCTCAATCCCACCTACGATCAGGTGCGCGAAGTCGTCAAACAGCCCCACACCGACCCGCTGGTGACGGTCGCCCTGCGCAGCGACGGCACCGTGGAGTCGGTCAGCTTCGTCCGCTCCAGCGGCGTGCCGGCCATTGACGACGCGGTCCGCCGCGTCATCGAGAGTCAGGCCAACTACCCACCCTTCCCACCCGCCTTGGCGCGCGAGTACGACGTCATTGAGATCCGCCGCACCTGGCACTTCGACACGGCAATACGGCTGTACTGAGAACGCCGGCTAAGGCGCCGTGCGGCAGCTTCCGTAGGCGTCCTTGTAGGGTTTGCCGAAGCAGTTTGACAGCCCGGTGAGGACGTCCAGGTTCGTCTGGTTCTCGGGGTACTTTGCAGCCGCGAGGCGGTGCGCTTCGTACTGAACATCGAAGGCGGCCCGGTCCTCACGGAGGTAGGCCACGGTCGCCAGCACATAGGTGTTCCAGCTGAAGGTGGGATGCTGCCTGGCCTCATCGGGATTCAACGACTTGAGCGCCTCCTCAGCGGCGCGGGCGTTCTCACCCGACATCGCGAGGGTCTGGGCAAGGTGCCAGCGCACCCCACGCAACTCCATCTCCTGCTTCCGGACATAGCGTCCCAGCAGCACGGATGCCTCCGCGAAGCAGTTGCCCAGTTTGCGCCAGCCGGCGTCCGACTGGTCGAACTCCCGGTAGGGCAGCTTGATCGCATCGGGTGCAACTTCGTTGTACTTCGCCTCGCAAGCCGAGGTCTCGGTGGCTCGCGCCGGCGCGACAAGGCACACCCCACCCGCGACAGCGAGCAGGAATGCGGTGGATGAAGACACTGCCATGCCAAATCCCTGACGTGAATGTGCTGGGGGCCGGCGCTAGGAGCGCAGCAAGGTCAGCCGGCCGCTGGTCGCCCAAGCCTCGAGCGGGCGACGAATGTCCTGACGCAATTCGTCCTCGCCGAAGGCGCGGGCGTCGAGCAGGCCGACCCAGGCGTTGCGGCCGGTGTCCTTGGCCTCGTACAGCGCCGCATCGGCCAGGTCGATGGCGGCATGCCAGTCGAGGGCGCGCGGCAGGGCCGCACACAGCGGGAAAGCCGAGAAACCGACCGAACAGGTCAGCGCCACGCGCACACCGCCGGCCAACTCGAAGGGCTGGGCCGCCACGGCCTGGCGCGCGCGCTCGGCC
>NZ_DASWYS010000351.1:0-9018 GCF_036404855.1 Roseateles sp.
GAGCAGTCCCAACGTCACGCTCAGCCTCAAGCGCCCCAGTTTCGAGACGGCCACTCGCATCGTGCAAGCCGTCAATCAGCGCTTCGGTGCCGACATCGCCACGACGCGCGATGCCACCAGCGTGGAGGTGCAGGCGCCGCCTGAGCCCACCCAGCGCGTGGCCTTCATCGCTCAACTGCAAGGTCTGGGAATCGAGGCCGGCAACGCGTTGCCCAAGGTCGTGTTCAACTCGCGCACCGGCACGGTCGTCATCGCTGAAGGCGTTCGGGTGCGCCCCGCCGCGGTCTCGCACGGCTCGCTCAGGGTGGTCATCAGCGAGCGTCCCCAGGTCAGCCAGCCCAATGCCTTCGGCCAGGGCCAGACCCAGGTGGTGCCGCAGTCGCGCGTGGCGGTGGACCAGGGTAGCGGCCGCATGCTGCGCTGGCCGGCGGGCGCCAGCCTGCAGGCCATCGTCGACACCATCAACAGCATCGGCGCGAATCCCGACGACATCATGGCCATCCTGCAGGCGCTGGACCAGGCGGGTGCCATCGACGGCGAACTGCAGGTAATCTGACCATGAAACTCGACAACGCCCTGCAAGCCCAGGCCCCGGATGCCGACGCCCGGCTGCGCCAGCGCGCCACCGATGCGGCCGTCAAGTTCGAAGCCCAGTTCATCAAGCAGATGCTGGGCCAGATGCGGAGCGCGACCCGCGAGCTGGCCGACGAGGACAGCCCGCTCAAGAAGAAGACCAGCGAGCCGATGAACGACCTGGCCGACGGCCTCGTCGCCGACTCCCTGGCGGGCCAGCGTGCCTTCGGCATTGCCGACCTGCTGCTGAAGCAACTGCTGCCGGCGCCGGATTTAAGCGCTGGCGCTGCCGCGTCGCCTTCCTCTGAGAAGTAGGCCCAGACACGAGGCAGTCCCCATGAGCATGATCCACAACGCCCTGTCGGGCGCCATCGCGGCGCAGACGGCGCTGAACACCACCAGCCAGAACATCGCCAACACGGCCACGCCGGGCTACACCCGTCAGGGCGTGCTGCTGACCTCGCGCCAGGCCCTGGCCGGTGGTTTGACGGCGGCCGGCAACGGCGTGCAGGTGTCGTCGCTGATCCGCTTTGCCGACAACTACAAGTCGCTGCAGATGTGGAAGGCCGCCTCCGAGCTGGGCCGCTACGACGCCGGCCAGCCTTATCTGAACCAGCTCGAGTCGGTGATGTCGGACGACACCTCGAACATCAACAACGCGCTGGACGGCTTCTTTGCATCGCTCAACGCTGCCAGTGTGCAGCCTGACTCGGCAGCGCTGCGCTCCCAGGTCCTCACGTCGGCGGACACCCTGGTCAAGCGCATCGCCAGCCAGCAGCAACTCTTCACGACGCAGCACAACGCGCTGAACGACCAGCGCGGTGCGGCCATCAGCCAGATCAACGGCTACACGACCGACATCGCGCTGCTGAACCGCCAGATCGCTGCGGCCCAGGCCGGTGGTCTGAACACCTCGGGCCTGCTGGATGCGCGTGACCAGCGCATCGACTCGCTGGCCTCCCTGGTCGGCGTGCAGGTGGTGGCCCAGGCCGACGGCACGGTGAACGTGTCCTTGAACAACGGCCAGCCGCTGGTCGTGGGCAACGACGCCGCAGTGATGAGCCAGAACGGCAGCGCGCTGGAGCTGCGCTTCGCCAACACCACCTTCGGCGTGGCCAGCCAGGGGCTGGGCGGCCAGCTTGGCGGCGTCATCGACTATGAAAAGCAGGTGCTGGAGCCCATGCAGACCACGGTCAAGGAACTGGCCGCGGGCATCGCCACGCTGTTCAACAACCGACTGGCCGCAGCCGGCGGGCCGCCCCTGTTCGTCCTCAATGGCAGCCAGCTGGAACTCTCCACGACCATCACCGCTGCCACGTTGGCGTTCGCGGCGGCGGGCGAGGGGCCTGGCGGCGGCGGCAACCTGACCGAGCTGATCAAGCTGAAGGACAGCACCATCGTCGTGACCCAGTTCGAAAGCCAGCCGACGGTGCTGGGCGACATCTACACGCAACTCGTCGGCACATTGGGCGTGCGCAGCCAGCAGAACCAGGCGGCCCAAACCACCGCCCAGACCGTGCGCGACCAGTCGCAGGCCAATTGGGCTTCCACGAGCGGTGTGAACACCGACGAGGAGGCCATCAGTCTGATGCAGTACCAGCAGATGTATCAGGCCAACATGAAGGTCATCGCTGCCGCTGGCAAGCTCTTCGACAGCACGCTGGCCGCCTTCTGACCGGAAAGACACCATGCGCATCGCTACCAGCCAGTACAGCCAGACCATGAACACCGCCCTGCAGACGGCCAACGCCGGCCTGACCAAGGTGATGAGCCAGATGGCGTCCGGCAGCCGCGTCCTCAAGCCCTCGGACGACACCATCGCCACCGTGCGCCTGGCGCGCCTGTCGCGCGAAGAGGCGGCGCTGAGCCAGTACCGCAGCAACATCACGGCGCTGACCACGCGGTTGCAGAACAACGAGACCACGCTGGGCAGCATGCAGGAAGACCTGATGATGGTGCGCGACCTGATGGTCTGGGCTGCCGACGGTTCTTCCACGCCTGAGGATGTGAAGGCAATGGCCACGTCTCTCGAGGCGCTGCGCGACAGCCTGTTCTACAGCGCCAACACACGCAACGCCGAAGGGCAGTACATGTTCTCGGGGACCGCGTCGAACGTGCAGACGCTGGAACTGACTGCAGGGAGTTACAGCTTCGGCACCGGCGTCGACACCCAGCCCCAGCAGGTGGCTGTGGGCGACGGCGTGACCATCGCCGCCAACGTGTCGCTCAAGGAGTACGGGCTGGACGTCTTCCTGAATGGGCTTCAGACCGCCATCACGGCCTTCAGCAGCGGCACCTACACCAGCGGCACGGCCAGCACGCAGATCGACGCCGCCGATGGCCTGCTGAACTTCCTCAGCAGCCAGATCGCCCAGCAGGGCGGCCGCCAGAACGTCATCAACACGCTGGACGACAACCATGCTGCCGTCAGCCTGTCCAACAAGGAAGCCACGCTGGCCCTGGGCAAGGTGGACTACGCCGAGGCCGCCATTCAGCTGAACAGCTATGAACTTGCCGTTCAGGCGACGCAAAAGGCCTATGCCCGCGTCAGCAACCTGAGCCTGTTCGACGTGCTCTGATGCCTGCGCTGCCGGCCATTCCCGCCCTCCAGAACCAGCCGACCCGCGCCGCAGGCCGTTCCTCCTCGGGGCGGGCACTGGCGCCCGTTGCCACCACGCCGCGCGCGCTCACCCCCGCACGCGCCCAGGCCGTCGCCGCCCAGCCGCTGCGTCCCGCTGTGGCTGGTGATATCGCGCGCGAACCGGGGGCACAGCAGCGCGTCGGCGCGCTGCAGCAGGGCCTGGCCTACGCCCAGAAGCTGGACGCTTCTCTCCAGCAACTCAAGAGTGGCCTGAGCCTGACGCTGGCGCGCAACCTGCCCGCCTCCGCGCTGGACCTGCAGGCCCGCGTGGACGGCATCGGTCGTCTTTGGCAGGCTCGCGAAGGCGAGGCTGCGGGTCAAATCGATGCCCGCCTGCAGGCCGTACCCGAGGGCCGGGTGCCGCAGCGCGAGTTCAGCCTGCGCGGGCTGGACGGCAACAGCCTCGCCGCTGCTGGCGCCGAGACCTTGCGTCTGACATTGCCTGGCCAGGGCCGCGCGCTGAGCATCCATCTCGATGGGCAGGGGCTGGACAGTCATCTGCGTGCCGTGACCCAGGGTTTGGCCGGCCTGGGTGTGCAGACCCGTGCGCAGGCCGATGGCGGCGTGGTGCTTGCGGTGTCCGAGACCCGCTGGCCAACGCTGAGAGACGGCCTGCAGCTGCGCGGCGACGGTCGTCGCTTCCCCAGCGGCCAGCCCGTGCGCGCAGTGTTGGACGCCAAGCCCGATGCCTTGCAGCCCGCCAGTTGGCAGGTGGAGGGTGCCGACGCTCAGCGCGCCAGTTTGGCCCGAGTGGTGCAGGCCCAGCAGCAACTGGGCCAGGCGCGCCAGGCGCTGAGCCAGCGCCTTGAAGCTGCGTCCGCAGCGGCCCCCGCGCCCAACGCGGCCGAGGCCGCCACCGTTGCCCGCCTGGCCCGGCACTTCGCCGAGGCGGGGCAGGGCGCGCCGCTGGACTATGAACAGCTGTCGGCCCTGTTGCCTGCCGTGTCCGGTGTGCATCGCGCCCGTGTGGATCAGCTGCTGGCGGCCGGCGCGGCCTGAGGCCGACGGGACCGCCATTCGGGTCGGCTGTGAAAGGCCTCTCTCTCTTCCGTCTGGGTTCGCGCGCCAAACCGGCTGCGGCCGCTGAGCCACTGACAGGCCAGGCCGGCATCGACGCCGAAGCCATCGATCCAACATTCCTTGCCCAGGGGCGGGCGGACGAACGTCGCAGCACGCCGCGCCGCGACGTGCCGCTCGGCCCGACCTTCCGCGCCGAGTTCACGCTGCTCACCAAACCCCGCAGCTTCAACGTCGAGGACCTGTCGCTGGGCGGGCTGGGGCTGCGCGGTGCCGTGGACCAGGGGCAGGGCATCTTCGTCGGCCAGAAGCTGGCGCAGGTGCGGCTGGTGCTGGTCGGGCATGCCGCACTGGTCACCGATCTCGAGGTTCGCTCCTATCGCTTCCATCGCTCCTTTCTGATCGGTGAGCAGTTGCATGTCGGCTGCAGCTTCACCGACCTCGGCCTGCAGGCTGAGCAGGAGCTCAAGGACTTGCTCGCCACGCTGGCGGAACTTCGCGGCGAATTCGGCAGCGACCCCGCCGACCGCTGAAAGTCGGCCCGGGCCGTGGGCGGCCCCGTCAGGCGTGATGGATTGCACGCCAGGCGCCGCGAATGCACAGAAATCGAATTTGCTGCGCATCGGACTTAAGTTCCCCGCCGAGGTTGCCGCCCTGTGCTGTTGAGGGCAGGAAAGCTTGCCCCGCCAAGCAGATCAACCCACCCTATTGGAGCCCCCCATGCTGAGCCTGAACACCAACGCATCGGCCCTGTCCACCCAGTCTTCGCTGAGCAAGACCCAGTCGGCCCTGTCCACGTCGATGTCCCGCCTGGGCACCGGCTTCCGCGTCAACTCCGCCATGGACGACGCCGCCGGCCTGCAGATCGCGACCCGCCTGAAGGCCCAGACCAGCGGCATGGCCGTGGCCATGAAGAACACCCAGAACGGCATCTCGATGATGCAGACCGCCGAAGGCGCGCTGGACGAAGTCTCCAACATCCTGGTCCGCATGAAGGACCTGGCAACCGAATCCTTCACGGCCTCGACCACCGCAGACGACAAGACCGCGATGCAGGCCGAGTACGCCGCGCTGGGTCGTGAACTGGCCAACATCGTCAAGAACACCTCGTTCGGCGGCAAGCAGCTGTTCAGCGACGGCACGACGACCAACGGCACGGCCGGCCAGCTGAGCAGCAACGTGACCTTCCAGATCGGCGCCGCTTCCGCCGAAACGATGGACGTGGACCTGGGCACCAGCATCAGCAACCTGGCTGGCGCCATCAGCACCGTTTCCGCCAGCTACTCGGACACCACCGGCACGGCCCTGGGCACCGAACTGACCGCCGGCGCCAACTCTGTCATCGACAACCTGGCCACCGCACTCGACAAGGTCGGCGCCCTGCGTGCTGACCTGGGCGCTGCGTCCAACCGCCTGGACCACGTCTACAACAACCTGCAGAACATGAGCACCAACACCAAGGCTGCCACGGGACGCATCATGGACGTCGACTACGCGACGGAAACGTCCAACATGACGACCAAGCAGATGCTGATGCAGGCCAGCACCTCGATGCTGAAGCAGGCCAACAGCATGTCCGGCATGGTCATGTCGCTCCTGCAGTAATGGCTCGGTCCGGCACGACAAGCCGGCAAGCGTGAAAAACCGGGCCCAGGCCCGGTTTTCCTTTTTGGCCTTCGCACGGCGTGCGCTGACTTTGCAGGGATAGTGACGGCCGATTGGCTGCCGCTGCCGGCATGCACCCCAAATGCTCAGGATACTCGTATGAATGTTGTCGCACCACGGACCACTCCGACCCGTCAGGGCCTGAAGGCCCGGCAAGCCGGCGAGGCCGGCCGCAAGGCGATGGCCGCACGCCAGTGGGACAAGGCGACCGCGCTGTTCGAGTCCGCGGCCAAGCTTGCGCCCGATGCGACCGAGTCCTGGCTGAACCTGGTGGAGCTGGGGCTGACCATGGGCGACGCGGCGCGCGCCGAACAGGCGGCCCGGCACCTGCTGGTGCTCGCACCCAACCACACGCAGGCGCATCTGCTGCTGCTGCAATGCCTAGAGTTGCAGGCCAACTGGGCGGGTCTGGCGGTGGCTTGCGAGCAACTGCCGGAATCGCTGCGGCGTGATCCGCAGGCCATGGAGAAGCAGGCGCTGGCCCTGTTCCGCGCGCATCGGCCCAAGGACGCCGTGCAGGTCTGCATCGACACCTTGCAGCTCGATCCCAAGCGGGCCGCGACGCACTACCGCCTCGGCCTGGCGCTCAAGCAGCTGGGCATGGACGCGCAGTCCGCAATCAGCTTCGAGACGGCCAGCCTGCTCGCCGCTGACGGCAAGCAGGGCTACGGCGTGCTCGCGCAGAGTCTGCTGGTGCACCAGCTCGGGCGACTGGCGCGCTGGGAGGAGCTGGAGCAGCAGGGCGCGCGCCTGCTGGAGCGGCTGGCACGCGCGGACATCGGTATCCCGCCGTTCGCGCTGCTGGCGCTGCCGGCCAGTCGCGCGCAGCATCTGCAGGCCGGCCGCCTGGAGGCGCAACGCCTGTCGCGCGGCCTGCAGCCGCTGCCCCCCGTCACTGCCGCCGACGTGCACAAGCCCAGGCTGCGTCTTGGCCTGCTGTCGTCGGACTTCTTCAAGCACGCCACCGTGACTCTGGTTGTGGAGCTGCTCGAGCTGCTGGACCGCGAGCGCTTCGAGGTCTTCCTCTACTGCCACAGCCCGGTCGATGGTTCCACGCAGCAGCGGCGCATTCGCGCCGCTGCTGACCATTTCCGCGACGTCAACAACGTCAATGACGCCGAGGTGGCGCGCCTGATGCGCGAGGACGGCATCGACATCGCCATCGACCTCAAGGGGCACACCGAGAACGGCCGGATGCAGGTCCTGAGCCAGCGACCTGCCCCGGTGCAGGTCAGCTTCCTCGGCTATCCCGGCACGACCGGTGCTGATTTTCTGGACTACGTCATCGGCGACCCGGTGGTGACGCCGCTGGAGCACCAGGACGGCTACTCCGAGCGCATCGCGCAGATGCCGAACAGCTACCAGCCCAACGACCGCCAGCGCTCGCCGCTGCCGCCGGTGGACCGTGCCGCTCTGGGGCTGCCCGCCGGCGTGCCGGTGCTGTGCTGCTTCAACCAGACCTACAAGATCACGGCGGAGATGGCCGACCTGTGGGCGCAGATCCTCAGCGGCAGTCCGCAGGCCGTGCTGTGGCTCCTGAACTGGAACGAGAGCGCGAGCAAGGCGCTCGTGGCAGAACTGAGCCGGCGCGGCGTGGCGGCCGAGCGCCTGATCTTCTCGCCGCGGGTCTCGGAAACTCTGAACGTGGCGCGGCTGCAAGCCGCCGACCTGTTCCTGGACACCTGGCCCTGCAATGCGCACACCACGGCCAGCGACGCGTTGTGGGCAGGCGTGCCGGTGCTGACCGTGCCCGGCGAGACCTTCGCGTCGCGCGTGGCGGCCAGCCTGGCCCATGCCTGCGAGTTGCCCGGCTTCGTCTGCGCTGACGCGCAAGCCTATGTGGAGCGAGCCATCGCGCTGACGCAGGGCGACATGGTCGAGTTGCGCGCCGCACAGGCCCGGTTGCGCGCCCGGCGTACCGAGCTGCCGCTGTTCGACGCGCCGCGCTATACCCGCGACTTCGCGGCACTGCTGGAGCGCATGTGGGCGCGTGCCGAGGCAGGTCTGGCGCCGGAGCCGCTGCCGGCCGCCGTCGATCCCGTGCCGGTCACGACCGCACCGATGACGCCACCTGCACCGATGGCGTTCTCGCCCGCCGATGCGCTGAACCGGCAGATTGCAGCGGCGCTGGCTCCGCCCATCGCCGCGCCGGCCGACGGCCTGGCGCAGCGCGTGGCCGAGCTGGAAGCGAGCAACGGCCAGTTGCTCGCCGCCATCGACACGCTGGTGGACAACATCGTGCAGCTGCGCAACGACGAGCTGCGCGGGCTCGACCAGCGTGGCCGCGAGCAGGGTGCCAAGATCGAGGAGCTGCAGGCCCAGCTCAACCTGGAGCGCAGCAACCGCGACCTCGCCGACGTGTCGCGCATGCACCCCAAGGAGCGCATCGTCGTCTTCGTGGGCGGCACCTACTTCGGCAATAACGTGAAGTACGCCTGGCTGGCAGCGCAGGCACAGGCTGAGGCGCTGCAAGCCGAATGCTGGTTCCTGCCCATGGACGAAGCCCAGGCCGAGCTGGTCGCGCAGACCGGCGGCCCCTGCTTCCCCGTGTCGCCCGCAGACTGGACCGCCGCGCACCTGCATACCGCGCTGGCCGCGGCCGTGGCCGTCATCGATGACCACTTGCTCAACAGCAACCCCTACGCTGCTGCGCTGCTGGCCGGGGCCCGCCAGGTGCAGTTGTGGCATGGGGTGTCCGTCAAGGAGATCGGCCTGCGCAACCTGGCCGGGCTGGGGCGCATGTCGCCGCATTTCGCCCGCGTGCTGCGCACCTGCGGCCCGTTCAGCCGCCTTGTCGGCACGTCGGCGGGACAGGAGTCCGAGTTCCGTCGCTGGTTCGCGTTCGGGCAGTACGCGCCCATCGGCTACCCGCGCAATGACGTGCTGCTGCGCGAGCCGACCGCCCACGATCTTGTCAACGTGGACATGGACGTCTATCGCCGGGCCCAGGACTTCCTGAGCCGCGGCCGCAAGGTGATCCTCTACGCGCCCACGTTCCGTGACGGCAACCCGGGCTGGCTGCTGCAGGCTGGCCTGCCGGAGCTGGCCGCCGCCATTGCCGCCAACGGCGACCTGTTGGTCGTCAACCTCCATCCGGTCGAGCAGCCCCTGGTGCCCAAGCT
>NZ_DASWYS010000352.1:0-5829 GCF_036404855.1 Roseateles sp.
GGGCAACTGCACGCCGTGCAGCGGCCGCGCGCGTTCCAGCCCGGGCTTGCCCGCGGGATGCAGCGGATAGCCCACGAACGCCAGGCCCAGCACGCCCGTCAGGGGCTCCTGCGCCTGGGCCTGCGCGCTCATGCGGCCGCCGAACGACTTGCCGCCCGCGAACAGCGGCACATCGGGCAGGCGGCCGCGCGCCGCCGCCACCGCGGCGCGCACCGTGGCCTGGGCCAGCGCCGGCGAGTCGGGCCGCCTGGAGCCGCGCTCCATGAAGGGAAACTGGTAGCGCAAGGTCGCCACCGACCGCTCGAACAGGGCCTGCGACAGCGCCGCCATGAAGTCGTGGTGCATGTCCGCGCCGGCCCCATGGGCGAAGACGTAGGCGCACGACGGCTGCTGCGGCTGCAACCACAGGGCGGACACGGTGGTGTCGTTGTCGACCGTCAGCGAAGCGGGCTCGGGTGGATTCATGCGTGATGGCGGAGGCTGCACGCCGCCAGCTTACGGCGCCGGGCGAGTCCTCGTCGGACGTCAGTCGCGTCGCTTCCCGGCCGACGCGAGGCTGTCGTATACGATGAGCCGGCCCAGCCGCTCTGGCGGGGCGACGTCGCTCGGACGGTTCCGGGCGCTCACGTGACACTGCCAATGACTGCTTCCTCTTCCGCCTCCGGCGGCAAGCGCCGCTTCGCGCGCATCGATCGCCTCCCCCCGTACGTCTTCAACATCACCGCCGAGCTCAAGCTCGCGGCTCGCCGGCGTGGCGAAGACATCATCGACATGAGCATGGGCAACCCCGACGGGGCCACGCCGCCGCACATCGTCGCCAAGCTCGCGGAGGTCGCACAGCGCCCCGACACCCACGGCTACTCGGCCAGCAAAGGCATCCCGCGACTGCGCCGCGCGATCTCGCATTGGTACCAGCGCCGCTACGGCGTGGCCATCGATCCGGACACCGAGGCCATCGTCACCATAGGCTCCAAGGAGGGCCTGGCCCACCTGATGCTGGCCACGCTGGACCGCGGCGACACCGTGCTGGTGCCCGATCCCAGCTACCCCATCCACATCTACGGCGCCGTCATTGCGGGCGCCGACATCCGCGCCATTCCCGTCAGCAGCGAGGTCGACTTCTTCGCCGAACTGGAGAGGACCATCCGCGGCAGCTACCCCAAGCCCAAGATGATGGTGTTCGGCTTCCCGTCCAACCCCACGGCACAGTGCGTGGACCTTGCCTTCTTCGAACGCGTCGTCGCGCTGGCCAAGAAGCACGACATCCTGGTCGTGCACGACCTGGCCTATGCCGACATCGTCTTCGACGGCTACCAGGCGCCGTCCATCATGCAGGTGCCGGGCGCCAAGGACGTCGCGGTCGAGTTCTTCACGCTCAGCAAGAGCTACAACATGGCCGGATGGCGCGTGGGCTTCATGGTCGGCAACCCCGACCTTGTCGCGGCGCTGGCCCGGATCAAGAGCTACCACGACTACGGCACCTTCACGCCGCTGCAGGTCGCGGCCATCGCCGCACTGGAGGGCGACCAGCAGTGCGTACACGACATCGCCGCCAGCTACCAGCGCCGCCGCGACGTGCTCTACAAGGGACTGACGGAGGCCGGCTGGGCCGTGGACTGCCCCAAGGCCAGCATGTATATCTGGGCACGCATCCCCGAACCCTACCGCGAGCTCGGCTCGCTGGAGTTCGCGCGCCAGTTGCTGGAGAAGGCCAAGGTCTGCGTGTCACCCGGCATCGGCTTCGGCGACCACGGCGATGGCCATGTGCGCTTTGCACTGATCGAGAACGAGTCGCGCATTCGCCAGGCGGTGCGCGGCATCAAGGCCATGTTCAAGGCCGACGGAGTACTGAAGCCATGACCGCGCCCCAAGCCTGCATCCTCGATCTCGACGGCACCCTCGTCGACACGCTGGGGGACTTCGTCGCCGTGCTGGGCCGCGTGCTGTCCGATCTGGGCCTGCCAACGGTGACTCGCGATTTCGTCGAGCACACCATAGGCCGTGGCAGCGAGCATCTTGTGCGCACCACGCTGGCCGCGGTGAGCGCCGAGGCGGCGCTGTTCGAGCGCGCCTGGGCGCTCTACCAGCAGCACTACGCCGCGGTGAACGGTGAGCATGCCACCGTCTATCCGGGCGTCGTCGAGGGGCTGGAGGCGCTGCGTGCGCGCGGCCTGCCGCTGGCCGTGCTGACCAACAAGCCCTCCGCGCCCGCGCGTGAGCTGCTCAAGCGCAAGGGCCTGGACGGCTATTTCCGCCATGTCTACGGCGGCGACGATTTCGCCCGCAAGAAACCCGACCCACTGCCACTGCTCAAGACCTGCGAAGCCCTCAGCGCGCCGCCCGCGGCGACCTGGATGGTGGGCGACTCGCGCAATGACGCCGAGGCCGCCCGGGCGGCCGGCTGCCCGCTCGTGCTGGTGACCTACGGCTACAACCATGGTGAGGACATCCGCGCCGTGGCGGCCCTGCAGCACCTGGACCGGCTGGACGCGCTGCAGCTGCCGGCCGGCTGAACCGCGCCGGGCCACCCGGCTGACAGGCTCAGGGAGGCAGTTGGCGCTTGCACGCATACATGGCTGCGTCCGCGCGCGCCAGCAGGTCCTCGGCCTTGTGGCCGTCGGGTCCATACAAGGCCACGCCGATGCTGGCGCTGATCGTGAGGCGGTGTCCTTGCAACAGCAGCGGTTGGGCGAGTCGGTGCGAGACGCGATCGCTGATGCGCTGCGCATCCGTCGTGTTCTGCACCCCCGAGAGCAGCAGAAGAAACTCATCGCCGGCGAGGCGTGCGACGAAATCGGTCTCGCTGAGCGAATGGCGCAGCCGCTGGGCCACGGCCCGCAGCACTTCGTCGCCGGTCGCATGCCCGAGGCTGTCGTTGATGCGCTTGAAGCGGTCCAGGTCGACGAACAGCAGTGCAAAGCCCGGCGCGCCCGCGGCGGCCGTCTCGATCTCGCGGCGCACGCGCTGCTCCGCGTGGCTGCGGTTGGGCAGGCCGGTCAGCGAGTCGTGCAGCGCCATCTGCTGCAGCTCTGCACGCTCGAGCTCGGCGGACAGGTCGCGGATCACGCCCACGAAGCGGATCGCGGTCTCGTCGCTGATGTCGGCCACCGTCAGGTGCATGGGGAACTTGCTGCCGTCGCGTCGCAGCGCCGTTTCGACGCGACCGGTGCCAATCATGCGCGGCAGGCCGGTACGCAGGTAGTCCTCCATGTAGCGCGCATGCTTGTGGGCATGGCGGCTGGGCATCAGCAGGCTGACGTTCTGGCCGATGACGTCTTCGGCGCTCCAGCCGAAGAGGCGCTCCGCCGCCCGGTTGAACGAGCGCAGCGTGCCGTGCTCGTCAATGATGAGCACGCCCTCTGAGACGCGGTCCAGCGCGCTGCCGCAGACGCGGCGCAGCGACACCATGCGGCGCGCAGCGACCAGCCGTTCGCGGAATGCGCGGGTGGACAGCGGCTTGGCCAGGAAGTAGTCCACCAGGCCGCGCGCGCGCCGCTCCAGCAGGTGCAGCAACTCGGGGCTGCCGCCCAGCACCATGATGGGCAACCAGTCCTTGTAGAGCTCGTCGCGCAGGCGCTCGAGCAGGCCCACCAGGGCCTGGCGCCCAATGGCCTCGTCGATCAGCACGAGCTCCACGCGCGCCTGCCGGACCTGCGACTCGGCCGCGCTCGCGCTGGCCGCGTGCAGCAGCTCCAGCCCCTGGCTGGCGCGCAGCGGCCGAAGTTGCTGCAGCACCTCCTCGTCCGGCGACACGAGGAGCAGACGCAACGCCGCGCGGGCCGCGCCTTGCGCCTTGGGCGATGACAGCACGGGATCAGGCAAGGTGTCAGCCGGCGTTGGCATCTTCGAAGTGATGTCTGATCTCCTGGACCCGATGTCGGTTGCGGCTCAGTGCGGCAACCACATCGGGATCGAAATGTCGGCCATCGTTGGCCTGGATGAACCCCAGCGCTTCGGCGAAGGTCCAAGCCGTCTTGTAGGGTCGCGTGGAGGTGAGCGCGTCCAGCACGTCGGCCACAGCCACGATGCGCGCGCTCTCCGGTATGTCCACGCCGGTCAGGCCCGAAGGATAGCCACCGCCATCCCAGCGCTCGTGATGATGGAGCGCAATCTCGGCGGCCATCGCCAGCAGCTCGTTGCCCTCACCCTCGGGCGCGCGCAGGATGGCCGCGCCCTTGACAGTGTGCTCCTGCATGATCTCGCGCTCCTGTGGGGTCAGCGGACCGGCCTTGAGCAGGATCGCGTCGGGGATGGCGATCTTGCCGATGTCGTGAAGCGGGCTGGCGTTGAGCATCAGCTCGCAGCGCTCGTCGTCCCAGCCCAGATCGCGGGCCAGCAGCGCCGAGACGTGGCTCATGCGCAGGATGTGCGCACCGGTCTCGTTGTCACGGAACTCCGCCGCACGCCCCAGCATGCGCAGGATCTGGAGTCTCGACTGGCGCAGTGCCGAGGTGCGCTGCTGCACCGTCGCCTCCAGCTCGCTCTTCTGCTCGCGAAGCAGGTGGCGGTTCATGTGGCCCGTGGCGTGCATGCGGATGCGCAGCAACAGCTCGTTGGTGTCGAAGGGCTTGGTGACATAGTCGCACGCCCCGGCCGACAGCGCGCGCACCTGGTTGCCGCGCCGGGTGTCACCGCTGACGACGATGAGCGGAGGCAGGTTGTCGCCGTAGCGCGCGCGCAGCACGTCCAGCACCTCCCAGCCGTCCATGTGCGGCATGTCCAGGTCCAGCAGCATCGCGTCGAAGCCGGGCGCCTCGGACCAGGCCCGCAGCTCGCGCGGATCGGCCACCAGCGTCGGGGGCGCGAAGCCGGCCACCTGCAGCAGCTCGTCGAGCAAGGTCAGCATCGCCGGATCGTCGTCGACCACCAGCACGCGGCCGCCATGCAGCAGCAGACTCGACGGCAGCATCAGGACTCCCGGTAGACCGCGACCGCCTGGATCAGCTGCTGCGCGCGCTGGTTCAGCTCCGCCGCTGCGGCGGCGCTCTGCGCCACCATGGCCATGTTCTGTCGTGTCAGGTCCTGCATGCGATCCAGGTCGGCATGCACCTCCTGCACGCCATCGGCCTGCTGGGCCGATTCCGATGCAATCTCGCCCACCAGGCGGCTGACCTCGTTGACCTGCGCCAGGATGGCCTCGCCCGTCTTGTTGGCGGCGTCCACGCCATCGGCGCTCTCCCCGATGTGGCGCAGCGAGTCGTCGACCAGCGAGCGAATCTCGCGGGCCGCCTGCGCGGAGCTCTGGGACAGCGCGCGCACCTCCTGCGCCACGACGGCGAAGCCGCGGCCCGCCGGGCCGGCACGGGCCGCCTCGACCGAGGCATTGAGCGCCAGCACGTTGGTCTGGAAGGCCAGGCCGTCGATGGTGGCCACGATATCGGCGATGCGCTGGCTGGCCTGGCTGAGCTCGGTCATGCGCCGCACGGCGTCGCGCATCGCATCGCCACCACGATGGGCCACGGCGGCGGCCTGCTCGGCCAGCGCCCGTGCCTGTTCCGCCGAGCGCGCATTCGCCTCGCTGCTGCGGCCGAGTGCTCCCACGGCATCGCCGGCCCGGCTGAGCTGCTCAGCCGCCGACCGGCTGCGGGCGCTCACGTCGGCGCTGCCCGCCTTCACCTCATCGCTGGCCTGCACCAGCCGGTCCATCTGGCCCGTCACATCGGCCACCAGCGACCTCAGGTTCAGACCGGACTGGTTGACCGAGCGCATCAGCAGGCCGAGCTCGTCCAGCCGCCCCAGCTCGCTGACGGCGATAGGCTCTCCACTCGCCACGCGCGCTGCCTGCTCCGCGATGTGACGCACCGGACGCAGGACCTGCCGGCGCAGGAA
>NZ_DASWYS010000353.1:0-11651 GCF_036404855.1 Roseateles sp.
CGCCGAACTCCTTGTTCAGGGAGTCCTTGTCGGCGCTGGTGTTGGTGGCGTTGCGGGCCTGCACAGCCAGCTCACGCATGCGCTGCAGCGAGTCGGTGACCTTGGCGAGGGCGCCGTCGGCGGTCTGGGCCAGCGAGATACCGTCGTTGGCGTTGCGGATGGCGACGTTGGAGCCGCGGATCTGCGCGTTCATGCGCTCGGCGATGCCGAGGCCGGCCGCATCGTCCTTGGCGGAGTTCACGCGCAGGCCGGAGGACAGGCGCTGCATGGAGATTGCCAGCGACGACTGCGAGGTGGACGTGTTGCGCTGAGCGTTCAGCGACTGGAGATTGGTGTTGATGATTTGAGGCATGACGGGTTCCTTTCCTTGACGATGAGCGTCTTGACCTACGCGGTTCCCGATGGCTTCGTGAACCCGTTGAGAGGCTTATCGTCCGGGGTAGGGCCCGGCTTGAGGAATTTCTTCACGCCCGAATCATGAGGCGCACCCCGCGGGGCTGCCGCGGGGTGCGCCGGGGCTGGCGGATTTACCGCAGCAGCGACAGCACCTGCGAGGGCAACTGGTTCGCTTGGGCAATCATGGCCGAGCCGGCTTGCTGCAGGATCTGGGCGCGGCTGAGGTTGGCCGTTTCCGAGGCGAAGTCGGCGTCCGTGATGCGGCTCTTGGCGGCGCTCTGGTTCTCGACGGCAATCTGCAGGTTGGAGATGACGGCGTCGAAGCGGTTCTGGGTGGCACCCAGGATGGCGCGCTGGTTGTTGATGGTGTCCAGGGCCGTGTCGAGGTTGTCGATCACCGAGCCGATGGCCGAGAAGCCGATGGTGCCGTCGATCGACACGCCGGAGGTGACGGCGGTGATGTCGGTGGCCGTCTTCATGTTCTTCATGCCGACGGAGATGGTGTCATCGCCCGTGGTGTTGGCGCCGACCTGGAAGGTCTGCGTCTTGGCATCGGCGCCGAGGATGTGCTTGCCGTTGAAGGTGGTGCCGCCCAGCACGCGCTGGATTTCCTTGGCCAGCTCGCCGAACTCCTTGTTCAGGGAGTCCTTGTCGGCGCTGGTGTTGGTGGCGTTGCGGGCCTGCACAGCCAGCTCACGCATGCGCTGCAGCGAGTCGGTGACCTTGGCGAGGGCGCCGTCGGCGGTCTGAGCCAGCGAAATACCGTCGTTGGCGTTGCGGATGGCGACGTTGGAGCCGCGGATCTGTGCATTCAGTCGCTCGGAGATGCCGAGGCCGGCCGCGTCGTCCTTGGCGGAGTTCACGCGCAGACCGGAGGACAGGCGCTGCATGGAGACGGCCAGCGCCGACTGCGACGTGGAGGTGTTGCGCTGGGCGTTCAGCGACAGCAGGTTGGTATTGATGATCTGGGGCATGGTGTGCCTTCCTTTTGCAAGCTAGGGAGTCCCGGCAACGGTGCCGAAGGGAACTGGACCGAATCACGAATCCGTTTCCGGACTCGTTGGATTGGCTATCGGATGGCTGCACAAGTTTCTTGAGGGCCTTTTGTCAAGGCCTGTGATTTATTGAACAACGCGACCAAGGTCGACCAATTGATGCGATCGGCCGAGCGGCAGAAAAAGTCTGGCGTTGCCCCCCCGCCATTTCAGGCGATGGCGGGGGGCAGCGAGCCCTAAAGTCCGGCGTATCACCGCCGATATAGCGCCGCCCAAGCCATGCCCCATCCCGACCAGACCTCGTTGAAGCTACTTCAGCGCGCCCGCCCCCTGCTGGTGGCGAGGCAGTGGAGCGAAGCCATTCCGCTGCTCGAACGTGTGCTGAAGCTGCGGCCGCGTGACGCCACGCTGTGGTTGACGCTGGCGCAAGCCTGCCAGGCGGCGGATCGGCCGGACGAAGGTCTGCGCGCGGCGGAACGGGCGCAGCAATATGCCGGCGCCGACGACTCCCTGGCTCGCGACGCCACCGAGGAGGCCGTGAAGGCGGCCTTGGACACGCATGACTCACCCCGCGCGCTGGCGCTGGCGGCCAAGCTGCCGGCGGAGCTGCGCGACCAGAGCCCGCAACTGCTCCGGTTGATGGGGACGGCCCTCAACAACCTGAACCGCTCCCAGGAGGCGGTGGAGCCGCTGCTGCGCGCGATCGCGCTGCGCCTGGACGACGGCCAGGCGCATATGCAGCTCGGGTTCGCTTTCTATGCGCTGAAGCTGCACGCGGAAGCCGCCGAGTGCTTTCGCACCGTCTATACGCTCTATCCAGAGAGCATCGGCGCGCTGGCCTATCTGAACCACCTGGAGCAGATGGCCTGTCGCTGGGGTGACTACGACGTGCGCTGCCAGGGGCTGCTGGATTCGCTCTCGGGCCCGGCCCGGGCGATGCACTACGTGCCGCCGTTCGCCTTGGTGATGCTGCCTCACACGAAGGCGCAGATGCTCGCGGCCGCCCGTTTGGCGGCGCTGAGCCAGACCCGCTACATCAAGCCCTGGCCGGCGCCTGAGGTCAAGCCCAGGGAGGGCCGGCGCCTGCATGTGGCCTATCTGTCCAACGACTTCCATGGCCACGCCACGGCCTCGCTCATCACGCAGGTGCTCGAGCACCACGACCGCGAGCGCTTCGAGGTCAGCCTGCTGTCCCACGGTGGTGACGACGGCTCCGCGCTGCGCCAGCGCCTGATGCGAGCGGGCGATCGCTTCGAGGAGATGGGCCGGCTGAGCCTGCCCGACATGGCCCGCCGCGTGCGCGAGCTGGGCGTGGACCTCCTCATTGACCTGAAGGGCCACACGGCTGGCAGCCGCATGGCCATGCTGGCCTACCGGCCCGCGCCGGTGCAGGTGGCATGGTTGGGATTTCCAGGCACCTGTGGCGCGCCGCAGGTGGACTACGTCATCGGCGATCCCATCGTCACCCCGCTGGCGGACGCGCCCTGGTACACCGAAAAGATCGCCCAGATGCCGCACTGCTACCAGCCCAACGATGCATCGCGTGGCCGTGCCGAACCACCCGCACGGCGCGAGCTTGGGCTGGCCGAAGGGGCGCTGGTGCTGCTCAGCGCCAATCAGGTCGGCAAGCTGAATCCGGCGCTGTTCGATGCCTGGATGGAGATCCTGCGCCGCGTGCCCGGCGCCGTGCTGTGGCAGCTGACCGGCGGCGATGCCCCCGACGCCGAGCTGCGCCGTGAGGTGCAGGCCCGTGGCGTGGCGCCTGAGCGCCTCGTCTGCATGCCCTTCGCGCAAATGTCCGACCACCTGCGTCGCCTGGGTGCGGCCGATCTCGCGCTGGACAGCTGGCCCTGCAACGGTCATACGACCACCAGCGACGCGTTGTGGGCCGGCGTGCCCGTCGTGGCGCTTCGCGGCGAGACCTTCGCTGGCCGTGTCAGCGAGAGCCTGCTGTGCGCCATCGGCCTGGCCGAGCTGGTGTGCGACACGCCGCAGGCCTATGTCGAACTTGTCTGCGCGCTGGCTGCAGACCCGGCACGCCTTGCCGCGCTGCGCGCGCGCCTTGCGCAGGCGCGCGACACCTCGCCGTTGTACGACGCCGCGCGCTTCGCGGGCGACCTGGAGGCGCTGTATGAGCGGATGTGGGCGCGCTGTCAGGCGGGCCAGGCGCCGCAGGACTTGCCTGCGGCCGGGTGATCTTTCGACCTATGAGCAGTCCGAAGAAGGAAACCCGCCGATGAGCGCAGTGACGTCCGCCGACGTGCGGGATCACGCCCTGGGACTGGCGGCCACCATCCGTGAGGCGCTGGTCTATCTTGTGGACAGGGAATCGGCCAGCATCCGCAGCATCCTGCCGGAGGCGCTGGCCTCGGTGGAAGCCGCAGTTGCCGGCCATGCGGGGGTGGGAGCTGCGTGCGATGTGGTGCGCGCCCTGCTGGCCGAAGGCATCCACGCGCGGCAGCCCACCCTGGCGGCGCTGGACGGTCTCGACCGGGCCCTGGCAGCCGCCCTGCAGCCCGTGCTCGGCGCGAAGTCTGCACACGGGTGCCTCGACGAGAGTTCGCGGTGGCAGGGCGACACCCAGCCGTCGGGCGGCGCCCCGGAGCTGCCGCATGACACGTCCCCGCAGTCGCGCGCCGACGAAGCCCCGCTGCCGTTCGCGCACCGGGAGGCCTATGCAGACTATTTCTCACGCCTGGTCCATTCCGGGCCGTCGGTTGCGGCGCTGCGCCGCCTGCTGCCTCATCTGGATGCCGCGCTCGATGGCGCGGAGCGTCTGGCCCTGTGGCAGGCTCTGTGGTCCTGCGTGCAAGCCCTGCCGCAGGGAGAGGTCGAACGCGCGGCAAGCTGCCTGGACGGTCGCTACGCGCAGGCGCTGCACCCGCTGCGGCATGATTGGACGGACCCCGCGCTGGTCGAGCATTTGTGCGGGCAAGGCGATTTCGAGGCCCAGACGACCCTGACGCCCGTGCTGCTGAGTCACCACGGCTTGGATCCGCTTGCGGCCCCGACCGGCCACGGCGCCGGCCTGGTGCTGCGGGCCGCGCGTGCGGAACTGGCTCAGTGCCCCCGGGGGCTCGAGCCTTCCCGGGTCGTACGGCTTGAGCGGTCGTTGGCGCACGTGGAAGGTCTCGATTCGTCAGCCATGCCGGAGGTGCTGGCGCTGCGCTTCGAACTGGCGCTGGCCGCCGATGCCGAAGTGGCCGCGACCGGGATCCTGGCCCGGCTGCTGCAGGCCGGCGAGGCCCGTCGGTTGCGGGCAGACCGGGTGCGGGCCTGGCTGGACGGCAGCGCCTTCGGTGCGGCGGACGAGCCGGGCTGCCCGCCGCTGCTGTTGGCCCCCGGGCTGCAGGCCGGCTGGCTGCAGCCGGCCCGCTGGGGCAGCGTGGCGGTGTTGCAAGTGCTGCAGCAAGCCTTGAGCCGTGAGGCCCCGCGCCAGCGCCTGCAGGCCTTGGCAAGGCATGTCGCGGTGCTCGGCGAGCCTGTGGTGCCGCCGGCCTCGCCCGCGCCCCAAGCCTTGCAGTTCCTCACCATTCTCGATAAGGCCTACGCGTTGATCGAAGGTGGCGGCGACGCGGTGCCGTTGTTGCGCGACGTTCTGCATCGCCAGGCCTTTGCGTCACCAGCGTTGGCCTGGATCTGGCGTGCCAGCGCGAACTGGCATGCGGCTCGTGGTGACGCTGAATCCGAGTTGCTGGCGTTGACGCAGACGCGCCGCTATGCGGCGGACGACGCCTTGCGAACCCGCCTTCGCCGGCGTTTGCCGGCGAAGGCGCCGAAGCTTGGCCGCGACTGGCGTGAAGAGGAGGCCGGGTGGCGGGCCTTGGCCCAGCGCGGCAAGGCCGCAGAACAGCGCACGGCGGTACTGCAGTTGGCCACGCTCTATACGGATGGCCAGTTGGAGCCCGGCGCACCCTACCGCCGCCAACAAGCGGATCTTGCCCAGCCGCTCTGGCGGGCCCTGCTGGCCGATGCGCGCTATGCCCCGCTGGCACAGGCGGCACTGGCCGAGCCGCTACAGACGCTGCTGCGTCCCGCTTGGCAGCAAGGGCAGGGGGAGGACTTTCTCTGGTTCGAGCGACCCGGTGCACGTGGCGTGTTCATCGTCTTTTCCTGCATGGCCACTTATTTCGGTTTCACTGAGGTCGCTGCCCTGCAGGGTGCCTTGAAGGATCGCCATCTGATGTTCGTGCGCTGTCCGGACAGGAACTGGTACAGCGACGCCAGCTTCGAGCGCGTGCAAGCCTTGCTGAGCGAGCGGGTAGCCTCGCGCTTCGCACCTGCGGACGTGTGCTGCTGGTACGGCAGCATGGGCGGGCATGCCGCGCTCAAGTTCGCGCTGACCTTCGGTTGGCAGGCCATCGTCTTCAATCCGCAGACCGATCTGGACCTTTGGGCCGCGTTCCGACCCAAGGAGCGTGCCGAGCTTTGGGAGGCCGATCGTCACGCCAGCCTGGATGCGTGGCCGGTCGAGGCCTGGGAGCAGGTGCCGTTGTATTACGCCTGTGGTGCGTGGAGCGCCGACCGCGAGGCGCTCTCGATCGTGTTGCACCGTCTGCGGCAATGCCGTCGGCTGGACGTCGTGATCGAGAAGTTCGACGACCTCAATCACGCCGGGCTGATGAACCGCATCTGCACTGGAGCGCCCACGCTCACGCTGGAGCGCATCTGCCAGCGCCTGCGCGAGTTACCGCAGCTGCCGCCGGCTGAGGGCCCGGGCCTGGTTGGCGCCGATGCGCAACAGTTCTGGGAGCAACTGGACGCGGCACGGGCCGCCAAGGTGGAGGTTCAAGTGCGCGACGGGCGGCTGCGGTGGTGGCCGTCGCGGGATTGTGCGACGCGCTGAGAACGGCCTGCGTCGGGGGCGTCCGAGAAAATAGCGTCAGGGCCGGTGGCCCGCTCGCCGGCCGGCACGCTCAATCGAGAACGCCGATCTGCACCGCAGGGTTGCCGAACACCTTGGTGCGGGTCTTCACGCGCTTCAGCACCACGCTGCCCGCACCGACGTAGGACCAGTCCTCCACCCGTGCCCGCGGCAGCACGGTGGCGCTGGCGCCAAGGAAGACGCCTTCGCCCAGCATGGCATGGCCGTTGATCTGGCAGCCGCCGGAGATCTGGCTGTAGTTGCCGATGCGGACGTCGTGCGCGCCGGAACTGAGCGTACCGAACACCACGTGCCGACCCAACTCGATGTCGCAGGACAGCTGTGTCATGGGACAGATGATGGCGCCCTGGCCGATGCGGACGTTATGGCCGACCAACGCCGTCGGGTGGATCAGCGACGTGAACTCCGCACCGCGCTCCTCGAGCATGTCGGTGTACCTGCGCTTGGCTTGCGGTTCACCCACCGCGCACAAGAAGACATCGCCCGGCTCGGGGTGATAGTCCTCGGGTGCGGCGAGGATGGGGGAGCCATAGTCGAAGCCGTCGAGGATGTCGCTGCGGCTGTCCAAGAAGCCCTTGATCCTCCAGGGCGCGCCGGCCTGAATGGCCTGCCTGGCCCAGACGTGAACTTCACGCCCGAAGTTGCCAGCGTTGACGATCACGAGGCTGGAGGTCGCCATGGTGCTCAGCCGCTGATGTTGACCGTGCGGCCGCCGTCGACCACCAGTTGCTGGCCGGTGATCCAGCGCGCCTGGTCGGAGAGAAGGAACTCCACCGCCGAGGCAATATCGGCCTGTTCGCCCACGCCCAGCGGGTAGTCCCGCCGCATACGCTCGACCACGTCGGGGTCGTTGAACATGTGCTCGGTCATCGCGGTTCGCACCGCACCCGGCAGCACTGCGTTCACGCGTACGGCCGGCGCCAGCTCGACGGCCAGCGCGCGCATGTAGCCGTCCAGCGCGCTCTTGCTGGCGCAGTAGATCCCGAAGCCCTTGGCTCCGAACTGGCTGGCCGTGCTGGAAACGAACACCACGCCGGTCAGTGCCTTCTCATTGACCTTCTTGCGCACCAGCAGCCGGGTGATTTCCACCGCCGACAGGAAGTTGACGTTCATGGTGCGGCCGATGGCGGCCCGGTCGAGCAGGCGCAGCGGGCCGACTTGCAGCACGCCGGCGCAGTGCACGAAGCGCGCCACCTGCAGTCCTTGCCCGGCCAGCGTCTGCAGTAGGCTCGCCTCGATGGTGTCGACATCCACCAGGTCATGCAACCACAGTCGGTGCCGCTCCGGGTGGGTGCACAGGGCGCGGGTTTCTTCCAGGCGCGGCTGGTCGCGCCCGTGCAGCAGCACGGGGCCGAGGCGAGAGAGGCGGATGGCTGTCTCGCGGCCCAGGCCCGAGGAAGCGCCGGTTACCAGCGTGCAAAGCTCTTGGGTCATTGTCTTGGAGCTGCCTGATCAGGCCGCCGTGTATCCACCATCGCACACCAGGGTGCTTCCCGTGATCCAGCGGCCGGCGTCAGCCAGCAGGAAGGCGACGGCGTTGGCCACGTCGTCCGGTTCGCCCAGCCCCAGCGGATGGGCGCGCTCGATCTGTTCGCGCTGCGCGGCATCCCATGAGGCGGCCACCTTGTCATACATCTGGGTCTTCACGAAGCCTGGCGCGACGCAGTTGATGCGGATGCCGCGGGGGGCAAACTCCAGCGCCGCCGACTTGGCCAGGCCGGTCAGCGCGGCCTTGGACATCGAGTAGGCGGTGGCGCCCACGGACCCCACCAGCGCCATGACGGAAGCGATCAGCACCACCGAGCCACCGGCCTCGGTGCAGACCTTGCGGTTCTGGAAGCCGCGCACCAGGGCCAGTGCCGCCTCGGTGTTGACGGCCAGCACGTCGCGGTAGTTCTTTGGAGACAGTAGCCGGGTCGGCGACACCGACGAGACGCCTGCGGCATGCACCAGGCCCGACAGCGAGCCCCCCTGTTGCACGCAGGAGAGCATCGCCGGCGGGATCTCCTCAACCTCGCGCAAGTCCATGGCATGCGCGGCATGCCCCGCACCGGGCAGTTGCGCCAGCAGCGCCGTCAGGCCTTCTTCATCACGATCGAAGGCGAGCACCCGCGCGCCCATGGAGGCCACGCGCATGCTGGTCGCCAGGCCAATGCCAGACGCCGCCCCGGTCACCAGGATGCGGCGCTCTGACAGGTCAAAAGGACGGGACATGCCTACTTGGTCTTCCTGCGCTGGACTTCCTCGAACAGCTGACCGGCCGTTGTGAAGGCCGACATGTCCTTGGCCGTCATGTTCACGCCAAAGTCCGCGTCGAGGGAGGCGATGACGGAGATGACGGTGAGCGAATCCCAGTTCTCATAGGCGTCCAGCGGCTGCGCCGGATCGATGGCGTCCACTTCGAGCAGCTCCGCCAGATTCTCATAAAACTTGTCCATAGGTCGACCCTCTTCACTTCTGGTTGTTTCGTCTGCTCAGTACTCAAGCATGTCGCAAAACTGCAGCTCGCCCAGCCGCATCAGCATGGAGCCCCAGGTCAGGCCCACGCCGAAGCCTGCCAGGCAGACCTGGAAGCTGCGCGTCGGCAGCTCGTTTCTCAGGTTTTCGACAATGGCCATGGGAATGGTCACGCCGCTGCTGTTGCCGTATTTCTCCACCACGTTCATGGGCACCTTGTCGTGCGGGATGCCAATCTTGTCGGCCAACTTCTGCAGCATGAAGCGATTGGGCTGGTGGAACAGGAACCAGTCCACGGCGTCGGCGTCAGTGCCGGCCTGCTCCAGCAGGCTCGCCACCATGGGCGGCACCTCGACCTGCACGAAGTTGAACACGGCCGAGCCGTCCATGCGCAGGTGATCCTGCGCGCGCAGGTTGTTGTCGCCCACATCCTCCAGCGCTGCGGTCTGCTCCGAATGTGGCAGCCGCATGCCTCCTGCCGGGATCATCAGGGCCTCGCGGCGCGTGCCGTCCATCTTGATGTTGGCATGGACGGTGCCGGCTGAGTCCCCGCGCTCGATGACGGTGATGGAGGCTGCGTCGCCGATCAGCGGGTAGCTGTTGCGGTCCCTCGGCGAGGTCTTGCGGCTGACGACATCCGCGTTCACAAGCACCACTTTGCGGATGGCGGGCTGCTCCAACAGCAGAAAGGCCTGCATCAGGCCCACGACGAAGCCCGCGCAACCTTGGTTGATGTCCAGGCAAAACAGGTCGTCCTTGAGCTGCAGTCGCCCTTGGATGACGTTGCTGGTGGGCGGCATGGGGTGGTCAGGTGTTTGCGTCACCAGGATCAGCGCATCGAAGTCGTCGCGTCCCAGCGCGCCCCTGTCGAACAGGTGCTGCAACCCCGCTACCGCGAGGTCGGAGACGCACACACCGTCCTCGACAAGGCGGTGCTTGTCGTAGCCCATGACCTCCATCAGCTTGCGCGAGCGCGCCTCAGGGAAGTTGAAGAGCTTCATGTCTTCCATGAAGGACTGCTCGTGCCGGGGCACCACGGTCAGCAGCCCCGAGATGCGCTTGCCCTGGAATGTCAGCTGCATCGAGGCACCCCGTACTTTGTCAGGAGCGCCGTGATGGCCTCGGCGTTCCTGAAATTCTCGGGGACGATGTCGAGGCCGTCGATGGAAATCTCGTAAGCCTTGTCCAGGCTGGCGACCAGCGCCACCATGTCGAACGAGTCGAGCAGGCCGTCTTCCAGGAAGTCGGTGGACTGCGTGAAGTCGGACTCGGGGCGGATGCTTTGCAGGACGTCGTTCAGCGTGCTCATGTGGGTGCGCTCGTGAGAGTGGACGGGGCTCAGGCGCCGCGGCGGGCGTGGCCGGCCGACAGCGCCAGGCGGTCGATCTTGCCGTTCGGATTGCGCGGCATGTGCTCGACGCGTTCGATCAGGGTGGGCAGCATGTACTTCGGCACGCGCTGGCTCAGCTCGCGACGGATTTCGGCGGCACCGATGTCCTGCTCCGATTCGAAGTACAGCACGATGTCCTTGTTGGGCGCGTCGTAGACCACGCACGCATGGCGGATGCCGGGTACCTGCAGTGCAGCGTGCTCGATCTCGCCCAACTCAATGCGGTAACCCTGGTGCTTGATCTGGTAGTCCTTGCGACCGACGAACATGATCTCGCCCCGCTCGTTGCGGTACACCAGATCTCCGGTGCGGTAGACCAGCTCCGGATAGTGCGAATGCAGCGGGTTCTGCACGAAGGCCTGTGCCGTGCGCTCGGGGTTGTTCCAGTAGCCCAGCGCCAACGAAGAGCCGCGGATGCACAGTTCCCCGTGTTCGTTGACCTGGGCCGGGCGATTGTTCTCATTGACGATCAACACGTCGGTGTTGCGACAGGGAAAACCGATGGGCAGCTTCTCGTCGTCGGCCATGTCCCGGTCGACGATGAAATAGGTGCAGTCCACCGTGATCTCGATCGGGCCGTACAGGTTCACGAACATTGCCTGTGGCAGCTGGCGGCGCCAGTGGTTGAGCGGCTTGGTCGGAAAGACTTCGCCTGCGAACAGCACCTTGCGCAACGCCGGCTGTGGGATCTTCTCCAGCAGGCCCTGGTTGGCGATGTTGACCATGACGGTCGGCACCCAGAAGATGAAGCTGATCGATTCCTGGGCCAGGTAGGAAAGCAGCTTGGCCGGGAAGGCAGCAAGCTGCTCCGGCAAGAGCACCAGTGTCGCGCCCTTGGCCAGGCTGAGCCAGAGTTCCAGCGTGTAAATGTCGAAGTAGAACGGCGAGAGGCTGCCGATGGTTTCCTCGCTGCCCAGGCCCAGGCGTTCGAAGGCCCAGTCCATGAAGTCGATCGTCGACTTGTGGTTCAGCGCGACGCCCTTGGGAACGCCAGTCGAGCCGGAAGTGTGGATGATGCACAACGGGTCGGTGTCGATCACCTGCGCCAGGCGGGCATCTATCGCGGACTGGTCCCAGCGCGGCGCATCGCCCGCGACGGTGTCGACCAACAGCAGGCGATCGGCCGGCACGCCGGCGTTGGCCAGCAGCGGCGCCAGCGAAGCATGGGTGATGACCAGTTCGGCGTCCAGGTTGCCGAGGATGGCCTTGAGCCGTTCCGGCGGAGACTTGACGTCCAGGTTGGCATAGCAGTTGCCGCTGTACACGATGCCGAGGTCGGCGAACACCGTCTGGGCACACTTGGGCAGGAACACCGCCATCGGCCGGTTCAATACCTGGGTGCGGGCCAGGATGGCAGCGGCGAAGTTCTTGGCGTGCAGCTCCAGCTGGCTGAAGGTGTAGCGTGAGTCGCCGTCCACCATCGCCACCTTGTCGGGATTCGAGAGCCGGGCCCCGGTCTCGAAGTACTCAAGCACATTGCTTTGCATGTCCTGTCCGGCTTTCAATCAGAGAATCGACGCCCGCGGGC
>NZ_DASWYS010000354.1:0-47559 GCF_036404855.1 Roseateles sp.
AGTCCGACGGGCTGGTGACGCCCGGCGACGCCACGATGGCGCGGCTGCTGGCCGGCCTGCCGCCCGGCCCGACGAAGGAGAAGCTAGGCATCGTGATGCCACGCGCGATGCCAAAGCGCATCGACCTGTACTACGAGCCGATGGTCAAGGGCATGACACGCTACGGCATCGACAGCCCCCTGCAGATCGCCCATTTCATCGCCCAGCTCGCACACGAGTCGGGCTCGCTTCTGTATGCCGAGGAGCTGGCCGACGGCAGTGCCTACAACGGCCGCACCGACCTGGGCAACAGCGAACCGGGCGACGGCCCCCGCTTCAAGGGCCGAGGCCTGATCCAGCTGACCGGCCGCAACAACTACCGCGACTACAGCAAGTTCACAGGCGTCGACTACGTGAGCGATCCCACCCGGCTGGCGCTGGACGCGTTCGCCTGCGTCGACGTTGCCTGCTGGTTCTGGCAGTCGCGCAAGATCGGCCCATTGGCCGAGGCCGACGACGCCCGCGCGGTCACGAAGCGGATCAACGGCGGCTACAACGGGCTCGACGACCGCTTGGAACACCTCGCGCGCGCGAAGGCGCTGCTGGGGATATGAGAGGCCACGCCATCAACGCTGCTCGCCCCTGTGCCTGACCTCGACGTCCAGCACTCAAGAAGGGCGACGCGCTTGCATGCAAACGCGTCCGCAAAGCCCGTCTCTGGCCAAATGAGGCTTGAAGGCGGGTTCATGCAGTAGCGCCCATATTCCCGGCCAATACACCCGCTCGCACTACAGCATCTAGCGGACGACTACCGCCTGAACCGCCAGTGGTGTGGGTTATTCCGTCCCCTGCCGGCTCTGCCTGAGACTCGATTCGATCGCCCCTACCAGCGTGGCGGCAGGAACACTCAGCGCACCAGCACATTTCAGAAGCACTGAGAGCGACGGCTGTCTTTCTCCTCGTTCCAGCTTGCCGTAATAGGAGCGATCAATTCCAGCAGCCAGCGCGAAGGCATCCTGGGCCACACCCCGATCAAGTCGCCAAGACCTGAGGACTGCTCCGCACGCGCTCGCAACTACAGGATCAAAAGAGTCCGCACGGGCTGCGAGACGCGCCCTCGGAGCGTTGGCATTGGATTCGATTGGGGTCACCTGTAAAGCTTCCCAAGCGCTCGATTAGGTGGCCACGGCATATATGCCGTATAGTTCAGCTCGGCAGTTTCAGCTCTTGGAGTGATCTATGCCTCATCGCTTCTGGGACGCCGGCCTTTGGCTGACACGCCCGCTGTGCATTCGCTACTCGGTGGTGCACTTCGGAACGCAGCTCCTTGCATTGCCAGGGGATCAAGCGCCCGCCATGCAGACATGGCGCTGGGCACTCGGGTTCCACGCCGAGGGCGCGTTCGAATTCTGCGGCGCCTGGCACGACGACGGCAACGACACGCCACGGCGCATTGCCGCAGACCTGCTCAACCGCGGCCTCGTCCGCGTTCGGTCCATCTCGGCGGACGAAGCGTTGGCGAACAGCTTGGCGGGCTTTCGACCGGTGGCCTGTCGACCCACGCTGGCCGCCCTCGAGACGTGCGACGCGTTGGGCCGCAGCTCGCGACGCGCCGTCCGGTGGACCAGCAAAGCCACCCAGGCCGCCAGTGAGCACCTTGCCTCCCTCGTCAAGCGCCGCGGTCGGCTTGCCCACGCAGAGGATGCCATCGACCTGATGTCGCTGAGCCTGCAGCGCGTGCAGCGCGACCTCTTCGAGGAATGGTGGAACAGGAGACGTCCCGCCCCCTTCGGCAGGCAAGCCGCTGCTGCGGCTGGCACCCTCTCCCTGTCACGGGCCGCGTGAGACGCCATGGACGCGCGCCTGTTCAAGAACTGGCAGGACATCTTCTCGCAGGTGCAGGGCGCGCTGCGACGGCGCGGGCGCAGTACGCAAGATGCGGATGACCTCGTCCAGGAGGCCTGGGTTCGCCTCGTGCGCTACGAAGACGAGGGGGGCGCTGTCGACAAGCCCGAGGCGTTCATGATGCGCGTGGCGATGAACCTGTCCGTCGACGCGCACCGCTCACGCGTGGCCCATGGCGAGGAAGTCTTGATCGAGGACGTGGTGCTCATCGACACGGCCCCTTCGGTCGAGGAGACCGTGCTGGGCAGGGAGCGGCTGGCCCGGCTGAGCGTCGGCCTCAGCCGCTTGACCGAGAAGACGCGCACGATCTTCTTGAGCCATCGGATCGACGGGCTGACCTATGGCGAAATCGCCCAACGCCACGGAATCAGCGTTGCGACCGTTCACCAGCACGTCGCCAAAGCCACACTGCAGCTGACGTCCTGGATGGAGAGGTGGTAGCCATGTCTGAGCAAGCTTGGAACGTGAGCCGTCCAGATCACGCTTGAGGCCATGTCAGTGCGACTGCACAAGGGCTGGCCAGCGAGGCTGGCGACGGTGACGCGCGGCTTCTTCCTGCTGCGCCGGCCCGAGCGATTGCAGAAGACGGCTCATGGAGAGGACATCGGCATCGCCCCGGCGCAGCAGCACCCTGCCAAGGCGACGCTGCACGCCGCCTGATTGCCAAGTACTGAGCGGGTCGCAAGGCAGAACGAAAGGCCTGCGGCCCGCTCAATCGACCACGATTTCGCCGGTTGCTTCCCGGTGGCGGCCATGAAACACCTGATGGCCCGGACCACGCAGATGCGCGTCCTCCAGCGCCTGCTCGGCGCGCGCATGAATGCTCACGAAGTCGCCGGGCAGCTTCTCCTTCACCCGCAACACCAGCCAGCCTTCCTGCCATCCGGGAGGCACGGGATCCACTCGAAGCGCTTGCATGTTCACTCCTTGGAACGGCGCAGCCATCCCATGAACTGACCCTAAAGCAAAACGACCGCCCCCGTTGTCAGACGACGGCGCGTCGTAGGGCGCCGCCATCGGATACGACTGCGAGCCTGGCGACTACCCTTGGGAGCGGAGGGCCGCCAGTTCCTGGCGCAGCGCCGAGTTCTCGGCCTCCAGCACCGCGACGCGCTGGCGCAAGAACTCCAGAGTGGGCTCCGCGAGCGCCGTGCCGGTCTGTTGCACCACGTCTGCCGCATCGTCGGCCACGGGCGGTTTGCGCTTGGACTCGCGCACACGCTTGGCCGCCTGCTTCAGCTCTTCGGCCCCCGCAGCCGCGGCTGCAGCCTGCTCCTCGGCGGGCAGCGTGGCGACGGCCGCGGCCGCATTGAGGGAGATCGCCCCCGCCTTCACGGCAGCCACCAGTTCGGGTGCGCCACGCTTCTGGATCTTCTCGATCTGCACCACCTGGCTGCTGCTCAACCTGGCGGCCCGGGCCAGCGCCTCGCGTGTCTCCAGCGCGTTGTCGGCGGCGACTGGAGCCGCCGTCGCGACGCCGTCCTGCGGCACCATGGGTTCGGCGGGCGTTGGATCGGGCTCAGGCGCCGCGGCGCTGCGCGCACGCCGCTCAGCCACGATCTCGCGCTTGCGCAGCGCAAGCACCCCGCGCTGGAAGTCCGAGATGCTGCGGCGGCCCAAGTGCTGGTCAATCATCCACAGGTGCACATCCTCCATGGACTTGAAGCGTGGGTTTTGGACCGTCTTGAAGGGCAGGCCGTGCTTGCGGCAGATGCCGTATCGGTTGTGCCCGTCCACCAGCACGTCACCCCACAGAACCAGCGCGTCGCGGCACCCCTCCGCCAGCAGGCTGCGCTCCAGCGCCTCGTGCTCCTCCGGGGTCAAGGGATCGATGTAGGCCTTGAGTTCTTCGTTGACGACGATGTCCATGGCGACCGGGGCAAGCATGCAGGCAAAAGGGGGCGGATTCTAAAGATCGCCGGGCGGGTCGCCCTCCTCCAGCGGCGCGAGCAGCAGGTTCAGCTCGTGCGCACCGAACTTGCTCAAGGCGCCGCCGTCATCGCGGCCGAGCAGACCGTCGGCCAGCGCCTTCTTGCGCGATTGCAGCTCCAGCATGCGTTCCTCGATGCTGCCCTGGGCCACAAGCTGGTAGACGAAGACCGGCTGGTCCTGCCCGATGCGATGGGCTCGCGCGCTGGCCTGGTCCTGCACGGCAGGGTTCCACCACGGGTCCACATGGATGACGGTATCGGCGGCGGTCAGGTTCAGGCCCACGCCGCCGGCCTTGAGGCTGGCGAGCAGGATCGGCTCCTCGCGGGACTGGAAGCGGCGCACGATCTCGCCACGCTGGCCGGCCGGGGTCTGCCCCGTCAGGCGCAGGTGTGGCAGCGACAGCGCATTGAGTTCCACCGAGATCAGGTCCAGCATCTCCGTGAACTGCGAGAACACCAGCAGTCGCCGCCCCTGGGCCACGAAGTCGGGGAGGTGCTCGCGCAGCCATGCCAGCTTGGCGCGCTCGGTATGCGGCGCCATCTCAACCCCCTTCACCAAGCGTGGGTCGCAGCAGACCTGGCGCAGCTTGAGCATGGCGTCCAGCACGCTGATGAGGCTGGTAGGCGTGAACCCGTCACGGGCCAGGATGCGGCGCACCATGTGGTCGGCTGCGACGCGCACGCTCTCGTAGAGCTGCTTCTGCTGACCCACCAGCGTGACGCGCTTGACCAGCTCGGTCAGCGGCGGCAGCTCGGTGGCGACCTCCGTCTTCATGCGACGCAGGATGAAGGGCCGCACGCGCGCGGCCAGCAGCCGCGCGCGTGGGCCGTCGCGGTTGATTTCGATGGGCTTTCGCCAGTGGCGCGCGAAGCTGCGCGAGTCACCCAGGAAGCCGGGCATCAGCAGGTCGAACAGCGACCACAGTTCGCCGAGATGGTTCTCCAGCGGCGTGCCGGTCAGTGCGAGGCGATGACGCGCCTGCAGCCGCCGCAGCGCACGGGCCGCGCGGGCTTGCGCGTTCTTCACCGCCTGGGCCTCGTCAAGGATGAGCAGATGCCAGGGTTGGGCCGACAGCGCGCGAACGTCGCGCCAGACGAGGTTGTAGGTGCTCAGCACGACGTCGGCGTCGGCGAGTGCAACGGCGGCGCGGTCGGCACCGTGCCAGGTCTGCAGCTTCAAGCCCGGCGCGATGCGGGCGGCTTCCTGCTGCCAGTTGAAGAGCAGCGAGGTCGGCACGATGACCAGGGCCGGCCGGTCCAGCCGGCCGGCCTGCTTCTCGGTCCATACATGCGCCAGTGCCTGCGCCGTCTTGCCCAGGCCCATGTCGTCCGCCAGGATGCCGGCGAGGTTGTGCTCGCGCAGGTACTGCAGCCAGGACAGGCCGTGCAGCTGGTAGGGGCGCAGCGCCAGGCCGAGGCCCGGCGGCTGCGGCAGCGCGCAGGGGGTGCCGGCTTCCAGCAGGCGCCGCCCCAGGGCCTTCAAGCCCTCGTCGCCGTGGATCTGCCAACGGCCGCGGGACTCTTCTTCGATGCAGCGGATCCGGTCAGCGTCCCACTCGCCCAGCTTGAGCGGCTTGCCCTTCTCCAGCTCCATCGGCTTCAGCAAATCCAGCAGGGCCAGCATGATGGCCTTGAGCGGGGCGGCCTCGGCGTGATAGCGCCGGCCGCCGGGCGCGCGCAGCGAGACGATGGCGTCATCCTCGATGGCGCCGATGGCGACGGCATCCAGCCAGCGCTTGTCGCGGCGCAGCAGGTTGGCGATCAGCGGCGCCAGGTCGACCCGCTGGCCGTCCACCTGCATGCCGAGGCTGACCAGCCAGGCGCCGGTGCGACGCTCCAGACCCAGGCCTTCGACGCGGCGACTCGGCTTGGGTGCATCATCTTGTGGTTCTTCCGTGAGACCGAGCTGCCAGCCGTTGACGAACTGGCTGTGGTGGGCAAAGCCCGGCTCTGTCGTGATCTGCCAGCCCTGGGCCTGCAGTTCGGGCACCTTTTCGGCCAGGAAGTCGCCGAAGAATTCCTCCTGGACCAGGGTCCAGAGGGAAGCCCCGCCCAACGACGGCGCGGCGCCCCGCCATTGCAGTAGCGCGGGGTCCAGGGCGATGAGGCCCAGCTTCAGCAGCAGCTGCTCGGCATCGGCATCCCGCCGCGCCAGCATGGCCACCGTCACCTGCTCGCCACGCGGGCCCAACGCGCCACGCGGGCGCAGACCCAGCAGACCGTCGCCGCGCGTCAGCGTGTGCAGCGTGAGGTGAGGCGGTGGAACAGACATCACGACAGTCTCGCAGGCCGCGAGACTGTCGCGAGGGTCACGTCAGGCCAGGACGCTCTTGATGTGCGAAGCGATGGCGTCGTCCTGGCAGTTCGTGAAGAACAGCTCCTGGAACTTCTCGCCGGACACGGTGGCCTTCAGCAGGTCCTGATCGACGCTCTTCAGCACCGTCAGCATGTCCTTGCACGAGGCAGCCTTCAGGTCCTTCAGGATGCCGCGGTTCTTGGCCATGATGGCGGCGCGCTCCTTGGGATAGCCTGCGCCGCGCTCGTTCTCCAGCAGCTTGCGGTAGCAGTCCTGCAGGTTCAGCTCGGCGGCCCAGCCGAAGCCCTTGGCGTACGGCATGGACATGGCGTTGCCGTCGTTGATCTGGCCGAACAGGAAAGCGTCGGTCGGGTCGATGACCAGGCCGCAGAACACGCCGGGCATGCTGTTGCAGGCCAGCATGGAGCCCATGCCCGTGCCGCAGCCGGTGATGACGAAGTCGGCGGCCTTGGAGTTCAGCAGGATGCCGGCCAGCAGGCCGTTCATCACATAGGTCAGCGAGGCCTTGTCCTCGGGCGTGTACATGCCGTAGTGATGGACGCTGTGGCCCAGCGGCTCGGCCACGGTCTTGAGCGCGTTGTGCACGATCTCGGACTTGGCGGCCTGGCTGTTCTCGATGATGAGGGCGATCTTCATGGCGGGTGGCTTTCGAAAACTGAAGCGGAATGGGGCGATGCTTGGGCCGCTGCGCCACAGGCCGGAAAGACCTGCACGCGGGCCGTCATGCCAGGCACCGTCCCGGGATCGGGCAAGACGGCGTGGTCCGAATCAGCGACCTGGCCAACCTCGCATCCCTGCAGTGGGATGCTGGCGCGGCCGCTATTGTGCCCGCCAATGGAACGGCGTTTCAGAAATATCGCTCAATCCCGAGAGCGATGCGGGGCTTCACCCGCTCAGTCGCCCTCGCCGCCCAGTGGTTTCAGCTGGCGGCCGGCCGGCAGCGCGCGCAAGTACTTGAAAGTGCCGGTGGCGTGGGCGCAGAGCTTGTCATCTGCGCCAAAGACCGAGCCCTCGCAGAAGGCCATCGTCGTGGAGCGGTGCAGCAGCCGGCCCACCGCGCGCAGTTCGCCCTCGCCGGGGCGCATGAAGCTGGTCTTCATCTCCACGGTGACGACGCCCGGCCCGAGGTCGGTCCCGGTTTCGAGGGTGCGCCGGTTCACGCTGCGTGCTGCGTGGGCCATGGCCACGTCCAGCAGCGTCATGACGACGCCGCCATGCGCCACGCGCCAGGAGTTCAGGTGCTGCTCGGCGATCGTCAGCCTGAGCTCCGCCTCCCCGTCGCCGACTGAATGCAGCGTGAAACCGAGTTGCTCAACGAAGGGGATGTGGACCGGGAACTCCATCGCGCCAGTGTCGCCTCAGTTGCCATGCACGGCACTGACGCCGCCATCCACCGCCAGGATCTGTCCGGTGATGTGCTTGCCGGCCCGGGAGGCAAACAGCAGCGCCGCGCCCTTCAGGTCGTCATCGTCGCCCAGTCGGTTCAGCGGCGCGTGGGAGGCCATCTTTTCGGCTCCCACCGCGGCCAGAAGGCCTTGCGTCATCTTGCTCGGGAAGAAGCCAGGCGCCAGCGCGTTGACGGTGATGCCGTACTGGCCCCACTCGCCGGCCAGCGCGCGCGTGAAGTTCACGGCCGCGCCCTTGCTGGTGTTGTAGGCAATGGTCTTCATCGCGCCCGAGTTGCCGGACAGGCCGGCGATGGACGCGACGTTGATGATGCGGCCCGAACGGCGCGGGATCATGCTGGCCTTGGCCACCGCCTGCGCAAAGACGAACAGGCTGCGGATGTTGAGGTCCATGACCTTGTCCCAGGCTGCAATGGGATGCTCCTCGGCCGGGGCGCCCCAGGTGGCGCCGGCGTTGTTGACGAGGATGTCGATCTGGCCGAGGCGCTCCATCGTCTCGGTGACGACGCGTTGGGCTTCATCTTCCTTGGCCGCGTCGGCCGCGATCCAGCGCGCGTCGATGCCGCGCGCCTGCAGGTGGGCCGCCGCCTCTTCGAGGTCGGCGGCCTTGCGCGAGGTCAGCATGATCTTGGCGCCGGCATCGCCGAGGGCTTCGGCGATCTGCAGGCCCAGGCCGCGCGATCCGCCGGTGACGAGGGCCACTTGGCCGCTGAGGTCGAAGAGGTCTTGGACTTTGGGGGTCATGGGATGTTTCCTGTTTTCAGAACCAATCGGTCTTGATGTCGCGGCACAGCGGCTCACGACGCGCGACGACGTCCAGCCAGGCGCCGATCTTGGGCAGTTCATAGGCGAAGAAGTAGCGGGCCGCAACGCGCTTGCCTTGAGCGAAGTCGCCCTCGCCTTCGACAGCCATCGCCACGTCCAGCCACAGCCAGGCCAGCACGGTGTGGCCGAAGGCCTGCAGATACGGCGTGGCATTGGCCAGTGCGTCCTCGGGCTGGCCCGTACTCCAAGCCTTCTTGGTCGCACCGCCCACCTGCGCCAGTGCGGCGGCCAGCTGGTTGGCTTGCGGTGCCCACTCGGTCTGCATCGCGCGGGCGATCGTGGCCTGCACGCGAGCTGCCGTCGCCGTCAGCGACGCCCCGCCCTGCTGCACCACCTTGCGGCCGAGCAGGTCCAGCGCCTGGATACCGTGCGTGCCCTCATGGATCATGTTCAGGCGGTTGTCGCGCCAGTACTGCTCCACCGGAAAGTCGCGCGTGTAACCGTAGCCGCCCAGCACCTGGATGGCCAGCGAGTTGGCCTCGAGGCACCATTCGCTGGGCCAGCTCTTGGCGATGGGGATCAGCACGTCCAGCACCGCCTGCGCCTCGGCGGCATCGCCACCCGTGTGCAGTTCATCGACTAGTCGGGCGCAATACAGCTCGAGGGCAAGGCCGCCCTCCACATAGCTCTTTTGTGCGAGCAGCATGCGCCGTACGTCGGCATGCTCGATGATCGGCCGCTGCGGACTGGCCGAGTCCTTGCCAGCTGCCGTCATGGGCCGCCCCTGCGGGCGCTGCTTGGCGTAGTCGAGGCTGGCCTCGTAGCCTGCGTAGCCCAGCATCACCGCGCCCAGGCCCACGCCGATGCGGGCCTCGTTCATCATGTGGAACATGCAGCGCAGGCCATCGCCGACCTGGCCAACGAGATAGCCGACGGCCCCCTTGCGGCCCTGTGGCGTCCAGCGACCTTCGCCGAAGTTCAACAGGCAGTTGGTCGTGCCGCGGTAACCCAGCTTGTGGTTGAGACCCGCCAGCGCGACATCGTTGCGCTCACCGGTCAGCTGAGCCTGCTCGTTCACCAGCCACTTGGGCACGATGAACAGCGAGATGCCCCTGGTGCCTGGAACCAGCTTGCCATCCGGCCCCGGCACCTTGGCCAGCACGAGGTGGACGATGTTCTCGGTGATCTCGTGCTCGCCGCCGGAGATCCACATCTTGTTGCCGGTCAGGCGGTAGCGCGGGCCCAGCGGATCGCTCCCGTCGTCCAGCTCGGCGCGCGTCGCCACGTCGGACAGCGACGAGCCGGCCTGAGGCTCGCTCAGGCACATGGTGCCGAACCAGCGGCCGGCGAACTCTGACCGAGCGAAGACGTCGCGCTGCGTGTCGGTGCCGTGGGCCATCAGCAAGCTGGCGTTGCCCGAGGTCAACATCGCGTAGCCCCCCATCGCGACACTGGCTTTGCTGAAGAAGGCGTTGCCGGCCATCTCGATGACGCAAGGCAACTGCATGCCGCCCACGTCGTAGTCCTGCGCCGCGGCCAGCATGCCGGACTCGGCGTAGGCCAGGGTCGCGTCGTGGGTGGCCTGCGGCAGCTGCACACGTTCGCCGTCGAAGTGGGGCTCCTGCGTATCCGCCAGGCGGTTGAAGGGCTCGAACTTCTCGCGGGCGATGCGCTCGCAGGTGTCGAGCACGGCGGCAAAGGTCTCGGTCGAGTGCTCGGCAAAGCGCTCGCGCGTGGTCAGCTCACCGGCCTTGAGCCAGTCGAACAGCAGGAAGTTCAGGGTTTCGCGCATGGTGTCGGCGACGTTGAAAGGAAGCCGCTCGGCGCGGCAGTTCAGTCCTGCACCAGCTTGACGATGGTGCCCTGAGCGACGGCACAAAGCTTCTCGATGCCGTCCTTGACCGCGAACACGTCGCAGCGGCAGACGGCCTGCGTGCGCCCCGCGTTCACGGCCTCGGCGCGGGCGATGAGCAACTCGCCAACGGCCGGGCGCAGATAGTTGATCTTGTACTCGCTGGTCAACGCATCAGACGACATGGCGGTACCACCCGCGAACGTCAGCGCGTTGTCGGCGAGATAGCTGAGCACGCCGCCGTGCGCGAAGCCGTGCTGCTGCAGCAGCTGCGGGTTCATCGCCAGACGCAATTCCACGCGGCCCGGCGCCACCGCGCCGATCTCCACGCCCAGCAGGCGGCTGAACGGCTGCGCAGCGAGGATTTCCGCGCCGCGCCTGACGAACGCCTCGGGGGTCACAGCACCTCGAACACGCCCGCCGCACCCATGCCGCCGCCGATGCACATCGTCACGCAGACGCGCTTGGCACCACGGCGCTTGCCTTCGATGAGGGCATGGCCCGTCAGGCGCTGGCCCGACACGCCATAGGGGTGGCCGACGGCGATGGCGCCGCCGTTCACGTTGAGCTTGTCCATCGGGATGCCCAACGTGTCGGCGCAGTACAGGACCTGCACGGCGAAGGCTTCGTTCAGCTCCCACAGGTCGATGTCGGCGACGGTGAGGCCCAGCTTCTTCAGCACCTTGGGCACAGCGAAGACGGGGCCGATGCCCATCTCGTCGGGCTCGCAGCCGGCCACGGCGAAGCCGAGGAAGCGGCCCAGCGGCTTGAGGTTGTGCGTGGAGGCATATTGCTCGCTGACCAGGGCGCAGGCGCCGGCGCCGTCGCTGAACTGGCTGGCATTGCCGGCCGTCACGAGCCCGCCGGGAACGGCCGAACGCAGGTCCTTGATGCCTTCGTAGGTGGTGCCTTCGCGCAGGCCTTCGTCGGCGCTGACGGTCACTTCCTTGCTCATCAGGCCCATGACCTTGTCGGCCACGCCCATGGTCGCGGTGACGGAGACCATCTCGTCGTTGAACTTGCCGGCGGCCTGGGCGGCGCAGGCCTTTTGCTGGCTGCCGGCACCATAGTGGTCCATGCGATCGCGCGAGATGTTGTAGCGCTTGGCCACGTTCTCGGCAGTCTGCAGCATGTTCCAGTAGATCTCGGGCTTGATCTTCAGCAGCGCCGGGTCGGACAGCATGTGCTTGTTCATCTCCTGCTGCACGCAGGAGATGCTCTCCACGCCGCCGGCGATGTAGACATCGCCTTCGCCCGCAATGATGCGCTGCGCCGCCATCGCGATGGTCTGCAGGCCGCTGGAGCAGAAGCGGTTGATGGTGACGCCGCTCACCGTGACCGGCAGGCCCGCCTTCAGCGCGATCTGACGGGCGATGTTGGCGCCCGTGGCGCCCTCGGGGTTGGCGCAGCCCATCAGCACATCTTCGATGGCAGCGGCTTCGATGCCGGCGCGCTCGACGGCTGCCTGGACGGCCCAGCCGCCCAGCGTCGCGCCGTGGGTCATGTTGAACGCGCCCTTCCAGCTCTTGGTCAGCGGGGTGCGGGCGGTGGAGACGATCAGTGCGTTGCTCATGTCTTGATCCTTGTTCGTGGGGCTGCGGCGATCAGGTGAAGGACTTGCCTTCAGCCACCAGACGCGCCAGCAGCGGCGCCGGCGTCCAGAACGCGCCGTCGTCCATCGGGTTCTTCGCAAAGCGCTTCATCGCCTGCACGACGTTGAAGAGTCCCAGCGTGTCGGCGTAGCACATCGGGCCGCCGCGGAAGATGGGGAAGCCGTAGCCGGTCAGGTAGACCATGTCCACGTCCGACGCGCGCTGGGCAATGCCTTCCTCCAGCAGGTGTGCGGCCTCATTGACGAGCGCGAACACCAGACGGTGCACGATCTCCTCATCGCTGATGTCGCGCTTCTTCGCGCCAATGGCCTCGCGGTGCTTGGCCAGCATCTCCTCGACAACCGGCGACGGGATGGCGTCGCGCTTGCCCGGGAGATAGTCGTACCAGCCGGCGCCTGTCTTCTGGCCAAAGCGCCCCAACTCGCACAGGCGGTCGGCGCTGGCCGAGTACTTCATGCTGGCGCGTTCCACGGCGCGGCGCTTGCGGATGGCCCAGCCGATGTCGTTGCCCGCCAGGTCGCCCATGCGGAAGGGACCCATCGCGAAGCCGAATTTCTCGACGGCCTTGTCGACCTGTTGCGGGCTGCAGCCTTCATCGAGCAGGAAGCCCGCCTGGCGGCTGTACTGCTCGATCATGCGGTTGCCGATGAAGCCATCGCAGACGCCGGACACGACGGCCGTCTTCTTGATCTTCTTGCCAATTGCCATGACCGTGGCAAGCACGTCCTTGGCGGTGGCCTTGCCGCGCACGACTTCCAGCAGCTTCATCACATTGGCCGGGCTGAAAAAGTGCATGCCCACCACGTCCTGCGGGCGCCGGGTGAAGGAAGCGATCTTGTCCACGTCCAGCGTGGAGGTGTTGGACGCCAAGATGGCGCCGGGCTTGGCCACGGCGTCCAGTTGCTTGAACACGGCCTCCTTGACGCCGATCTCCTCGAACACGGCCTCGATGATGAGGTCGCAGTCCTTCAGGTCGTCATAGTTCAGCGTGGTGCTGAGCAGCGCCATGCGCTGGGCGTACTTGTCTTCCTTGAGCTTGCCCTTCTTGACCTGGGCTTCGTAGTTCTTCTTGATCGTGGCCACGCCACGGTCCAGGGCCTCCTGCTTGGTCTCCAGGATGGTGACCGGGATGCCTGCGTTTAGGAAGTTCATCGAGATGCCGCCGCCCATCGTGCCGGCACCGATGACGCCCACCTTGGCGATGGTGCGCAGCGGCGTGTCCTCGGGCACGTCGGCGATCTTGCTGGCAACGCGCTCGGCGAAGAACAGGTGACGCAGGGCCTTGGACTCGGGCGTCAGCATCAGCGCGGCGAAGCCTTCGCGCTCGGCGCGCATGCCGTCGTCGAACTTCAGCTTGACCGCGCCGGCCACGGCCTCCAGGCAGCGCAGCGGCGCCGGGAAGTTCTTGCTCATGCCGCCCACCATATTGCGGGCGAACTGGAAGTAGGCTTCGGCGTTCGGGTGCCTGGCTTTCAGGTCGCGCACCTTGGGTAGCGGGCGCTTTTCGGAGACTTCCTCGGCGAACTTGACGGCCGCGTCCACCACATCCGCGTCGACGATCTTGTCGAACAGCTTCTGGCCCGGAACCATGGCCAGCATCTGCGCTTCCACCGGCTCGCCACTGACGATCATGTTCAGCGCAGGCTCCACGCCCAGCGCCCGCGGCAGGCGCTGCGTGCCGCCGGCACCGGGCAGCAAGCCGAGCTTCACTTCGGGCAGTGCGACCTTGGTGCCCGTCTGCGCCACGCGGTAGTGGCAGCCCAGGGACAGCTCCAGCCCTCCACCCATGCAGACGGAGTGGATGGCCGCGACGACAGGCTTGCTGCAGTTCTCCACCACGGCAATCAGGCTCAGCAGATTGGGTTCGGCCAGTGCCTTGGGCGAGCCGAATTCCTTGATGTCGGCACCGCCCGAGAACGCCTTGCCGGCACCGGTGATGACCAGCGACGTGATGGCCGGGTCGGCCTCGGCACGTTCGACCCCAGCAGCGACGGCCGAGCGGGTGGCAAAACCCAGGCCATTGACCGGCGGGTTGTCGAGGGTGATCACGGCAACGCTGCCGCGGACTTCGTAATGGGCTGTCATGGGCACGACCTCGGTTGGCGGGCCTTGCCGCGTCTCCTGCAGCCGGCCCAGAAATAGAACGACCGTTCGATTCTAGGCAGCGCCACTCCCGCCGGTTTGTCCCGGCAGTGACAACACCTCAGTCCGGCCCGCGCCGCAGCACCACCGTGTCCTTGAAGGCCTGCGGCTTGTCCGTCGGCGACGGGGGCTTCAACAGCGATTCGGCGTACAGCCGGGCCGCTTCGGCCGCGTCCTGCACCGGCGCCGGCGCCTGGCGCGGCGCAGGCCGGATGGCGAGGCGCAGTTCATGGGATTCGCGCTGCAACTGCTCGATCTGGCGGCGCGCCTGCGCGACCTGCTCCAGCACCTGCTGCCGCGACTGCTCGACATGCAACACACGCTGGTGCTCGGACTTCACGCGGCGCGACAGCCACGCGTACGTGGCGGCTGCCGCCAGCAGCGCACCCAGCAGGAAGGCGCCCCCCATCTGCATCATGACCTGACTGCCCGTCATCTTGCTCTCCCTGGCACCGATGCTGGTGCCTGCGGCAACTGTATCGACACCCCCGGCCTGCGCTCACGGGAGCAGGCCGTATCGAGCAGGTTTTGCCCCAGGACGTCATCAATCCGCAGGCCCCTGCGTCCTCGAACCTCGGGAACCGTTGGTCGCCGGCCACAATGCGGCCGCCATGTCCCGCCTGATCCGCTTCGCCACTGCCCCTGGGCAGCGCCCCCTGTGGCGCGTGCTGCTTGCCGTCCTCCTCGTCGCCATCACCTGGCTGGCCCTGGTCCCCGCCCCGCCGCAGGTCGTCAGCACCGGCTGGGACAAGTCCAACCACGCCCTCGCATTCGCATCGCTGGCATTCGCCGGCGTCTGGGCCTGGTGCCCCCGGCCTCGGCAATGGGGATGGCTCGCCGTGGCCCTGCTCGCCTACGGCGGCGCCATCGAGATCGTGCAAAGCATGATGCCCCCGCGCACCGGCGACGCCCTCGACCTGCTGGCCGACGGTTGCGGCATCGTGCTGGGCCTGCTGGCGGCCTGGCCCGTCACGGCCATCGCGCGCCCGCGCTGACTCGGGCTCGGGGAGTCGCGCGGGCGGCTCAGCCTAGGGATACCGTCCTACAGCCAACTGCCCTTCACTGACATACCGTTGGCAGCAGTTTGCGATACGGTCGCTCTCCATGCTGAACGAGTTGCTTCGCGCCACCCGCGCCCACACGTTGGCCCTGGCTGCGCCCCTGTCCGGCGAGGACGCCCAGTTGCAGTCCATGCCCGATGCCAGCCCCGCCAAATGGCATCTGGCCCACACGACGTGGTTCTTCGAAACGCTGGTGCTCGAGCCGCACCTGAACGGCTATGCCATCTTCGATGCGCGCTGGCCCCGCCTGTTCAATTCCTATTACGAAAGCCTGGGGCCGCGCCATGCGCGCCCGCAGCGCGGCCTGCTGAGCCGGCCTTCGCTCGATGAGGTCAGGGCCTACCGCGCCCATGTGGATGCGGCCTTGTCCGACCTGCTGCCCCATGCGCCCCCCGAGGCCCTCGCCCTGATCGAGCTGGGCTGCCACCACGAACAGCAACACCAGGAGCTGCTGCTGACCGACATCCTGCACGCCTTCTCGTGCAACCCGCTGCTGCCGGCCTACGACACGGCGGCACCCCGGCCGGCCGCCCCGCCCGAGCCGTCCTGGCTCAGGCACGCGGGCGGCATCGTTGACATCGGCCACGATGGCGCCAGTTTCGCGTTCGACAACGAAGGGCCGCGGCATCAGACGCTGCTGGCACCGTTCGAGATCAGCAACCGCCTCGTCACCTGCGCCGAGTTCACCGACTTCATCGCCAGCGGCGGCTATCGCGAGCCACTGCTGTGGCTGTCCGACGGCTGGGCCGCCGTGCAGGCTCAGGGCTGGCAGCGGCCGGCCTACTGGCTGGAGGACGGCAGCGTCTTCGGCCTGCATGGCGTGCAGGCCCTGGACCCGGGCGCACCCGTCATGCAGCTCAGCTTCTACGAAGCCTGCGCCTTCGCCGAATGGGCCGGCGCGCGGCTGCCCACCGAATTCGAGTGGGAAGCGGCATGCGGATTGCCGGGCTTCGCCCAGGCCGTCGACCAGGCCTGGCAGTGGACACGCTCCAGCTATGCGCCCTACCCCGGCTTCCGGCCGGCGACGGGCGCGGTCGGCGAATACAACGGCAAGTTCATGGTCGGCCAGCAGGTGCTGCGCGGCGGCAGCCTCGCAACGCCGCCCGGCCATGCCCGGCCGACCTACCGTAATTTCTTCCCGCCGGCCTCACGCTGGCAGTTCAGCGGATTGAGGCTTGCACGATGAAACCAGGAATCGAATGGCGCCAGCCCCGGGCTTCGGCCGACAGCGAGCAGTTCGCGGCCGACCTCCATGCAGCCCTGTCGCGCTCGCCCAAGGCCATTTCGCCCAAGTATTTCTACGACGAGGCGGGATCGCAGCTCTTCGAACGCATCTGCGAGTTGCCCGAGTACTACCCGACACGCACCGAGCTCGCACTGCTCCAGACCCATGCCGCCGACATGGCGGCGCAGATGGGGGCCCAGGTGCAGTTGGTGGAGTACGGCGCCGGTGCGCTGCGCAAGGTGCGCCTGCTGCTGGACGCCATTCCGCGCGACAGCGTGCAGTTCGTGCCGGTGGACATCTCGGGCCCGCATCTGCTGGCGGCCTGCGACGGTCTGGCGGGCGACTACCCCGGCCTGGCCATCCAGCCTTTGGTGGCCGACTTCACCCGTCCGCACACCTTGCCACCCTGCCCCGACGGCAGCCGCCGCGTCGGCTTCTTTCCGGGCTCCAGCATCGGCAACTTCACGCCGGCCGAGGCCGACGCGTTCCTGCGGCTCGCGGCTGGCGAGCTGGCCGGTGGCGGCCTGCTGATCGGCATCGACCTGGAGAAGGATCACGACACGCTGCATGCGGCCTACAACGACGCCGCCGGGGTCACCGCCGCCTTCAACCTGAACGTGCTGGACCGGGCCCGCAAGGAGCTGGACGCCCAGTTCCCGCAGGACGGCTTCGAGCACCTCGCCTTCTACAACCCGGCTTACCGGCGCATCGAAATGCACCTGCGCGCCAGGCAAGCGCTGGAGCTGGCACTGGGCGGCGAGGTCTACACCTTCCACGAGGGGGAGACCCTGCACACCGAGCACTCCCACAAGTACACGGTGTCGGGCTTCCAGGCGATGGCCGCGCGGGCAGGCTTCAAGCCGGGCAAGGTGTGGACGGACGCGAACGGCTGGTTTGCCGTGCTGTGGCTGGAGGCAGGACAGCACGAATGAGCCGCCGGCGCTCCTCATGCGCCCGTCGGCCCTCTACCTCTTGCCCGGGCCGATCTGCGCCCCATCACTCGAGCCTCGACTTGAGGACGGGGAGCGAATGAGCTGCAGCTGGCGCAGCTGACTCTCGAGTTCGTCAATGCTCCTCCACGCCAGGATGGGCGAGTTCTCGCGCTCGTCGGGTGGGTTGGAAGGCAGCGAATCGGACCACCCACCGCAGCCGACCAACGGCAGAAGCGGGCGCTTGTGCAGCCACGCAAGACAGACTTCGGAAATCGTGCCCGCACGACCGCCGATGACGAGGCAAGCATCCCCCGCCAGGGCCATGAGGAGATTTCTTGCGTCGCCCATGCCGCACGGCACGACGACGGTGGCAGGCCAGTCGGGCGGTGGCATCTCACCGGTCGGCACGATGCTGAGCACCGTGCCACCGGCCGCGACGGCACGCTCCGCCGCCACGCGCGTGGCAGGACTGCCGCAACCGCTGACCAGCGTGATGCCATGCCGCGCCAACGCGGCGCCGGCCTCACCGGCCAGCTCGTAGGCGGCGGAGCCCGGTTTGGCGCTGCCAAGCACGCAGACTTGCGGCTGTCGAAGGGACGAGGAAGACACGGCGACTGCCTTTCGGACCAGGGTTTGAACGGGACGGCCTCGATGCCAGGGCCAGGCCCCGCTGACGCGCCAGCTGCGGCTGCTGCACCGAGGCCGCGTGACTTGACGGGATGGCCTGTCCCAACGCGACGATGCGCGATCAGGCGCAGGAGGATGGGCCTGACGCGCCGGCGAGCCGAGCGTCGCGCCGGCGTGCGTGCATCATGCCCGCAAACGGTCGTGCGCCGCCCGTCGGTATTGAGAAGCGCATCTCAGATCGCCAACCGCTCCCGCACGCCGTCTGCGGCCATGTCCGCCCCGCGCCCACGCATCACGATCTCGCCCCGCTGCATCAGCAGGTACTGGTCGGCCAGCGCTTCTGCGAAGTCGTAGAACTGCTCGACCAAGACGACCGACAGGCCCTTGTCGTGAGCCAGGTGCTTGATGACACGACCGATGTCCTGGATGACGTTGGGCTGGATGCCTTCGGTGGGCTCGTCCAGCAGCAGCACCTTCGGTCCGGGCGCGAGCGCCCGGGCAATGGCGAGCTGCTGCTGCTGCCCCCCCGACAGGTCCCCACCACGGCGGCTGCGCATCTTGTCGAGCACCGGGAACAGCTCGAACAGCTCCTTGGGCAACGGCGTGCCGGCCGGCTGGCTGGCCAGGCCCATCTGCAGGTTCTCCATGACCGACAAGCGCCCGAAGATCTCGCGCCCCTGGGGCACATAGCCCAGGCCGGCGCGCACGCGCTGGTGGGTTCGCAGCCTGTTGATGCCCTCGCCGGCAAGCGTCATCGTGCCGGAGGTGGTGGGCACCACACCCATCAGACTCTTCAACAGCGTGGTCTTGCCGACGCCGTTGCGGCCCAGCACGACCGTGATCTCGCCGGGCTTCAGCGCAAAGGAAAGCCCGCGCAAGATGTGCGAGCCGCCGTAATGCTGGTGCAGGTCTTCGACCCTCAGGATGTCATCGGCCAAGGTACACCTCGATCACCTTCTCATCCGACTGAACCTGGGCCATCGTGCCTTCAGCCAAGGTCTGGCCCTCGTGCAGCACGGTCACCGTGCGATGGGTGGCAGCCAGTGTCGCGACAAAGCTCATGTCGTGCTCGACGACGACGAGCGAGTGCTGACCTTCCAGGCTCAGGAAGAGTTCGGCCGTGCGCTCGGTCTCCTCGTCGGTCATGCCGGCGACGGGCTCGTCCAGCAGCAGCAGCTTGGGGTCTTGCGCCAGCAGCATGCCGATCTCCAGCCACTGCTTCTGGCCGTGGCTCAACAGGCCTGCAAAACGGTCGTGTTCCTCAGCAAGATGAACCGTCTTCAGCAGCTCGCCGAGCCGGTCGCGCTGTTCACCGCTCAACCTGGCGCGCATCGCGAAGCGGGCGCGGCGGTCGCCGGCCAGGGCCAGCTCCAGGTTCTCGCTGACCGTCAGGGCCTCGAAGACCGTGGGCTTCTGGAACTTGCGGCCGATGCCGGCGCGGGCGATCTGCTGCTCGTTCATCGTCCGCAGATCAAGGTTGCTGCCGAAGAAGATGCGACCGCTGTCCGGCTTGGTCTTGCCAGTGATGCAGTCCATCGTCGTCGTCTTGCCCGCCCCGTTGGGGCCGATGACGCAGCGCAGCTCGCCCACGCCCACCGTGAACGACAGGCCGCCCAGCGCCTGGAAGCCGTCGAAGGCCACCCTGAGGTCTTCGACATACAGCGCCACGCCCTGGTTGAACACCGGGCCGGACTCGTTGACGACGCGGGTCAGCGCCCGCGAGCGGGCTGCCGCCCCCGCTTCGAGAAGCTCCGGCGTCATTTCTTGAACCTCCTGGCAAGGCCGGCCAGGCCGGTCGGCAGGAACAGCGTGACGGCAATGAACAGCGCGCCCAGCACATAGAGCCAGCCCTCCGGCCACCAGACCGTGAAGACCGACTTGGTGCCATTGACGAAGAACGCGCCCAGCACCGGGCCCAGCAGCGTGCCACGACCACCGACCGCGGCCCAGATGGCCATTTCGATGCTGGCCGCAGGGCTCATCTCGCTCGGGTTGATGATGCCCACCTGCGGCACGTAGAGGATGCCCGCCAGCGCGCACATCAGCGCGGAGATGACGTAGGCGCTGAGCTTGAAAGCGACTGGGTCGTAACCCAGGAATCGCACGCGCCCCTCGGCGTCGCGGATGGCTTGCAGGATGCGCCCCCAGCGACTCTGCGTCAGCGCGCGAGCGATCAGGTAGCAAGCGATCAGCGCAAGGCCGCTGGCCACGCACAGCGCCACCTTCATGCCCGGTGACGTGATGGCCAGACCGGCGATGCGCTTGAAGTCCGTGAAGCCATTGTTGCCGCCGAAGCCCGTCTCGTTGCGGAAGAACAGCAGCATGGCCGCCACCGTCAAGGCCTGCGTGATGATGGAGAAATAGACCCCCTGGATACGCGACCTGAAGGCGAAATAGCCGAACAGGGCAGCCAGCAGGCCCGGCACGGCCAGCGCCAGGATGAGCTGACCGACCAGCGAGTCGCTGAGCGCCCAGTGCCAGGGCAGTTCCTTCCAGTTCAGGAAGACCATGAAGTCCGGCAGGTCCGACTGGTACTGCCCGTCGCGGCCGATCTGGCGCATCAGGTACATGCCCATGCCGTAGCCGCCGAGCGCGAAGAACAGGCCATGGCCCAGCGACAGGATGCCGCCGAAGCCCCAGATCAGGTCCAGCGCCAGCGCACAGATGGCGAAACACAGGAACTTCCCGAGCAGGCCGACGTAGAACTCGCTGAGGTGCAGCGGGTGGCCGGGCGGGAAGGCGAGGTGCAGGAACGGCGCGAGAAGCAGCACGACGGCCACGGCGATGAGGAGGGGCTTCTTCATTCGACTGCCCTGCCCTTCAGTGCGAACAGGCCCTGCGGCTTCTTCTGAATGACAAGGACGAGCAGCATCAACAGCGCAATCTTGGCGAGGACGGCACCCTGCCAGCCCTCCAGCAGTTTGGCCAGCACACCCAGCCCCAGTCCCGCGTAGACGGTGCCCGCGAGCTGCCCGACCCCACCCAGCACGACGACCATGAAGGCGTCGACGATGTAGCTCTGGCCGAGATCGGGACCGACGTTGCCGATCTGGCTCAGCGCACAGCCGGCCAGGCCGGCGATGCCGGAGCCGAGCGCGAAGGCCATCGTGTCGACTCGCGCCGTGTTGACGCCCACGCAGGCCGCCATGCGGCGGTTCTGCGTGACGCCACGCACCATCAGGCCTAGGCGCGTCTTGGCCAGCAGGAGTGCCATGCCGCCCAGCACCAAACCGGCGAAAGCCAAGATGGCGAGGCGGTTGTAGGGCAGCGTGAGGTTGGGCAGCAGCGCCCAGCCGCCCGACAGCCAACCGGGGTTCTCCACCGCCACGTTCTGCGCGCCGAAGAGGCTGCGCACGCCCTGCATCAGCACGAGGCTCAGGCCCCAGGTGGCGAGCAGCGTTTCCAGCGGCCGGCCATAGAGCCAGCGGATGACGGTCCGCTCCATTGCCGCACCGACCAGCGCGGCCGCGAGAAAGCTGACCGGCAGCGCGATCCACAGGTAGTAGTCAAAGGCCGCCGGCGCCCAGGCGCGAAACCCCTGCTGCACGCAGTAGGTCGCATAGGCACCCACCATCAACAGCTCGCCATGGGCCATGTTGATGACACCCATCAGGCCGTACGTGATGGCCAGGCCCAGGGCCACCAGCAGCAGCACCGAGCCCAGGCTAAGCCCCGAGAACAGCAACTGGGCCCGCTCACCCCAGGCGAGCCGGTCGGCGATATCGGCCGCGGCCCGCTGCATGGCGGCCTTGACACCCGGGTCGGCCTCGGTACCGAGCTTGTCGAGCAACAGCGCCCGCGTCGCCGGGTCGGCACTGCCGGCCAACTCGGTTGCCGCGGCACGGCGCTGTATCGGGTCGGGGGATGACAGCTTGGCACCGGCCAACAGCGCATTCAGCTGCGCGCGCAGCCCGGCATCGCTTTCCGCCGCCAGCGCCCGTTCAAACAGCGCGAGCTTGGACGCGTCCGCATCGTCGCGCAACGTCGCCAGCGCCCTGGCCCGCGTGCCGCGGTCCCTGGACATCAGGTCCAGCCCCGCCAGCGCCGCCTCGATCTCGCGGCGCATGCGGTTGTTCAGCATCGGCTCCTCGGCATCCGCCGGCGCGGCCGCGCCTTCGGCAATGACGAGAGCCTGCCCACCCTTGAGCCACACGCGACCGTCCTGCATCGCACGCAGGAACGGTGCGAGGGATTCATCGCCCGCGGCCATCGCCTGCTGCAACGCCGCGACGCGGTCGTCACCGTCGCCCGCGGCGATGCGCGACGCCAGCTCGGGCGACAGCGCCCAGGCCGACAAGCCGCTCAACGAAAGCAGCAATCCAAAGAGAAGTCGTTTGACCATGACGATCCAGACGAACGCAATCCAGCGCCATGCAATGCACGCGCGCTCATTCAGCGGCCGCCGTGGCACTGGCCTTGCCAGGCCACGGGCGGCGCTCCCTGGCGGGAGGCGCTTTCGCGCCTCGCCGGGATCACTTCACCGGCTCGTCCTTCTTGCCCTTGTTCTCGGGGATGTAGGGGCTCCACGGCTGGGCCTTCACCGGGCCGGGCGTCTTCCACACCACGTTGAACTGACCATCGGCCTTCACCTCACCGATGAAGACCGACTTGTGCAGATGGTGGTTCTTCTCGTCCATCTTGGATGTGATGCCCGACGGCGCGGTGAAGGTCTGGCCGGCCATGGCGGCGATGACCTTGTCAGTGTCGGTGCTGCCGGCCTTCTTGACGGCCTGGGCCCACATGTTGATGCCGATGTAGGTGGCCTCCATCGGATCGTTCGTCAGCGGCTTGTCCTTGTGGCCGGCAATGTTCTTGGCCTTGGCGTACGCGCTCCACTTCTTGATGAAGGCGTCGTTGGCCGGTGCCTTGATGGACATGAAGTAGTTCCACGCGGCCAGGTGGCCCTGGAGCGGCTTGGTGTCCACGCCGCGCAGCTCTTCCTCGCCCACGGAGAAGGCCACCACCGGCACGTCCGTGGCCTTCAGGCCCTGGTTGCCCAGCTCCTTGTAGAAAGGCACGTTGGAGTCACCATTGATGGTCGAGACGACGGCCGTCTTCTTGCCCTCGGCGGCGAACTTCTTGATCTTGGCAATGATGGATTGGTAGTCCGCGTGGCCGAAGGGGGTGTAGTCCTCCATGATGTCGGCGTCGGGGATGCCTTTGGAGTGCAGGAAGGCGCGCAGGATCTTGTTGGTCGTGCGTGGGTAGACGTAGTCGGTACCCAGCAGGACGAAGCGCTTGGCGCCGCCGCCGTCCTTGCTCATGAGGTACTCCACGGCAGGGATGGCCTGCTGGTTGGGCGCGGCACCGGTGTAGAACACGTTCTTGCTGAGCTCTTCGCCCTCGTACTGAACCGGGTAGAACAGCAGCGAGTTGGTCTGCTCGAACACCGGCAGCACCGACTTGCGGCTCACCGACGTCCAGCAGCCGAACACCACGGCGACCTTGTCCTGCGAGATCAGCTGCTTGGCCTTCTCTGCGAACAGCGGCCAGTTGGAGGCCGGGTCCACGACGACCGGCTCCAGCTTCTTGCCCAGCAGGCCGCCCTTGGCGTTGATCTCGTCGATGGCCATCAGCACGGTGTCCTTCAACACCGTCTCCGAGATGGCCATGGTGCCCGACAGCGAATGCAGCACACCGACCTTGATGGTGTCAGCAGCAAAGGCGGCGGGGGCGAACAGGCTGGCACCAACGGCCAGCGCGAGTGCGGAACGGCGAAGCATCGGGATTCCTCCGGGTTGGGTGTGAGGGGTCGAGTAGCCGAAAGGCAGGAGCGCAAGCCCCGTGCCAGCCCCTTGCACTTCGTCATACCCCGAAGGCCCGCCCGGGTCGCACGGTTGTGGCGAGTTACAGCCCCGCCAAGGTGCATCCCGCACCGTTGACGCGCCGCAGCATCTGGCCGCCGCACGGAAACGGGCCGCCCATGCCCCGGTTTGATTCAACCCACCAGGCCGCGCAAGACCTGGCCAGGGCCCGATGCATCGCCCGCCTCAGCGGGCGGGAAGGATCACCCCGTCACAGGGCCCAAATCCGATGCGACGAAACCCCGGCTTCTGCGCAAACGCGCGCAGGCCGAGCTGGTCGCCGTCCAGCAAGAAGGTACGTTGCTCGCCCGTTCCGTCAGCGGAGGGCAGCGCGATGGGCTGCTTGCCGCCCTGCGTCAGCTCCAGCAGCGAGCCCGCCTCCTCGGGTGCCGGGCCGCTGATGGTTCCGGTGCCCAGCAGGTCGCCGGGCTGCAGGTTGCAGCCGTTGCTGGCGTGGTGTGTCAGCATCTGCGCCAGCGACCAGTAGGCATGGCGCAGGTTGGAGCGGGACAGCCTCACGGGCTCCGCCATCGAGGGCGTCTTCAGCCAGACCTCCAGCTCGATGTCGTAGCCTGCACTGGCGCGATGGGCGGGCGAATCCAGATAGGGCAGCGGCTGCGGATCGCCCTCCGGCCGCGTGAAGGGGATCCGGAAGGGCTCCAGCGCCTCCATCGTGACGATCCACGGCGAGATCGTCGTGCCGAAGTTCTTCGCCAGGAAGGGACCCAGCGGCTGGTACTCCCAGGGCTGGATATCACGGGCCGACCAGTCGTTCAGCAACGTCAGGCCGAAGGCATGCTCGTCGGCCTCGTCGATGCCGAAGGGCTCACCCAGCGCGTTGCCCGGACCGACGAACAGGCCCAGCTCCAGCTCGCAGTCGATGCGCGCGCTGGGCTTGAAGACCGGTACTTCGGCGTCCGGCGGCTTGACCTGACCCTTGGGACGGCGCAGCGGTGTGCCGCTGACGACGATGGAGGAGCTGCGGCCGTGGTAGCCGATGGGCACCCACTGGTAGTTGGGCAGCAGCGGGTTGTCCGGCCGGAACAGCCTGCCCACGGCGCGGGCGTGGTGGATGCCGGTGTAGAAGTCCGTGTAGTCGCCGATGCGGCAGGGCAGCGAGAACTCGGCTTGGGCCTGCGGCAGCAGTTCGACCTCGGGCGCACCGGCCTTCAGCGTGTCGAACAGGCGATGGCGCAGCGCGCGACGCTCGCTGCCCGGTCGGGCCATCAGTGCGTTCAGGTCGGAAATGCCCCAGGTGCTCAGGTCCAGGATCTGATCCCCGATGCCCACGCCCACGCGCCAGGGCTCCAGAGAACCTTGGCGGCGGAACGAGCAGAACGGCAGGTTCTGCAGCGGGAAATCGGTGGCCGGATCGTTGGCCGAGACGACCCAGGAGCGGGCCGCAGCGTCGTGGGTGTGGTCGATGCTCATGCCTTGAATTCTTCCTTCAATCCTTGCCAGCAGGCGGCATAGGCCGCCTCCAGCGGGGCGTCGCGCAACGCCCAGGCCGTGGGCTTGAGCGGCCAGCGGGTCTCGAACATAAAGGCCAGCGTGGCGTCCAGCTTGTGCGGCTTCAGGTCGGCTTGGCTGGCCTTGTCGAAGGCCTCGGTGTCGGGGCCGTGCGGCACATAGCTGTTGTGAAGGCTGGCACCACCGGGCTTGAAGCCTTCGGGCTTGGCGTCGTACTGTCCCAGCACCAGGCCCATGAACTCGCTCATCACGTTGCGGTGGTACCAGGGCGGACGGAACGTGTCCTCGGCCACCATCCAGCGTGGCGGGAAGATGACGAAGTCCACGTTGGCCCAGCCGGGCGTGTCGCTGGGGCTGGTCAGTACCGTGAAGATGCTGGGGTCTGGGTGGTCGAAGCTGACGGTATTGATCGTCATGAAGCGGGACGTGTCCCAGCGGTAGGGCGTGAGATTGCCATGCCAGGCGACGACGTTGAAGGGGCTGTGGGCCTGCGTCGCGCGCCAGAGCTGGCCGCCGTGGCGCTTGACGATCTCGTACTCGCCGTCCTCCGCCTCGTGCCATGCCACGGGCGCCTCGAAGTCGCGCGGGTTGGCGAGACCGTTGGAGCCGATGGGGCCCAGCTCCGGCAGCCGGAAGGCCGCGCCGAAGTTCTCGCAGACATAGCCACGCGCTGGCGTATCGAGCGGATCGACCTTGAAGGCCAGGCCGCGCGGCAGCAGTGCGATGGAGCCGGGCGCCACCTCAAGCCGCCCCAGCTCGGTCGTCACGAGCAGGCGCCCCTGCTGGGGCACGAGCAACATCTCGGCGTCGGCGTTGACGAGGGCGCGGCGACCCATGGCCTTCGTCGCGACATAGGCCAGCGCGCCCATGCCCTGGATGCCGGGCTCGCCGTTGACGGCATAGCTGCGCAGGCCGTCAACGAAGTCCGCATCGCCTTGCAGCGGCGTCGGCCCCCAGCGCAGCGGGTCGGGCGGACTGCACTCACCAGACGCCGCACCGCTCTTCCACAACGCATGCGCCAGCGGCGCGTAGCCGCCAACGACCACCGACGGTCTGCGGCGGTACATCCAGGTGCGCTGGTTGTCCGCCCGCGGCGCCGTGAAGGCGCTGCCCGACAGCAACTCGGCATACAGGCCCAGCGGCGCGCGCTGCGGGCTGTTGCGGCCGATGGGCAGCGCGCCGGGAACAGCTTCGCTGCTGTGCTGATTGCCGAAGCCGGTCAGGTAGGTCAGTTCAGTCATGGTGTTCGTGAGCCAGTGCGAAGGCCTGTCGCAGCACCTCGCGGTCGCCAATGTGGTTGCACAAGATCAGGGTCAGTCGCGCCATCCAGTCGGCAGCCTGCTCGTCGCTCAGGCCCGCCTGGGCCGCGATCAGCTCCGCGTAGAAGGCATCGGCCTCGCGGCCGAAGTTCGGGGTCAGGGCCAAGTTGCTCACTGCGGTCTCCCATGGGCGCGGGCCAGCGCGGCGCGCACGGCCGCGGCGTCGAAGCGCCGCCAGCGCGCGGCGATGAAAGCATCCGGGCGGATCAGATAGACACTGCCCGGCTCGGCCCCGTAACGCTGCGCGGCCAGGCCGTCCGCGGGCAGCGCCAGTACGTGGCCGTTGAAGTCCACCGCGGCGCCAAACGCCAGCAGCGTGAAGCCGCCGTGCTGGAACTGCTCGCCGAGCCATCCGTCGTCCAGCGGCGCGTCGGGTGCAACGCTGCCCGGCGCGGGGCCGCCGTTCCAGGCATCGATGTCTGGGGTGTTCAGCGCGGATTCCGGGCAGTCGGTCGGCATCGACAGCCGCCCGCTGTTGACCAGCGGCTTCGCGAACTCGGTGTGGGCGGCCAGGTTCAGCGCCGCCTTGCGCAGCCGCAGGCTCAGCGCGCTCTTGGGGCTGATGAAGTCGGTCGCGCGTGTGGAATGGCCGATGTTGTCGTCGGCAGCTGCAATGCGCTCCGCTTCATAGCTGTCCATCAATCTCTCGCCCCCCTCGCCTTCCAACACGGCGGCCAGCTTCCAGCCCAGGTTGTCGACATCCTGGACGCCGCTGTTCGCGCCTCGCGCGCCGAAGGGCGAGACCTGGTGGGCGGCATCCCCTGCAAGCATCACCCGCCCCACGCGGAACCGCTCGGCGCGGCGGCAGCAGAACTGGTAGATGGAGGACCACGCCAGCTCGAACCGGTCCGTGCCGAGCATCTCCGTGACACGCGCCTTGATGCGCTCGGGGTCGCGCTCGGCCTCGACATTGGCCTCGCGGCCGAGCTGGAAATCAATGCGCCACAGCCCGTCGGCCTGCGCGTGCAGGAGCACGGACTGCCCCCGATGGAAGGGAGGATCGAACCAGAACCAGCGCTCAGGACGCGCGGGGTCCAGCCCGCGTGGCCGCGCTCCAGGCGCGAGGCGCACGTCGGCGATGAGGAAGCGGTCCTCGAAGACCTGGCCCTGAAAGCCCAGGCCGAGCAGCGTGCGCGTGGGGCTGCGTGCGCCGTCGCAGGCAACAACCCAGTCGGCGCGCATGTCGAACAGGCCGTCGGGGGTTCGCACATTCAGCGTGACGCCGACCTCATCCTGCTCCAGACCGATCAGCTCGTGCTTGCCGCGCAGTTCGATGCGTTGATCGAGTTGCACGGCGCGCACCAGCCGCGCCTCGACCTGATCCTGCTGCAGATTGACCATGGCCGGCATCTTGTGATGGCTCTCGGGCAGCAGGTCGAAGGCATAGGCCTCACGCTCGCCGTGGAAGACGCGGCCACGCTGCCAGCGCACGCCCTCGCGGGCGACGGCCTCGCCGATGCCGAGACGGTCGAACACCTCCAGCGTCTTCTTGGCCCAGCAGACGGCACGCGAGCCGCTGCCGATCTGGTCGCTGTCGTCGATGACGACGACAGGCACATTGCGCTTCGCAAGGTCCAGCGCAAGCGTCAGCCCGACCGGGCCGGCACCGACGATGACGACGGGCCGACGCTGCGGCTGGCCGGAGCGCTGCTCCAGGCTCTGGTGGTAGGGATAGCGCGGCAGGTCCACGAGATCAGGCTCCTTCCAGGGCCTTCCACATTTCCACGTCGCGCTCCGCCGTCCAGATGCGCGGGTGCGATGTGCCGCCCGCCTCGTCGTAGGCACGCGTGACGTCGAAAGGCATGCAGTGGTCGAAGATGACCCAGTGTCCGTACTTGGGCCGCAGTGCGGCCATCGTGCGCTGGTAGACGGCCTTCAGCTCTTCGCCGGCTTGCACGCCCGACTGCACGGCCGCGTACAACTCGCTGACGAAGGCGCGCGTGCCGTCCAAGCCTGAGGCGACCTGCGCGGCCCCCTTTAGTGCCGGGCCGCGGCCGGGCACGAGGGCGCTGGCGTTGAGGGCCGCAATGGCCCCCAGCGTGGCAGGCCAGTCGGTGAAGTGGGCGTCGCCGCAATAGGGCGTCGCATCGAACTCAACAAGGTCGCCGCTGAACAGGACTTTCTCTTGCGGCAGCCAGGCCACCGTGTCGCCGGCCGTGTGGCCGCGGCCGGGCGAGAACATCTCGACCTTCACGCCGCCCAAGTCCAGCGTCAGGCGCCCCGAGAACGTCAGCGTGGGCCAGGTCAGCCCCGCCGGCACGGACTCGACGTTGCGGAACAGCCGCGGGAAGCGGCCAATCTCGCTGGCCTTGTCCTGCTCGCCTCGCTCCTGGATCAGGGCCAACGTCGCATCGCTGGCAATGATCTGCTCCAGACCTTCGGCCTTGAAGGCCGATGCGCCGAGCACACGCACCGCGTGGTAGTGGCTGAGCAGCACGTACTTGATCGGCACGGCGCTGACCTCGCGGATGCGCCGGATCACGTCAGCCGCCATGACGGGTGTGGCCTGGGTGTCGATCACCATCGCCGCGTCGCGGCCGATGACGATGCCGGTGTTCGGGTCGCCTTCGGCCGTGTAGGCCCAGGCGTGTTCGGACAAGCGCTCGAAGGTGACCTTCTTTTCTTCCAGGTCGGCTTGAGAGGCAAAAGCTTTGGCGGTCATGACGGGCTCCAGGGTCAGGTTTGAAATTTATCCTATTCCAAACGAATTCACCAATATAGAATTTTCAACATGGTCAATACCAAGGGTCCGCGGGGCATTCAGAGCATCGAAGTCGGGGGGCAACTCCTGCTGGCGCTGGCCCATCGCGGCCGTCCGATGGCGCTGAAGGACCTGGCCCGTGAGGCGGGCATGGCGCCGGCCAAGGCCCATCCCTACCTCGTGAGCTTCATCAAGCTGGGGCTGGTGGAACAGGATGGCGGCAGCGGGCCTTACGGCCTCGGGCCACTGGCCATGCAGTTGGGCCTCATCAGCCTGCAGCAGTACGACCCGGTGCGACTGGCCACGCCGGTCATCGAAGAGTTGGCCGTGCAGCTCGGCCACACCGTGGCCATCGCCGTCTGGGGCACGCACGGGCCCACCATCGTGCGCGTCGCGGAGGGACCGACGCCTGTGCATGTCAGCATGCGCCACGGCACGGTCATGAGCCTGGCAGGCACGGCGTCGGGACGGCTGTTCGCGACCTGGCGCGCCGAGGAAGCCGCCGCACTGGGCGTCCCCCTGCCCGACACCACCACGACTGAGACCGTTCGCCGAGACGGCCTGGCAACATCGCGAGATGGCGTCGTCCCGGGCGTCAGCGCGGCCGCCGCCCCCATCTTCGAGGCATCCGGACGGCTGGTGCTGGCGCTGACCGCCATCGGCCCCAGCGCCAGTTTCGACACCGCTCCCGAGGGCGTGCTGGTCGGCACGCTGCGGGATGCCGCCGCACAACTGTCACGCCGGCTGGGTCATTGAAGCTCGTCAGCCCTCGGGTCTCGGCGCGGCCCTGCGGGGCAGTCGCGCCTGGGGTCGCTCATGACGCCGAGGAATACACCGGAGCGTAGTTCTCGAACGCGCCGATCTGTTCGACCAGATGCTTGACAGCGATCCGCTCCACCGGCGTCAGATGGGGATTCCAGCAATCCATCAGCAGCACGACGCGCGTCTGCCCTGAGCGGTTCCAGGCTTCATGCCTGTAGGTGTCATCAAACATGACCAGTTCGCGCTCGCGCCAGGCATGCTCACCGCCGCCATGCACATTGAGCGCGCATTCGGGCGGCACCAGCAGCGGCAGGTGCATCACGAGCCGCGTGTTGGTGACGCCATGGTGCGGCATGATGTGCGTGCCTGGCTGCAGCACCGAGAAGCAAATCTCCGGCGCCTGCGCCTGGACATGGCACAGATCGGCGGACTTCAGAACCGCCGAGGTGGCCGGGCAGCGCTGATGGTTGTCAGCGTAGATCTTGCCGTGGCGATAGAAAAAGAACGCATCCCACGCTGGGTCGGCGCCTGCGCCGCCGAGGTACTCCGCTTTGCTCTGTCCGGGCTGGAACTTGAGAAAGCCCTCAAGCCCGACCTGCGCGTCCAGCACGTCCAGCGCCTCGGTCCGGATCGCCTCATAGCCATCCAGCAGGTTCTGCGCCCAGGGGTGCAAGAAGGGGTCGTGGTACGGGCCCTCGGGTAGGCCCGGGAAATACAGGAACTTGGGCGCTTGATGAGCGCTGCGCGGAGCGTCCTGCGCACGACCCTGATACACGGCCATCGCGTGCTCGACACGCCGCAGGTCGTCCGGGCCGAACTGGTTTCGCAGGTGCGCCAGGCCATCGCTCACGCAGGACTCGGCCGCTAGGTTGACCTGGGCGATGATGTCCTTGATCTGCGGCCGCCAGGCGGGGGGCGTGGTCTCCGTGCTGAGCAGGAAGCCGGCCTTCTGCCCGCGCGTGAGGCCTTGGTAGCGCGCGCTGCTGGCCAGATCGATCCGACCCATGCGCTCCAGGGCTTCGCCCAGGGCCAGCCATCCCACGAAGTCCGTCGGATGGCGCGCGACAAGCCTCTCCAGCGTGGCAACACCTTCAGGCAACCGATCGGCGCGCAACAGGTTCTGGGCCAGCAGCAGGCTGGCACGCACATCGGCCGGATCTGTGTCATGGGCCCGGCGTGCCAGCGACAGCGCCTGAGCCTCGTCGCCTCGCCAATCGGCCAGCTCGGCCAACAGCAGCCAGGCCTCGGCACATTGCGGCTGCTCCGACACCAACGCGCGGAGCTCGAGCTCGGCCGAGACCGTCTGCCGTTGCTCGAGCAGGCCATGGACACGCGCCAACCGGGCCTGCAACGCAGGCTGCCCGTTCGGCGATGGCGCCAGGCGCTGGCTCATTTGCCTGCCTTGATCGCAGCCTCGTCGTCCTCACGGAAGCGTCGGTTGGCGCAGTCGGCGGAATAGCTGGCTTGCACGTCGATGAGCGCATCTGCCTCGTCGGCCAGGGCATCGTTGCGCTTGTTCCATGCGGCCGCCCGATCCTCGCCGCCACGCATCCCGTTGGCCTTGTTGATCAGGTCGTCGTAGATGGCCACTTGTTCCGACCGGGCCTGTTCAAGCCGCTTGGTCTCACGCTCCAGCTCGATGCGCTCCTGCCTCAGCACGTTGCCGCGCCGGTCCGCGTTGCGCATCTCCTTCTTGGTCGCCTCGAAGGTGGCCATCCGCTCGTTCCAGTCGTTGACGAGCTCCGCATTGGCCTTGACGGCGGCATCTGCCTCACGGACGCGCGCGAGTTGCGCATCGACATCCGCACGGATCTTGACGATGGCCGGGTCAGGCTGCGACACCAGCTCGCGGTCCTTCTTCAACTGCTCGGAACGCTGCGCGATGTCGGCCTTGCGAGCATCGATGTCGGCTTTTTGCTTCATGCATGCACGAAGCTCCTCTTTGCTCAGCAGGTTGTCGACCGGCTTGGCGGCGGCAGGTTTGGCCACGGCGGCTTTTGCGGCGGCGGGTTTGGCCGGGGCCTGCGCTGCGGCCGGGCCGGCGAGGCAGACGGCGCAGGCCATGCCGACAGCGCTGGCCAGGAGGTGACGGCGGCGCGCTGCGGAGGTGCGGGGGGGCATGAAATCCATGAGCGGTAGCTCCTACTGCGGAAAAAGAGAAGGCGGCGGGCTGGGATCTGCCGCCGCAGTGATGTGGCCGGGTCAGGCCGTCCTGGGGTCGCCTCGGCCGGTCAGTTGCGCTGGCCCAGATTGCGGGCCAAGAACTTTTCGACGCGGGTCCAGAAGTCGATCTTATTTTCTTCCAGCATCCAGCCGTGGCCTTCGCCCTCGTAGACACGCCATTCAACATCCTTGTTGCCCGCGGCTTGCAACGCGTCGCGCATCTTCACACCGTGCGGCAGTGGCACGCGCATGTCCTCGGAGCCGTAGGCCATCAGCACAGGCTGCTTGATCCGCGCGGCCTGGCGCAGCGGGGAGGTCGCACGCAACTGCTCCGCATCGCTGTCCGGATCGCCGACCATCTTGGGCATGCCGTAGCGCATCCACTTGCTACCCATGAAGTCGCTCCAGCCCACGTCATACATCAAGCCGATGTCAGTCACCCCGACCCAATTGATGCCGGCTTTGTAGAGCTCCGGTTCCTTGGCGAGGCCCATCATGGTGGCGTAGCCGCCATAGCTCGCGCCGGCGATCACGACCCGCTTGGGATCGGCCAGTCCCTGCTGGATGGCCCAGCGGGTTGCATCGGTCACGTCGTCCTGCATGGCCAGGCCCCACTGCTTCCAGCCGGCCTTGAACAGCGTGTCGCCATAACCCGTGCTGCCGCGGAATTCGGGCTGGACCACCAGATAGCCGCGTGAGGCAAGAAACTGGGAATCCGGATGGAAGCCCCACTGCTCGCCGCGAACGAAGGGGCCGCCGTGGACCAACACGACGGTTGGCCATGGCCCCTTGCCCTGCGGACGAGTGACCAGGACCGGGAACTCCTGCCCGTCGCGGGCCTTGATGCGCACGAAATCCTGCTCGGCCATGCGTGCAGAGTCGAGCCAAGGCCGGCTGGCCGCCAGCAGCTGGAGCTTGCGCGTGGCGCGTTCGTACAGGAAGTAGACCGGACTCTGTCGATCGGAGTACGAGGTCACGATCAGATGCTGGGCCTGGCTGCAGTAGTCACAGGCCAGGTAATTGACCGTGCCGTCGAGCTGCTTGTCCACGTCCTGTTGAATCGTCCGCATGGCAGGGTCGAACCAGGCCACGCCGACAGCATCGGTCAGGTAGCGGATACCCAGCGTCTTGCCGGTGCCGGCGTCGATCAGCACCTTGCCTTCGAAGTCATAGCCCTTGAGCGTCAGCAAGGGCTTGTCGAACTGGGCATCGGGCTTGGGACTCAAACGGAACACCGCGGTGGTCCGCGCACCGGTCATGGTGCCTGCATCGATGGCGCTCACGAAGAGCTGCCCGTTGCTGTCGATGGCCAGCGGCGTCCAGCTCTCGGACTGGGGTGCGTACAGATCGAACCGGCTCAGGACCGTCCATTCGTTGCCACCCGGTGCGCGCCACATCACGCGGCCCTTGGTGCCGCTGTCATTGGTGATGGCGAGGCGCGGCTCGCCACGGCGGTCGAGCAGCCACTGCATCACCTTCTCGGGCGCGCCGACAGGTGTGATGTTGCGAACCGCGCGGGTGCGCGTGTCCAGCCGCAAGATGGCAGTTCGCGCCTCCTCGGAGCGGGAGAACACGTCGTAACGGGCGATGAAGACATCGTCGGTGCCATCGTTCGCCGCGCTGTGGAACACGTTCCACTCGGGCAGCAAATTGCGATCAGCGGCGCCCATCGTTCGTTCATCGCTGCGGCGCCTGATCAGCTTGGCGAAATCGCTGCCATCGGCATCCACCGCGAACAGCCCAGGCGCCACCTGATCGCCAACGGGCGCCTGAAGGTCCACCGCACTGAAGTACAAGCGCTTGTCATTGACCCAGCCGAAGTCCGCCACGTCGGCGTCACCGAAGCGCGCAACCCCCACAAATCGGGTTGGATTGGCGATATCTGCCACGCCCAGCGTCATGCGGCCTTGCTCGCCCGGGATCAGCATGGCGATCTTGTGGCCTGACGGAGACAGCTTGGGTGAAGCAGCAGCCGGCGAGCGGAAGAAATCTCGCACGCTGGTCGCTGCACCTTCAGATTTCGCTGCCTGCACGCCCTGCGAAAAGGCGATCAGCAGAGACAGGCAGCCCAAGGCGGCCGATTTCGTCATCCATGAGATCTTGGTCATGATGGGTAGGCGGCCGGGCCGCCCATTCAACGCTCAATAAACAAGAAGCCGCAGCAATTGCTCGCTGCGGCTCTTCTGCGGATGACGGGATGGCTACGCCATCCCGTCAAGGGTCAAAGCCCGATCAGAACTTCTGTTCGAAACGCACGTAAGCCTGGCGGCCGTACATGTCGTACAGGTAGTAGTTGAAGGGCTTCTGGTCATACGGCGAACCAACCAGGGCCGGGTACTTCTTGCCCAGGTTGACGGCACCGATGGTCAGCTTCGCGCCGCTGATGAAGGACGGCTTCCAGGCCACCTGGACGTCGTGCGTCACATAGACCGGAACATTCGGCTCGTTCTCACCGCCGCCATTCTTGCCAATGGCGTTGATGTTCCAGGTCGCATCCACGGAACCCAGCGACCAGTTGGTCGACAGGCCGATGCGATCCTTCGGAGCGCCCCAGGTGCCATTGAAGTCAACACCGTTGGTGACCGCCTTGGTCTGGTGCGACCAGGTCAGCTCGTGGCGGAAGTTGCCGATGCCGGCGTACTTGTGGGTGAAGACGGCATTGAAGTCGACGCCGGCATACTTCAGCTTGCCTTCGTTGGCCGAGCCCGAGACGATCTGCAGGATCGTGCCGCTGGCGTCGCGGCGGATCGACAGGCCGTTCGGGATGGGCAGCGGCGACTTGCCGTTGTCACGGTCCACGATGCTCTGCGCCGACACGAACGAGATGACGTCGTCGATCTCGGTGTTCCAGTAGTCAAGCTTCAGGGTCAGGGCCTTGGTCACGTCCCAGGCTGCGCCCAGGCTGAACTGCTTGGACTTCTCCGACGACAGGGCCGGATTGGAGATGCGCAGGCCGTTGATCTGGAACGATTCGGTCTGGCACTCGGCCGGCGTGTAGCCGCCGTCCGCGGCGCAGTGGCGCGGGTCGATCACGGTATCAGCACTGAAGGCCGGCTTCTGCGTCAGGTCAGGCAGGCTCGGAGCGCGGAAGCCGCGACCGATGGAGCCACGCACCGTCACCTCGCGGGTCGGCGCCCAGCGGATGGACGCCTTCGGCGAGAAGTCGCTGCCGTAGTCGGAATAGCGCTCGTAGCGAGCTGCCAGCGTGGCTTCCAGCGTCTTGCTGAAAGGCAGCAGCAGTTCGGCCGAAGCGGCGTCCACCTTGCGCGAACCCGAAGCCGAGCTGCCCGAGCTGCCCAGCACTTCGCCGGCTTCGCTGAGGGAGTCGTAGATGTCTGCGTAGACTTCCTTGCGGTGCTCGACGCCGAAATAGACCTTGGCCGCGCTGCCACCCATCTTGAACAGCTCGGTGGTCGCGTTGGCGTAGATCTCCGTCTGCGTGAACACGCTGTCACGGCCGGTCGTGGTCGTGATGGACTTCAGGACGGCGTCAGAGTTCGAGAACGGGTCCTGGATGTTGTACTTGCCGCTGTTGATCGCGGCAGTTGCCAGGCCCTTGACGACGAAGCCACGGCCCGTCTCGACCAGCTTGGACGACGTGCGACGCACACCGGCCTCGATGTCGAAGTTGCCAGCCGTGCCTTGCACGCCCAGGGCGATGTCGGTCAGGTTGCCGTCGGTCGACGTGTCGCGATTGCCGGCCGCCGCGAAGCGGTGAGCCAGGAAGACCGGGGCGTTCGGCGTGGTCGAAGTGTTGGCAACGCTGCCAGCATCGATCAGGATCGTGTCCGGCACCGGCGCGTAGCGGCCGAAGCTGGTGTTGTTGGTATTGGACACGTTGACGAACGCGGTCCAATCCTTGGAGATGTTGTACTCGCCGCGGGCAAAGATGGACTTTGCACCGGTGGCGGCCTCATCGGCGGCAACCAGGTTGAAGTCATACACGCAACGGCCGTTGCCCGCCACGTAGAAGCCCTTCTCGGCATTCGTGCAACCCGCGTTGCCGCGCCAGCCGGCTTGACCGATGTTGGCGAAGTAACCGCCCTCGCCGTCCGAAACAGCTTGGTAGAAGGCATTGCCGTACGACGAAGCGCCCTTGGCTGCGCCCCAGGGGTAGTCGCGCACGAAGATGATGTCGCGCTTGGTGTGAGAGACACCGGCCACCAGACGACCCTTGTCGGAGACGAGGCCGATCATCGCGGAAGCTTCCTCGCGATCGCCGCCCTTGGTGGAAGGATTCGTCTTGCCCACCATGTAGTGGATGCCGTCGAAGTCCTTGCGCAGGATGACGTTGATCACACCGCCGATGGCGTCCGAACCGTAAACGGCCGAAGCGCCGTCGGTCAGGATTTCGATGCGCTCGACAGCGGCCATCGGGATCGAGTTCATGTCGGCGGCATCGCCGACGTTCGGTGCCTTGGCCAGGCGACGGCCGTCAACGAGAACCAGGGTGCGGTTGGAGCCCAGGCCGCGCAGGTTGGCGCCAGCGAAGGACTGTGCCGACGAACCCGATTGCGGACGGAACTGGCCGGCGCTGGAGAAGGTGGAGTTGCGGATGAACTCGGCGATGGTGACCGCGCCGCTGTCTTCCAGTTGCGCACGGGTCACCACCGTCACCGGCAGTGCGCCTTCAGCCGCTGCACGCTTGATGCGGGAGCCGGTAACCTCGACGCGCTCCAGCTGTTCTTGCTGTGCATCCTGGGCAAAAGCCGGCGCAGCAGTCAGGGTGACACTGCCGCCAATCGCCAGCAGCGCTGCTGTGCAGACTTTGGACTTCTTGAACATTAAAACTCCTTGGTGGTACAGGGCGGGGACCCTTGAACGCCGGCTTGTCTTCGTGAGACAGGCGGCACAAATTGCTACTAAGCGCGGCGTATTGTGCGGATGCAAGCTATCAGACAGCGAAGGGAGTTCCCCTGTCGCCAGTTAGCTCCGATTCAGAAAGTCATGCATGACCTTCGGCAGACCCCTTTGGATAAATCGTTTAAAGACATTGACTTAGCGTCGATTAACGAAGCAAATTGTCAGGAGCTGCCGGTACATTCGATGCGCTTGGAGGCCGGTGAAGTTCATGGAAGCTTTACGGCGCACCGTCGTCGAACTGCAACACTTTGGGTGAATGCGGCATTGCTGCAACCGCCCTTGTGGGTAATAACCCGAGGTTGCCCTTGCCGCAGAATCCGCTGATGGAAACAGCGCCTGCAACCCGCGAACACACCTGGTCGCGCTATTGGTCCACGGGCGTCATGCACTCCTGCGCCGGCAGCTATGACGCGACTTACTCCGGTGCGATCGGGAGCTTCTGGCGAACCGCCTTCCTGGCACTGCCGCAGGACGCCCGGGTGCTGGACCTGGCCTGCGGCAACGGCCCGCTTGCCCACCTGCTGGTGACGCTCCCCGAAAGGAGCGATCTGCGCTGCGACGCCGTTGATTTGGCCGACATCGCGCCGCCCTGGCTGGCCGACCTGGCGCCTGAACAGCGTGCGCGGGTCTGCTTCCGCGGGCGCTGTGCGGTGGAACAACTGCCCTTCCCCAGCGAGAGCTTCCAGCTTGTCGTGAGCCAATGGGGGCTCGAGTACAGCGACCTCGACCGGTCAGTGCCGGAGCTGTTGCGGGTGCTGGCACCAACTGGCCGCGTGCAGTTGTTGCTGCATCACGAGGATGCGCTGCCCGTTCGCCTCGCCGCACATGAAATCGAGCACATGGACTGGCTCCAGGCAACACGCGGCTTCATGGATGCGGCCACAGCGTTGCTCGCGCCCATGGCCCAGGCGGGCACCGCCGAGGGGCGCGCGCGGCTGGCCGGCGACACAGATGCCACTGCGGTGCGAGAGCGCTTCAACGACCTTCAGGCTGAGCTCCAGGCTCGCATCGACCTGGGCCAATGTCCAGACGTGCTTGCCGAGGTGCGACACCGCGTCAGTCAGGTCATCGGCTTGACCGTCCAGCAAGGCGAGGCAGCAGGCCGCTCGGCAATCACGGCCTTGAGCCAGGATCTGGCCGACGCACGTCTGCGCCTGAAGGAGTTGCGCGATCACGCCATGGATGAAAGCAAGGCTGCTGCGCTGGCGAAGCGCCTGACCGGATCGGCCGATTACGGGCTGACCCCCTTGGTCGATCGCGGGCAGATACTGGGATGGGCGCTGACCGCAGAGGCCGGTCGAGGCTGCGGCAATCTGCCTTAGGACCTGCCCACCAGCGCAATGCCCGCCAACACCAGCATGCTGCCAAGCATGAAGCTGGGCGCCAGCGTCTCGCCCAGCAGCCAGACGCCGAGCACAACGCCAAACAGGGGCGTCAGAAAGGCGAAGGCGCCGAGTCGCGACGCCAGGTAGCGGCGCAACAACCAGCACCAAGTCAGAAAGCTCGCGAAGGACACCACCAGGCTCTGAAAGCCCAGATGAGCCCAGACGACGGCCGTGGGCTCGAACTGCCATTGCCCGGTGAACCAGGCGCCCGGCAACAGCAGCACGAAGGCACCGAGCAACTGATAGAGCAGCGTTTCCGTCGCCGGTGCCGAGGCCAGCTGGGAGCAACGGATGGTGACCGTCGTTGCGCCCATCGCCAGGCCGGCCATCACGGCCAGGAGATCACCCAGCAGCGCCCGCCCCTCGCCGGCGGCGCTGTTCATGCCGTCAAGGAAGGCCAGCGCAATGCCGCCAAAGGCCAGCACGATGCCCGCCCAGCGCCGCCGATCGAGCCGCTCCGCCGGCAGCAGCCAGTGCAAGCCCAGAGCCGTGAACAGCGGCGACGTGTAGAGGAACACGACAACGTGAGCCGCCAGCGTGAGTTGCAGCGCAAGGGCCACCAGCAAGTACTCCATGCTGAACAGCAAGCCCGCGCCGGCGCCGGCCAGCCATCGCCGACGATCGAGGGCCTCGCCACGCCAGCGCATCAGCCCTGCCAGCAGCACCAGCGCGATGCCGGAGCGCAGGGCCACCATCAGCATGGGACTGACCTGCCCCGCCACGGACTTCAACGAGACCTGCTGCAAGCCCCAAAGAAGGCACAGCAACAGCATGATGCTGCCCGCGCGGGCGTCGAGGGGGCCGGCCGTGATGCCGTGCGAGCGTGCAACGGCGGCGGGAAACGCCGCTGCGCCGGGGTGGGCAAGGTACTTCATGGCGCCAATGTGCCGCTCGCCCTTCAATCCGAAAAGCGCACAATACTGAATCACTCCATCCGCTTTTCGAATGCATGCGCGACCTGCAGATCGACTGGCTGAAGTGCTTTGTCGCCACGGTCGACGCCGGCTCGCTGTCCAGCGCCGCCGCCGAGATCCACCGCTCGCAGTCCGCCGTCAGCATGCAGCTCAAGAAGCTGGAAACAGCCATCGGCCACCGCCTGCTCGAACGCAACGCACGCCAGCTCGCGCTGACCCACGAGGGCCGGATGCTGCTGGGCTACGCGCGCCGCATGCTGGACCTGCAGGCCGAGGCCCAGGCCGCACTGCGCGAGGACGACGTCGACGGCCTGGTCCGGTTGGGCGTGCCAGACGACTACGCCAGTAAGTACCTGACGCCGGTGCTCAAACGCTTCGCGCCGCGGCACGGCGGTGTCGAGATCCAGCTGGACTGCGAGCAGTCGACCTCGCTGATCCCGCGTGTGGCCCGCGGCGAGCTGGACCTCGCCCTGGTCTCGCGCGATCACGCGCGACGCGGCACCCTGCTCTTCCATGAACCCATGGTGTGGGTCGGTTCACCGCAATTCGACGTCTGGCGCCGCAACCCGCTGCCCATTGCCGTCTACGAAGCTGCGAGCCTGGGCCGGCGCAGTGCCATCAACGCGCTGGCGCTTCAGGGGCGGCCATACAAGATCGTCTACAACAGCTCCAACCTCGCGGGGCAGATCGCCGCCGTGGAAAGCGGATTGGCGGTGGCCGTGCTGACGCAGTGCAGCGCGCCACCCCATCTGCAGCGACTGGGCACCGAGCATGGTCTGGGGCCGCTGGAGCCGATGGAGGTGGCCGTCTACCGCAGCCAGGCCTCCAAAGGCAACAAGGCGGTGGACCGCCTGCAGCGCATGCTGGTCGAGACGCTCAGGGCGAAGGCGTGACGCGCACCATCAGCACGCCGTGAGGCTGCACGCGGCCGCCGACCTCGCCGGCCACGCCGCGGGTCTTATTTCCTGACCACAGGTCATGCACGTCGGCCTTGAGCCTGGCGGGCAAGTCCAGCTGTTCCCAGGTGACCTTGATGTCAGCGGCTGTCTCACCACGATTGAACAGCACCGCCGCGCGGTCGCCACCAGCCAGCGTGCGCACCCAAACTTCGAGCTTGCCCTGGCGCCAGATGCGCCGGCCCTGGCGGCCCAGCGGATCCTGGTCGACGCGTATGACCTCAGCGTTGGTCAGGATGCGCTTCGTGTCGGCGTCCATCTTCGCCATGTCGTTGCCCGCGATCAGCGGCGCGGCCAGCATCGCCCAGATGGAAAAGTGGCTCTCGTACTCCGCCGTCGTCATGCCGCCATTGCCGACCTCCAGCATGTCGGGGTCGTTCCAGCCGTTGGGTGCGGACTCGCTCCACAAGTCGGCATTCATGTCGATGATGTCCAGCAGGCCATGCGACCACTCCTTCTTGCCCTGCCAAGCGTCCCAGATGTCGCCCGTTGTGCGCCAGAGGTGACCGACCGGGTGGGCCCAGCGGCCCGGCTGGCTGGTGCCCCATTCGCAAATGGACAACACGATGTCGCGGCCCGACTCACGCAGCGCCTTGGCCATGATGGTGTAGGCCGCCTCGGGGTTGCGCGGGCCGGTGTAGCACCAGTCGTACTTCAGGTAGTCCACACCCCACTTCGCGTACTGACGTGCGTCCTGGAATTCGTGGCCGGCGCTACCCGGACGGCCGCCACAGGTCAGCGCACCGGCGTCGGAGTACAGGCCGAACTTCAGGCCCTTGCTGTGCACATAGTCGGCCAATGCCTTCATCCCCGACGGGAAGCGCTCGGGGTCGGGCTGGATGTTGCCGTCGGCATCGCGGCTCTTTTGCCAGCAGTCGTCGATGACGATGTAGGCGTAGCCCGCCGCCTTCATGCCGGACGCCACCATCGCGTCGGCCTGCTGGCGGATCAACTGCTCGCTGACGTTGCAAGCGAACTTGTTCCACGAGTTCCAACCCATGGGTGGCGTGGGTGCGAGATTGGGCTTGGCCGCGTCGAGCTTGAGCGTCTCGTGCGGCGCCGCCAGCGCCGCCGAAGCCGTGACACAGGTGAACGCCGCCAGCAGCGCGCAACGCAGCCAGATTGAGGTCATGTGGATCTCCCGGGAATGGGTCAGACGGTGCCGCGTCGGGCTTCCAGCGTCGCGCGGATTTCGTGCATGCGCTGCTCCGTCAGGAAGTAGCGCGACACGATGAAGAGCGCCACAAGCAGCCCGCAGATGGGAATGCCAGACAGGAAGACGCGAATCAGGAAGATGGCTTGCTCGTCCTGTGCGGGCAGCTTGGCGTCGAATCCGGTGAACATCAGCACCCAGCCTGAGGCGCTGTTGCCCAGGGCCAGCCCGACCTTGGAGATCCAGGAGCCACACGCTGCGAATGAACCCTCGCGGCGCTGGCCGCTGCTCAGCTCGTCGTGGTCGATGACGTCGGCCATGGCCGAGCCGTAGATGGTCCAGAAGCCCGCGCCGATGAACGCCACGCCGCCGCTGGCGAAGAGCTGCAGCCAGGGCAGCGCCGGGTTGTAGAAGAACCAGTCGCCGATGAAGGCGAAGATGCCCAGCACCAGTACCGTCATGAGGGCGTTGCGCTTGCCGTGCCGCTTCGCCACCCAGCCCGCGAAGCTGATGCCGACGAGGCCACTCACGAGGCCAGCCACGCCCATCAGCGAGTTCCACTTCGTGGCCTCAACGACGTTGCCACCGCAGACGTAATAGACCGTCGCGTAGTAGCCGAGCAGGCCCACCATGGCGGTGGCCATGTTGTAGGTCAGCATGGTGCCCAGCATCTGGCGGAAAGGCTTGTTCTTCAGCGTGCGGTAGAGCGTGTCCTTGAAGGGAACGCGCTGCCTGGATTGCGCCACGACCTTCTCGTAGTAGCGCTCGCGCGTCAGCAGGAAGATGGCGATGGACACCAGCACCATGATGGCGCCGAGGATGCTGGTGTAGACCTGGGCACCGAGCAGGATGTCGGGCTTGCCGCTGGCATCGTTGAAGACCGCCAGTGTCGTGAACTGGGCGGCCACGAACATCGCCAGCTCGGGGATCTTCTGGATCGCGTTCTTCACCGACATCACGCGCGTGCGCTCGTGATAGTCCGGCGTCATCTCGGCACCCAGGCTGTTCCAGGGCATGTTGAAGCAGCTCATCACCGGCACGTAGAGGCAGGTCGAGACCAGCATGAATATGAAGTACTCGCCGTCGCTCCAGCCGCGACCGACGGCGAACATCAGCGGCAGGCCTATGCCCGACAGCACGCCGCCGATGAGGATGAAGGGCCGGCGGCGCCCCCAGCGCGAACGTGTGTTGTCCGACAGCCAGCCGAACAGTGCATCGGACACGGCATCGACAAAGATCTTCAGGCCAAGGGCCGTGGAGATCAGGCCCGGCGCCACGCCCAAGAAGACGTTGAAGACGTGGAAGGCCATGGACTGATAGAGCCAGTGCCCCCACATGTCGAGGAACGAGCCCAGGCCGAAACCGATCTTCTGCGAAGCCGGCACGCGGTCGCTCGCCACGGGGACGGGTGCCGCCACGGCAGGTCCCGGGCGAGGCATGGCAGGCACGGCGGCCCCATCGGGATCGGCAAGCACGTCTGTCTCCTTGGCCGCCGGGGTTGGCGACTATTTTTAGTAAACAGACAGATTTTTGTTCGACTGCCAACCGAACAAAAGGCGGTGAAACACCTAGGCCGGCTGGCGCTTGCCCTTGCGAGTCGCAGGCGCCGGGGCCGCCGGGGCGGGCGTCACCATCGAGCTTTCGCGCACGACCAGCTCCACAGGCAGTGAGGCGTCGTTGGGCACGATGTCGCCCTCAATGAGGGCACGGGCGGCGACGTTGCCGAGCGCCTCCTTGTCCATCTTCACCGTGGACAGCGGGGGGCGGTTGCGCGCAGCCTCTTCGATGTCGTCGTAGCCGATGAAACGGATGTCCTCGGGCACGCGCAGGCCGCGTTCCAGGCAGAGCTCGATGGCAAACATCGCCGTGGAGTCGTTGTAGGCGAAGACAGCATCCGGCGGCGACGGCAGCTCAAGCAGGCGGCGCATCGCGTCACGGCCGGCGTCGCGGTACTCCAATGCCGGGTCCAGCGTGACTTCATAGTCCGGGTCAAAGAGGCGCCCCGCCTCGAACAACGCGCGGCGAAAGCCCTTGGCGCGCAGCGAGGTCGAGTAGTGCGCCAGCGGCCCGAAGATGGCGGCGATGCGCTGGGAGTTGCCCTCCAGCAGATGGCGCGTGGCCAGCCACGCACCAAGCTGGTTGTCGTCATTGACGCAGCGTACGCCGGGGTAGAAATGATCCACCAGCACCAGCGGCAATTCGCAGCGGCGGATAGCCTCCATGGCCTCGGGGTCGAAGTAGCCGGCGCCCAGCAGCGCATCCGCCTCATGGCGGCGAACCTGGCCGGCGACGTCGTCGCCCGCCAGCACGGACATCAGGCTCAGCGGAACGCCGGCCTCGCGGCAGGCCGTCTCGGCGCCGTGCAGCACATAGGAATAGAACGGGTTGTTGGCCAGCGAGCCGATGCTGCGGCTGTACAGGAAGAGCATGCGGCGCGGCTTGCCGGTGCGCAACTTGGCAGTGTCATATCCCAGTTGCTGGGCCACGCTCAGCACCTGGGCTCGCGTCTGCTCGGACAACCCCGGCTGGCCCTTCAGTGCGCGCGAGACGGTCCCGATGGACACGCCGGCGGCCTCGGCCAGTTCGCGAATCGTCACTCCCTTGTCGGCCATTGCCCGCGCTCCTGCTGTTGTTTAGCACCCCGCATGGGTGGCGATTGTCTCACCGGCGTCCCGCCGGCCCAGGAGCAGCGGCCATGCAACCGGGCTCGGGGCAAAACCTAGGTTGCCAATTGTTCACTAAACATTTCTTGTTGCATAGAATATTTCCATGTCCCAAACCTCCGTCGTCGTGCTCGGCGAAGCCCTGGTCGACGAATTTCATGACGGCCCGGTCGCGGGCGGCGCGCCCTTCAACGTGGCGCGATCCCTCGCCGGCTTGGGCGCATCCGCCCTTTTCATCAGCCGCATCGGCGCGGACGACACCAACGGGCAGCTGGTGCTGGACAGCGCCCGCCGCTACGGACTGGGCGAGGCTGGCCTGCAGCGCGATGCACGACATGCCACGGGTCGTGTCAGCGTGTACGAGGAGGCAGGCAACCACCGGTTCGAGATCCACGGCGATGCGGCCTGGGATCACATCGACGGCGATGCAGCGCAACGGCAACTCGCCGACACGGGTTCGACACTGATCTACTTCGGCAGCCTGGCCCAGCGCCACCCGACGTCGCGCGCCGCGGTGCGCGCCCTCGTTAAGCGCTTCGCCGGCACGCGTTTGCTCGATCTGAACCTGCGGCCCGGCGACGACGCCCGACTGCTGGCCGCCGAATCGCTGATGCTGGCCGACTGGGTCAAGCTCAACGCCGAAGAACTGGCTCAACTGGCCGCCTGGTTCGACATCGACGGGGTGGCAGATGACGCGGGCCGCATCGCTGCGCTGATGGCCCGCTTCGCCTTGCGGCGTGTGGTGCTGACCTGTGGCGCCAGCGGCTGGCGCTTCCACGGGCCAGGCGGCGAATTGCTGGCCCAGGGCCCGGGCGTCGCTCAGCCGCTCGTCATCGACACGGTCGGCGCCGGCGACGCCTTCACCGCGCTGCTGCTCGCAGGCCTCGCGCTGAATCGCGACCTGAACGCCACGCTGGCCCTGGCCAACCGCTACGCCTCGTTCATCTGCGGGGTGCGTGGACCGCTGCCTGCCGACCCTCTCGCCCTCCAACCCTGGCGCACTGCGCTGCACGCGCTCCCACTCTCCGCCTGAATCAATCCCATGGACCTGACACCCCCTCCCATCCCCCTGGCCGACCTCGTCGCACCGCCCGCGGGCTCGCCGATGCGACAACGCGACTTCATCTTCGGCGCCGGCACCTCGTCCTACCAGATCGAGGGCGCCACGCATGAGGACGGCCGCCTCGAATCCATTTGGGACCGATTCAGCGCCACGCCCGGCAAGGTGCTGCGCGGCGAGAACGGCGCCCTCGCGTGCGACCACTACCACCGCTGGCAGGAAGACCTCGACATCCTGAAGCGCCTCGGCGTGGACGCCTATCGCTTCTCTATCGCCTGGCCGCGTGTGATGGACGAAGCCGGCAAGCCGAACGCCAAGGGCATTGCCTTCTACAAGCGCCTGCTGGACGGCTTGGCCGAACGCGGCATCCGCGCATTCGTGACCCTCTACCACTGGGACCTGCCCCAGCACCTGCAGGACCGCGGCGGCTGGCTGAACCGCGAGACAGCCTACCGCTTCGCCGACTATGCCGACCTGATGAGCCGTGAGCTGGCCGGGCATGGCGATGTGGCCGCCTGGACGACGCACAACGAGCCCTGGTGCTCGGCCTACCTCGGCTACGGTGACGGCCACCACGCACCGGGCCTCGCCAACCCACGCTGGGCCGCGCAGGCCATGCATCATCTGCTGCTGGGCCACGGCCTGGCCCTGCCGGCCCTGCGCGCCAACGCCCCCAAGGCCCAGCACGGCATCGTCGCCAACTGCGCGCCAGGCTATGCGGACAGCGACACGGCCGGGGATCGAGATGCGGCCGCACTGTTCGAGACCTATCAGAACCGCTGGGTGCTGGACCCGCTGCTCAAGGGCGAGTACCCCGCCGATCTGTGGCGCTACTGGAAAGGCTGCGAGCCGCTGGTGCTGCCCGGTGACATGGACCTCATCAGGCAGCCCATCGACTACCTCGGCATCAATTTCTACAGCCGCGCAGTGTTGCGCTCCAAGGGGCCGGACACGATCGACTGGGTGCGCCGCCCCGACGTCGAACGCACGACGATGGACTGGGAGGTCTACCCGCAAGGACTGCAGGATCTCTTTGAGGCCTTCAAGCGCGAGTACGCCAACCTGCCGCCCCTCTACGTCACCGAGAACGGCATGTCCAGCCACGACGTCGCCAGCCACGGCGAGGTTGACGACGCGCAGCGCCAGGCCTACATCAAAGGCCACTTCGCAGCCTGCTCGCGAGCGATGGAGAACGGCGTGGACGTGCGCGGCTACTTCATCTGGTCGCTGCTGGACAACTTCGAATGGGCTTTCGGCTACGAACGCCGCTTCGGCCTTGTGCATGTGGACTTCGAAACCCAGCAGCGCACCCTCAAGCGCAGCGCCCTGGCCTACGCGGACTTCCTGCGCGAGCGCGCTGCGGGATAGCGCCCATGACGAGCTGACGGCAGCTTCCTAGACTCCACCGCGAACAAAGAAGCACGGGGACACCGCATGGAGAACTGGGGCAAGCCGCTGCGCAAGGTGGTGATTGTGGGCGGGGGTGCGGCGGGCTGGATGTCGGCCGCGGCGTTGAGTGCGGTGCTGAAGCCGCCCTACGAAATCCGCCTCGTCGAATCCGAGGAGATCGGCATCATCGGTGTCGGCGAGGCGACCATCCCGCTGATCCGAATGTTCAACGGCCTGGCCAGAATCGACGAGGCCAGTTTCCTAAGGGCCACGCAGGGCACGTTCAAGCTCGGCATCGAGTTCGTCAACTGGGGCCGCCAGGGCGAGCGCTATTTCCATGGCTTCGGTCGGGTCGGCAAGGAGGCGCTGTGGCCGCTGGACTTCACCCAGTACTGGCTGCGCCTGCGTGCCCTGGGTCGTGCGCAGCCGATCGATGCCTACGTCATCTCCTGCATGGCTGCCAAAGCCAACCGTTTCATGCTGCCGCGGCCGGAGATGCAGAACTCGCCGATGGCAGACCTGGGCTATGCCTACCACTTCGATGCGTCCCTCTACGCCCGGCACCTGCGTGCATTGAGCGAGCAGCGTGGCGTGCGCCGCACGGAAGGCAAGGTCGTGCGCGTGCTGCTCAACGAGGAGCCTGGGCCGACGCAGGGCCATGTGCGCGCGGTGCAACTGCAAAGCGGCGACCTGGTGGAGGGCGATCTCTTCCTCGATTGCACGGGCTTCGCCGGCCTGCTGACCGACAAGGCGCTGGGCGTCGGCTTCGAGGACTGGAGCCACTGGCTGCCCTGCGACCGCGCCTGGGCTGTGCCCACCGAGAGCACGAAACCGCTGTTGCCCTACACGCGCGCCACGGCTCACAGCGCCGGCTGGCAGTGGCGCATCCCGCTTCAGCATCGGGTCGGCAACGGTCATGTCTATTCGAGCCGTCACATGAGCGACGACGAGGCCGCGGACGTGCTGCTCCGAAACCTCGACGCGCCTACCCTCGCCGACCCGAGGCTGATCCGCTTCAGGACCGGCATGCGCAAGGAGGCATGGACACGCAACGTCGTGGCCATCGGCATGTCGGCCGGCTTCGTCGAGCCGCTGGAGTCGACGGCCCTGCATCTGGTGCAGATGGGCGTGGCCAAGCTGATCGAGGCCTTCCCGCACCGCGGCTTCGATCCGCTGGAGATCGCCGAGTACAACCGCCAGAG
>NZ_DASWYS010000355.1:0-12788 GCF_036404855.1 Roseateles sp.
GCTGCGCGAGGGCCGCGGCATGCAGGATGAGCTGATGGATCTGTCGCGCACGGAGCGCATGGATGCCCAGCAGCTGGAGGCCTGGCAGGTGGCGCGCCTGCGGGAGCGGCTCGTGCAGGCCGGCAGCGAAGTGCCGTATTACCGGGCACTGTTCTCCCGTTTGGGCTTCGAGCCGCGCGATTTCACATCGCTGCGGCAGATGGCTTCGCTGCCCATCCTGGAGAAGACCCAGGTCCAGGCCGCCGGCGAGGCTTTGTGTTCCGACGCACGTATCGGTCCGCGATTCCGCAGCACCAGCAGCGGCACCACGGGCAGCCATCTGGCAGGGTGGCGCGACCTGCACTCCATCGTGCGCGAGAACGCCTTCATCTGGCGGCAGTTGCAGTGGGCGGGCGTCCAACCCGGCGATCGGCGCGCCTGGCTGCGCGGCGACAAGATCGTGCCGGCCGACCAGCAGCAGGGCACGTTCTGGCGCCTGAACCGCGCGGACCGATTGCTGATGCTGTCGAGCTACCACCTGACGCCGGCGCGGGTGGACGAGTACGTCGAGGCGCTGGAGCGCTTCGATCCCGTGGCCATCCAGGCCTACCCTTCGGCCATGGCGTTCATCGCGGCCGTGCTGGCCGCGCAAGGCCGCCGCTATGGCCAGGGCTCGGGCAGCCCGCGCAGGCTGAAGGCCATCGTGACTTCGTCGGAGACCTTGCTGCCGGCCCAGCGCCAGCTGCTGGAGCGCGTGTTCGGCTGCCGCGTGTTCGACTGGTACGGCGCCTTCGAGCGGGTGGCGGCCATCGGCACCTGCGAGGAGGGCAACTATCACCTGCTCAGCGACTATGGCTATGTGGAGTGGCAGGGGGCCGAGGAGGGACAGGACCTGATCGGCACGGGGTTCGACAATCGAGCCATGCCCTTGCTGCGCTACCGACTCAACGACCGGGTGCTCATGGAGCCCGAGACTTGCGGCACTTGCCCGTGCGGCCGTGCCTTCCCGCGCGTGCGTGCAGTGCTGGGCCGTGGCCAGGATGTGCTGTACGGGTTCGATGGCCATCGCGTCTTCATGCCGGCCAATGTGTTCGACAACCTGCCCGGACTGGTGGCAGGCCAATGGCGCCAGAACAAGCCGGGCCACGCCGAGCTGTTGCTGCAGTTCCAGCAGGGCTGGAGCATTTCCACGGGTGACGTCGAGGCCGTGGCCCGCCGCTACACAGGGCCAGACATCGACATCGAGATCCGGTGCGTCGACCGCATCGAACGTACGGCGGCCGGCAAGCTGCCCGCGGTCGTGCACGAGTTCCCCGCCGCATGACGACGCTTCTGCGTCGGATTTGGGTGAGCGCCACCCGCCTCGGGGCACGTCGCAGCGCACAGACGCTGTTGAGCATGGCCGAGGATGCGCTCTTCGACCTGAGGCTCGGGACGGACACGACCGCGGCGGTGCCGCAAAGCCAACTGCAGGTGCTGAGCCCCGACAAGCAGGGAGATGCCAAGCCTTATGTGATGACGCGCGCCCGGGCCCTGCGTCATGCCTTCAAGCGCTGCCCGGCACCACGCGAGCTGCGATTCAACGACATAGGTTGTGGCAAGGGCAAGGTGGTGATCACCGCCGCGCTGGAGGGGTTCCGGAACGTGCGCGGACTGGACTTCGCGCCGGAACTCGTGGAGGCGGCCGAGCGCAATCTGGCGCTGGTGCGCGAACGGCTGCCGGCAGGCAGTCAGGTGCGTGTGGAGTGTGCCGACGTGACGCAGGCCGAGTTCGGTCCCAGCGACTGCGTATTCTTCCTGTACAACCCGTTCGCGGCCGACGTGATGCGCGGCTTCAGTGAACACTTGGCGGAGTCGCTTCGACAGCATCCGCGCAAGATCTGGGTGATCTACGCCGATCCGGCCTTCCTGTACACGATGCTGGCGCACCTGCCTGTGCATGAGACGGCGCGAAGCGCCTATGGGGGCTTCACCTTCGTGCAGCTCGAGACGGGCTGATGAGGCCCGTCTCCCCTCTTGGCTGACGCGCCTATTGCGGCAGCGCGACCAGGCGCTTGTCGAACTGGACGGCCTTGCCGCCAGCCACGCTGACGACCACCTGCGTGCCTGCGCGCTGAACCTGGACTGGCACGTTGCGGCAGCTGTCTCGCAGCACGGTGAGATGGGCGAACTCTGCGGTGCGTGCCAGGACCGTGAAGCGGCCATGCGACTGGGCCGGCTGAGCCGTCTCGGGTGCAACATCCCAGGCGGTGGTCTGGCTGAACGAGGTCGTGGGGCCGTATCGGTCCAGGCAGACCGATGCCGCCCCATTGACCGCGCGCACGTTGGCGGCATCGGCCACGAAGGCGTTGGGCGAGTGGAAGTTCAGCTCCCACTGGCGAGCCGTCGCGCTGGTGGCCCAGTCGTAGACCAGGGTGACTCCGTTGGCCTTGTCCACCACGACGCTGCGCACGGCATTGGTCAGCGCGGGCACCCAGGTGCCATAGGTCGGATGCACGCCGCGATAGGCGAGCGTGGCGTCGCCCGTGACAGCGGCGTACGTGCCCTGCGTCTTTGCGAGGATCAGCGAGCCACTGGAGTCCATGCTGTGGAAGGGGTCCGTGGGTTTGGCCGCGCCGGCCGAACTCTCGCTCTGGCCGAAACCGCCGTCGTAGGTGAGCGAGTTGGCGTAGCGTGTGGCGCGAGTGCTCTTGTGGTGCGGGCTGTTGTAGTACGGGTAGTAGCCTGCATTGATGAGCAGCGGCAGGCCTTGCGAGACATAGGCCACCGAGTTCTGGTCGGCGTGCGAGTGGTTGTACGCACCGAAGCGGCTGGAGCGGAAGAACACCGAGGTGCGGTCGCTTCGCCTGATGTCGGTGTGCATGGCAGCCAGGCCGGTGTCCGTCGAGAACCAGTCGTTGGCCGTCGGCGCCACGGGAGCGGGCAGAGCCCGCGCGTCGGCACCCAGCAGCAGCAGGTCCCAGACACTGGCGTCATCCGGCTTGGTCATGTTGGCGGCACGCGCCTGCAGGTACCAGCTGTCGCGAGGATCGCGGGACTGACGTGCATGCATGCGCATGTACGCCGGGCTGTAGACGTTGTACAGGTCTCGCGTCTCCATCTCGTCGCCGAAGGCGCTGGGTTGGAGCCAGGCCGGTGCCGTGAACGCCATGAGCTGCTCGCCGGCCCGCTTGAACGTCGCCAGCTGGTAGAGGTTCACGCCGGAAATGACGCGTACCGCGGCGGCGTAGGGCACCGTGCCGGTGAAGTTGTACCAGGCGTAGGCGATGCCATTGCCGAAGCTGCCATCGGCGCCCCAGATTTCGAGGTTGTAGAGGCTGAGATCCCAGTAACGCGCCAGCATGCTGGGCGCCTCGGGGAAGTCCGCGGCGCCGATCACCAGCATCAGGGTCTGGGTGACGTAGCGCAGGTTGGTCTGGCCGTGCGAGTCGAACGGTTCCTTGTTGAGCAGTTGCAGCGATGCCGTCGTCTGCAGCACCCGGGTGCGCAGGGCGGTCACGATGCGGGTTCGCTCAGCGGCCGTGAAGTCGTTCCAGAACAGGTCCAGGCCTTCCGCCAGCACCAGGTAGATCTCACGGTTGGACTGGTCTGAATTCGTTTCGCTCGTCTGGCCGGTCGGATTCCAGCCCGCGAGGTTCAGCACGCGGGCCTTGGCCTGCGCGAGCATGGTGGCATTGCCATCAAGACGGCCTACCAGTGCCAGGTTCTCGATGTTGAAGCGCTCGCCACGCGTGGTCTGCACGAGATTGCGAGTGGCTTGGACCTGGGCCAGGTTCGCTGTGCCCACGGTCGAGCCGCTGCCATCGGGGTTGGCGGGGATGGCCTGGGTGAGGGCCCAGTTGGCCCGGCCGCGGACCAGGGCCAGGGCGGGAAGGTTCTCCGCCAGCAGGGCCGTGCTGCGCAAGGAGGAGTAGCTGGCGCCGGACGCCAGCATGCGCGGACGCGCGCGCGCGATCACCTGGGTAGCGATGGTGGCGCCGTCTGGCATCTCGCTCATCGTGAGTGCGGCGGTGGTCTCGGTACTCGCCGTGGCGGACAGGGCGGACACGGTGGCACGTGCCGCGACGGCTGCGATCGTGAAGCGGCGCCAACTGGTGGTGACCAGGGCGCCCTTGGTGTTGATGTAATTGACCGCCCACTCGTAGTCGCCGGCTGCCAGTTGCTGAGTGATGCGCAGCCGGGGCTCGGCGATGCCGGAGAGGCTGTACACGATGCTGCCGCCGGCGCGGCGCACACTCAGGCCGTATGTGGCGCTGGAAAGGCGGTCACGGGCTTCCGCCCAGGAGAACAGCGGCGTGCTGGAAAGTACGCTGCAATCGTCCGGCTCGATGAGCCGCTGGTGCGTCGGCATGTTCGACAGCCAGTCGGCCGGCAAGGTGGTGCAGGTCGCGGCGCCGGCGGACGAGGGCTCGCGGCGCAGCTGCTCCTCGATGTCGGCCGTGCCGCGCTGCTGGGGCTGTTGGCAGGCGGTGAGCGACAGCGCCGCGGCAAGCACGCAGCAAGACAGGGGGATTAGGCGAACGGCCAGCATTCTCGGAACTCCAGAGCGATCTGCGCGAAAAAGCTGACGCAGGTCGTTGCGGCCATTTTTGTTCAACTCCACTGGAAATGGGGCGCGCTGGAGGGTAACCATCGGTGATCGGGTGACCGAATCCACACCTGACCCCTGCTGACATCCGGCTGTCTTGCGGTGAAGCGTCGAAGGACGCCGGTGTCTGGCCTGGTTAGGCGTCCAGCTTTTCCACCAGCACCGCCACGATGCGCTCGGCCGATTTGCCATCCCACAGAGCGGGACGGCGGCCCTTCTTGCCGTTGCCGGCGATGGCCTGCAGAGCGTGGTGGATCACGTTGTCGGGATCGGTGCCGGCGAGCACGTTGCTGCCTTCGTCCACGGTGACGGGACGCTCGGTGTTTTCGCGGATCGTGACGCAGGGCACGCCCAGGGCCGTGGTTTCCTCCTGCAGGCCGCCGCTGTCGGTCAGCACGACGACGGCGTCCTTCCACAGATGCAGGAAGCTCATGTAGGCCTGCGGGCCCATCAAAGTCACGTTGGGTCCGAGGTCGATGTCGAACTTCTCGATGTTGGCGCGCGTGCGCGGGTGCACCGGGAAGACCAGCGGCAGTTCCTGGCCGACGCGGCGCAGCACGGTCGCCACCTTCTCGAGTGCCTCGGCGCTGTCGACGTTGCTCGGGCGGTGCAGCGTGACGACCGCATAACGGGAGTGCTGGCGCTTGAAGGCGTCGCTCTCCAGGCCGGAGGTGTCCTGGGTCGCGAGCTTGTCGGCCTGATAGAGCACGTTGTCCACCATGACGTGGCCGACGTCCCAGACCTTGCTCATGTCCTTGCCCTCACGCTGGAGGTGGTTGTAACCACTGGGTTCGGTGACGAAGAACCAGTCCGTGATGGCATCGGTCACGAGGCGGTTGATTTCCTCTGGCATGGCCATGTCGCCGCTGCGCAGGCCAGCCTCCACATGGATGACGGGCACGCCGGCCTTCTTGGCGACGATGGAGCAGGCGAGGGTGGAATTGACGTCGCCGACCACGAGGCAGGCCTGCGGCTTCTCGGCGGCGATCAGCTGTTCATAGGCCAGCATGATCTTGCCCGTCTGCTCGGCATGGCTGCCACCGCCGCAGCCCAGCCGCACGTCCGGCGCGGGAATGCCCAGCTCTTCGAAGAAGACGTCGTTCATGTCCCGGTCGTAGTGCTGGCCGGTGTGCACGATCTTCCAGTCCAGGCGGCCGTTGCTGCGCAAGGCCCGCACGATGGGCGCAATCTTCATGAAGTTCGGACGCGCGCCGGCAATCAGGTGGATGCAGGGTTTGGACATGGCGAGGGGCCTGGGCTCAAGTTGGGGCGGGATTCTAGGAGGGGGATCTTGTTGCCGCGAGGCTCATTCGGGGGGCAGGCCTGGGTCCTGCACCACGAGCTGCACGCCATCGCGCATTCGGGTGGCGCCAGGGGCTGATCCCGGCGGGCCGCTGAGCCAGAATATCGGCCGGCCTTGTCCTGTTCCTCTTTCTTCCTGGGTGGATCGCTTGAAAATTCTCGTCACCGGCGCCGCCGGCTTCATCGGCATGCACGTCAGCCAGATCCTGCTGGCCCGGGGCGACCAGGTCGTGGGCCTGGACAACCTGAATGACTATTACAGCCCGCAACTCAAGCATGATCGCCTGGCTCGTCTGACGCCCAACCCGGGCTTCAGCTTTGTGCACATGGACGTGGCCGACCGTGACGGCATGGCCAGGCTGTTCGCCGAACAGCGCTTCGACCGTGTTGTCCACCTGGCCGCCCAGGCCGGGGTGCGCTATTCCATCGAGAACCCGCACGCCTATATCGACAGCAACATCGTCGGCTTCACCAACATCCTGGAAGGCTGCCGGCACAACGGCGTGCAGCACCTGGCCTACGCATCGAGCTCCAGCGTCTATGGCGGCAACACGCTGATGCCGTTCTCCGAGCATCACAGCGTCGATCACCCCATCAGCCTCTACGCCGCGACGAAGAAGGCCAACGAGCTGATGGCCCACACGTATTCGCACCTGTTCGGCCTGCCGACGACGGGCCTGCGCTTCTTCACCGTTTATGGCCCTTGGGGCCGGCCGGACATGGCCCTGTTCCTGTTCACCAAGGCCATCATCGAAGGGCGGCCCATCAATGTGTTCAACCACGGGCAGATGATTCGCGACTTCACCTACATCGACGACATCGCCGAAGGCGTGGTGCGCGTTCTGGACCGCACCGCGACGGCCGACCCCGGCTACGACCCTGCCCAGGCCGACCCCGCCCGGTCGAGCGCGCCCTATAGGGTCTTCAACATCGGCAACCACGCGCCCATCCAGCTGATGAGCTTCATCGATGCCATCGAGCAGGCCGTGGGCCGCGAGGCCGTGAAGAACTTCATGCCCATGCAGGATGGCGACGTGCCGGCCACGCACGCCGACGTGGAGGAGCTTGCCGAGTGGACGGGTTTCCGCCCGGCGATGCCGGTGCCTGAGGGCGTCCAGCGCTTCGTGGCCTGGTATCGGGACTACTACAAGGTCTGACCAGAACCGCAGCCGAACGAGCTGTCGACAAGAGCCGCCCCGGTACCGGCCGCGGGCGGCTTTTTCATGACTTTTTTTTGAAGCTGGCGGCCGTCCCCGGCTTCAACGCGCCTGTCATGTGCGGTCATTAAAAAGCCGTTACCTCACTGAACGAGACACGGCATGAAAGTCACCGCCATCGGCACCGGTTACGTGGGTCTGGTTACCGGCGCGTGCCTGGCCGAGATGGGCAACCACGTCGTCTGCCTGGACGTGGATCCCGAGAAGATCCGCATCCTGAACGAGGGCGAGATCCCGATCCACGAGCCGGGCTTGAAGGAGGTGGTGCGTCGCAACGTCGCGGCTGGCCGCCTGCAGTTCACCACGGACGTGGATCATGCCGTGCAGCATGGCACGCTGCTCTTCGTCGGCGTCGGCACACCACCCGACGAGGACGGCTCGGCGGACCTGCAGTACGTCGTCGCGGCGGCCCGGGCGATTGGCCGGCGCATGACGGACTACAAGGTTGTCGTCGACAAGAGCACGGTACCCGTCGGCACGGCGGACCGGGTGCGCGCGGCGATCCAGGAGGAGCTGGACGCGCGCGGGCGCGGCGACATGCCGTTCGCGGTGGTCTCGAACCCGGAGTTCTTGAAGGAGGGCGCCGCGGTCGAGGATTTCATGAAACCGGACCGCATCATCGTCGGCTCGGACGACGAGCAGGCCACGCTGCTGATGCGTGCCATCTACTCGCCCTTCAATCGTGCCCAGGACCGCATGCTAGTCATGGACGTGCGCAGCGCCGAGTTCACGAAGTACGCCGCCAACGCGATGCTGGCCACGCGCATCAGCTTCATGAACGAGCTGGCCCTGCTGGCGGAGAAGGTGGGTGCGGACATCGAGCTGGTGCGCCGCGGTATCGGCTCCGATCCGCGCATCGGCTACCAGTTCCTCTACGCCGGCGCCGGCTATGGCGGCTCCTGCTTCCCGAAGGACGTCAAGGCGCTGGTGAAGACGGCCGCCGACCTGGGGCTGCCGCTGAAGGTGTTGACGGCCGTGGAGGCCGCCAACGAGCGTCAGAAGCGCGTGCTGGTCGACAAGGTGGTGGAGCGTTTTGGCGAGGACCTGACGGGACGCCGCTTTGCCGTCTGGGGGCTGGCCTTCAAGCCCGACACCGACGACATGCGTGAGGCACCGTCCCTCGTCGTGCTCGACGAGTTGACCCGGCGCGGTGCAACGGTGCTGGCCTATGACCCGGTATCCATGCCCGAGGCGGCGCGCATGCTCGGACCGCGCGACGATGTGCGCTTGGTCAAGCGCGCCGAGGCCGCGATCGAGGGGGCCGACGCGCTGCTGGTGTTGACCGAGTGGAAGGAGTTCCGCACTCCGGACTTCGACGCGATCAAGGCTTCGATGAAGTCGCCGGTCGTCCTGGATGGGCGCAATCTCTACGACCCCAAGCTGATGAAGACGCTGGGCATCGCCTACAGCGGCATTGGCCGTGGTTGACGAGGGCCTGGAGCCTCAGTCGAAGGTCTTGGCGCCGGCCAGCAGGGGCGCTGCCTCGTCTTTGGCAGACAGTATCGGTGTGATGCCCTCAAGCGGCCAGGCGATGCCCACGGCCGGATCGTTCCAGCGCACGGCGCCTTCGCATTCAGGCGCATAGCGGCCGCTGGTCTTGTAGAGAAAGTCCGCCGTCTCGCTCAACACCAAGAAACCGTGCGCGAAGCCCGGCGGGATCCACATCTGGCGCTGGTTGTCAGCCGAAAGCTCGTGCCCGACCCAGCGACCGAAGTTGGGACTGGAGCGGCGCAGATCGACAGCGACGTCGAACACCGCGCCATTGACGCAGCGCACCAGCTTGCCTTGGGGCTGCGGGTCGAGCTGGTAGTGCAGGCCGCGCAGCACGCCGCGCGAAGAACGCGAATGGTTGTCCTGCACGAAGTGCACTTCGCAGCCGAGCAGCTCGTTGAAGCGTGCCTCGTTCCAGCTCTCCATGAAGAAGCCGCGCGAGTCGCCGAAGACCTTGGGCTCGATCAGCAGGACTTCGGGCAGCGCGGTGGGAATGGCCTTCATCAACGGCCTGACCGGCCGCCCGCAGGGCCCTGGGTGCCGTTACGGGCGGCAGAGAACGAAGTGAGCAAGGGGGTGATCATTTCTTCAGAAAACGCGTTCGGTCAGCAGCCTGAGCAGGTACTGCCCATAGCCGTTCTTGGCCAAGGGCCGGGCCAGTGCCTCCAGCTGGCCGGCATCGATCCAGCCGGCTCGGTAGGCGATTTCCTCCGGGCAGGCGACCTTCAGGCCCTGGCGCTTCTCGAGCGTGGCGATGAACTGACCAGCTTCCATCAGGCTGTCGTGGGTGCCGGTGTCAAGCCAGGCGTAGCCCCGGCCCATGATTTCGACGTTGAGCTGGCCTTGGCGCAGGTAGTGGGCGTTGACGTCGGTGATCTCGAGCTCGCCGCGTGCGCTGGGCTTGATGCCTGCGGCAATGTCGCAGACCTGCTCGTCGTAGAAGTAGAGGCCCGTGACCGCGTAGTTGCTCTTGGGGGCTTTCGGCTTCTCTTCGATCGACTGAGCGCGTCGTGTGGCGTCGAACTCGACGACGCCGTAGCGCTCGGGATCCGTCACGTGATAGGCGAAGACGCTGGCGCCGGTGTCGCGTGCCGTGGCGTGGTCCAGCAGGCCTGCGAAGTCATGGCCGTAGAAAATGTTGTCGCCCAGCACCAGGGCACTGGGGTGGCCGCCGACGAAGTCGCGGCCGAGGATGAAGGCCTGGGCCAGGCCGTCAGGGCTGGGCTGCACGCAATAGCTGATGTTCAGGCCCCAACGGGAGCCATCGCCCAGCAGAGCCTCGAAGCGCGGCGTGTCCTGCGGCGTGCTGATCAGCAAGATGTCACGTATGCCCGCGAGCATCAGCGTGCTCAGCGGGTAATAGACCATGGGCTTGTCGTAAACCGGCAGCAACTGCTTGCTGACGGCCAGCGTGGCCGGGTGCAGGCGCGTGCCTGAGCCACCGGCCAGGATGATGCCCTTGCGGGTCTTGTGGGTGCTCATGCGCGGGTCTCCGGCAGGATGTCGCTCAAAGAATCTCATTCAACATGCGCTCGACCCCTTGTTGCCAGGGCGGCAGGTGAAGGCCGAAGCGCTGCTGAAGCTTGTCCGTGGCCAGGCGCGAGTTCAGTGGGCGCCTGGCGGGCGTCGGGTAGTCGCTGGTCGGGATGGCAAGGATCTGGTCCGGCGCGACCCGGATGTTCACGCCGCGGGCGCGAGCGAACTCGATGACGAATCGTGCGTACTCATGCCAGCTTGTCGCGCCGCCGGCCACGGCGTGATAGGTGCCGATCAGGGCGGGGTTCACGCGCGCGGCGCGCAGCATGGGCACGGTCAGATCAGCCAGCAGGTCGGCCCCCGTCGGCGCGCCGATCTGGTCGGCGATGACCTTGAGCTGGTCGCGTTCCTGGCCGAGGCGCAGCATGGTCTTGGCGAAGTTGCCGCCGCGTGCCGCAAACACCCAGCTGGTGCGCAGGATGAGGTGCTGGCAGCCGCTGGCGCGGATGGCGTCCTCGCCCTCGGCCTTGGTGGCACCGTAGACACTCAGCGGGCCGATGGCAGCTTCCTCGTTGCGGGCATGACTGCCGCTGCCGTCGAAGACATAGTCGGTGGAGTAGTGCACCAGCAGGGCGCCGGTGCGCTTGGCCTCGATGGCCAGCAGCGCCGGTGCCTTCGCATTGATCTGGCGGGCAAGTTCGGGCTCGCTTTCGGCCTTGTCGACGGCCGTATGGGCTGCCGCATTGACGATGACCTGCGGCGCGACGGCCTGGACCTTGGCCAGCAGGGCGTCTGGCTGGGTAAAGTCGGCGCCGTCATCGAAGTCCAGTGCGACGACTTCACCGGCCACGGCCAGCGAGCGCTGCAGCTCCCAGCCGACCTGGCCGCCCTTGCCGAGCAATAGGATTCTCATGAACCGTAATGTTGGCTGACCCAGTCCCGGTAGGCGCCGCTCTGCACGCGGGCGACCCAGTCAGGATGGTCCAGGTACCACTGCACGGTCTTGCGGATGCCGGTCTCGAAGGTCTCGGCGGGGCGCCAGCCCAGCTCGCGCTCGATCTTGCGGGCGTCGATGGCGTAGCGACGGTCGTGGCCGGGGCGGTCCTGCACGTAGGTGATGAGGCGTGCATAGGGGCCGTCGGCCGAGGGCTTGAGTTCGTCCAGCAGCGCGCAGACCGTCTTGACGATGTCGATGTTGGCCTGTTCGTTCCAGCCACCGATGTTGTAGGTCTCGCCCGGCGTACCGTCGGCCAGCACGGCGCGAATGCCGCTGCAGTGGTCGGTGACGTAGAGCCAGTCACGGATCTGCTGTCCGTCGCCGTAGACCGGCAGCGGCTTGCCCGCCAGCGCGTTGACGATCATCAGCGGGATCAGCTTCTCGGGGAAGTGGTAGGGGCCGTAGTTGTTCGAGCAGTTGGTCGTGACGACGGGCAGGCCGTAGGTGTGATGCCAGGCGCGCACGAGGTGGTCGCTGGCCGCTTTGCTGGCCGAGTAGGGGCTGTTGGGCTCGTAAGGGTTGGTCTCGGCGAAGGGCGGGTCGCTGGGTTTGAGCGAGCCGTAGACCTCGTCGGTCGAGACGTGATGGAAGCGGAAGGCCTGTTTGGCATCGGCTTCCAGCCCGTTCCAGTAGGCGCGGGCCGCCTCCAGCAGCGTGAACGTGCCTTCCACATTCGTCTTCACGAAGGCGCCGGGGCCGTGAATGGACCGGTCCACGTGGCTCTCGGCGGCGAAGTGCACGATGGCGCGCGGCCTGTGAGCAGCCAGCAGTTGATCGACCAACGCGCGGTCGCAGATGTCGCCCTTGACGAAGACATGGCGTGTGTCGCCGTTGAGGGCCGCCAGGTTCTCCGGGTTGCCGGCATAGGTCAGCGCGTCGAGATTGACGACGGGTTCGTCGGACTGGCGCAGCCAATCCAGCACGAAGTTGCTGCCGATGAAGCCGGCGCCGCCGGTGACAAGGATGCTCATGTTCTGCCGTAGGTGTCTTCGAAGCGGACGATGTCGTCCTCGCCGAGGTAGGAGCCGGACTGCACCTCGATGATCTCCAGCGGCACCTTGCCCGGATTGGCCAGGCGGTGGATCTGGCCGAGGGGGATGTAGGTGGACTGGTTCTCGGTCAGCATGATGGTCTTGTCGCCGTTGACGATCTCGGCCGTGCCGCTGACGACGATCCAGTGTTCCGCGCGGTGATGGTGCATCTGCAGGCTCAGGGACGCGCCCGGCTTGACCATGATGCGCTTGACCTGGAAGCGCTCGCCCGAGTCGATGCTGTCGTACCAGCCCCAGGGACGGTGCACCTTGCGATGCAGAGAGTGCTCGCCACGGTGCTGGGCACCCAGGCGGTTGACGATCTGCTTGACCTCCTGGCTGCGTGCGCGGTCGCTCACCAGCACGGCGTCGGCCGTCTCGACGATGACGACATCCTTCAGTCCCACGACGCCTACCAGGCGGCTGGTGGCATGCACCAGGGTGTTCTGGCTGTCGGCGATCAGCGCATCGCCGACGAACGTGTTGCCGTGCTCATCCTTGTCGGCCACCTGCCAGACGGCTTCCCAGGCCCCGAGGTCGTTCCAGCCGGCATCCAGCGGCACCATGCGCAGCGGGATGTCGCCCCCGGCGCAGCGCTCCATGACGGCGTAGTCGACGGATTCGGCGGGCACGGCAGCGAACTCGGCCTTGCCCGGACGGATGAACTTGGCGTCGGTCTGGCGCTGCGCCCAGGCAGCACGCGTGGC
>NZ_DASWYS010000356.1:0-6106 GCF_036404855.1 Roseateles sp.
CCGCGGCCATGGGCACGGCCGCGACTGACGCTCAGTCCCGTCAGCGGCGTGGCAGCGGATAGCTCGCCAGGCTGGCGAAGCCCTTCTTGGACACCGCCTGCACGCCGAACACCACGTTGTCCTTGGACACCGGCAGCGTCACCCGCGTGAGGCTGCCGACGTCTCTCGACTGCTGCCAGGCGGCCGAGTCGGTCTCACGCCAGACGATGCGATAGCCGGCCACCTCGGGATCGTCGCTGGCCTGCCACTCCAGCGTGGAGTCATTGGTCAGCTCGCGCGCGTCCAATCGCACGCCCTTGAGCGGTGCGGGTGCCCAGGCCAGCGTGGCCAGGCCGGCCAGGTTGGCCCGGGTCACGTCGCCCACGTAGGCGAAGTCAACGAATTCAGGCAGGTCGCCGTAAACCACGCCATTCTCTGTGCGCGGGTTCTGGTGCTGGTGTGCGAAGTTCTCGAAGGGCTCGGTGATGCGCACGGCCGCGTACCCACGCTCCAGGAAGGGGATGTGGTCGCCGCCGCGCAAGTAACGGTCACGGCGCTGGATGAGCTGCACCGTGAAGCCTGGCATGGCGGCCTCGGCCGCGGCCTTGATGTGGCGCCCCAGTTGGTGCGTGGGAAGATCCTCGTTGCCACCGGCCTGGAGCAGCGGCAGCAACTCGGCCTGCATCGACGCAATGGCGCGGGCGTCGGCTTCGCTGGCCGGGCGATTGGCGTGGGCGGCCATCAGCAGGCGCACCAGCGGGTCCAGGCCGTCGGCGAACAGGCGCAGCCGCTTCGGATCAACCTGGCCAGCATCGCCACGCGAGCTGCCGATGATGTCGTTGGTGATCATGGCCTCGACATTGGTGCCAGCAGCACGCGCCTCGCGCGCCCATTGGGCGGCACCCAGCAGCCCCTGCTCCTCGCCGGGCACGGCCATGAAGACCAGGGTCGCGTCGAACTGGCGCCGGGCCATCACACAGGCCAGCTCCATGACGGCGGCGGTGCCCGAGGCGTCGTCGTTGGCACCCGGGGACTCCCCGAGCGGGTCCATCACGTCACTGTTGCGCGAGTCGTAGTGGCCACTGACGACCAGCGTGCGGCCCTTGGAGGCGCCGCGCCCAGGCAAGGTCGCGACGACGTTGACCAGCTCGGTCGGCTGGTTGACGCGATTGCCGGCCGGCTCGATGAAGCTCTGCTCCTCCACCTGCAGCCGCCCACCGGCGGCCTTCGCGCACGCCGAGAGCTCGGCCGTGATCCAGCGCCGCGCGGCGCCGATGCCGCGGGTGTCGGAGCCGATGTCCGACAGCGTGTGCCGGGTGCCGAAGCTCACCAGCTTGCGAATGCGGGCCTCGATGCGCGCCGGGCTGACCTCGGCCAGCATGGCTTTGAGCTCGTCGGCCGGGCTGGTCTGGGCTTGGCCCGTGGTGGTCCCCGACACGAGGGAGAGGGCGAGGGCGAAGGTGGTGAATCGGAGGTGCATTCGAATGATTCTGCCCTTGCCGGGCGGCCCGGGTTCTTCTACGCTGGCAACGCCACCGAGGAGGTCCGATGAGCGCTTCAAGCCTGGATTCACGAGTGAGCGCGATCCGCACGGTCGCGCTGGTCGGGCCGGCTGCGGCCGGCAAGACGCTGTTGCTGGATGCGCTTTTGGCGCATGCAGGTGCCATCCCGCAGGCGGGCAGCATCGAGCGCGGCAGTACGGTCAGCGACCACGATCCGCTGGAGAAACGCCTTGGGCACTCGCTGCAGTCCAGCCTCGCCCACTTCACGCATGGTGGCATCCGGGTGCATGCCATCGACACGCCCGGTGCGCCGGACTTCGTCGGCCAGGCCCTCCCGGCGCTGGAAGCGGCGGACACGGCCCTCGTCGTCGTCAATGCGCTCAACGGCATCGAGCTGATGGCGCAGCGCCTGCTCAACGCCGCTGGCGAGCGCGGGCTGGCACGCCTCATTGTCGTCAACAAGATCGACTGCCCAGACGTCGATCTGCCCCACCTGCTTGCGCAGATCCGCGAGGTCTTCGGCAAGGAGTGCCTGCCGCTCAATCTGCCCAGCGACGGCGCCAAGCGCGTCGCCGACTGCTTCTTCGCGGCCTCTGGAGAGGCCGATTTTTCGTCCGTGGCCGACGCGCACCGTGCGCTGGTGGAGCAGGTGGTGGAGGTGGACGCAGACTTCGTGGACCGCTACCTGACCGACGGGGACGTCGATCCGCGTGAGCTGCATGCACCCCTGGAGCAGGCGCTGCGAGAGGGGCATCTGATTCCAGTCTGCTTCTGCTCGGCCCGAACCGGCGCAGGCATCGCCGAGCTGCTGGACGTCATCGAGCGGCTGTGCCCCAACCCGGCCGAGGGCAACCCGCCGCCCTTCCTGGAAGGCAAGGGCCCCGTGCCCACGCCCTACCCCGCCCGGCCCGACCCGGCCGGGTACGTGCTGGCGCATGTGTTCAAGATCGTCTCCGATCCCTACCTGGGAAAGCTCGGCATCATGCGGGTGCACCAGGGCCGCGTCGCCAAGGGGGGCCAGCTCTTCGTCGGCCATGCGCGCAAGCCCATCCGCGTCGGCCACCTGTTCATGCTGCAGGGCGCCAAGCACGTGGACATCGACGAGGCCCTGCCCGGCGACCTGTGCGCCGTTGCCAAAGTGGACGACATCGCCTTCGACGCCGTGCTGCACGACGCGCAGGAGGACGAGCACATCTTCCTTCAAGCCCTGGACTTCCCGACCCCCGTGCACGGCCTAGCCATCAGCCCGGCGCGGCGTGGCGACGAGCAGAAGCTCTGGGAAGTGCTGGCGCGACTGGTGGACGAAGACCCCTGCCTGCGCATCGAGCAGGTCGGGGAGACCCATCAGACGCTGGTCTACGGCCTGGGCGAGCTGCACCTGCGTCTGCTGCTGGAGCGCGTGCGCGAGCTCTACAAGGGCGAGGTCGTCACCGAACCGCCGCGCATCGCCTACCGCGAGACGGTGGCGGCTCCGGCGGAGGGGCATTACCGACACAAGAAGCAGAGCGGCGGGGCAGGCCAGTTCGGCGAGGTCTATCTGCGCATCGAGCCGCTGGAGCGGGGCGCGGGCTTCGAGTTCATCGACGCGGTCAAGGGCGGCACCATTCCGGGCCAATTCATGCCCGCCGTCGAAAAGGGCGTGCGATCGGCGCTGGCCAGCGGCGTCGTCGCGGGCTATCCGCTGGTGGATCTTCGCGTGGTCGTCTATGACGGCAAGCACCACTCGGTGGACAGCAAGGAAATTGCCTTCGTCACCGCCGGCCGCCGGGCGCTGATCGCGGCCGTTCGCGAGGCCCGGCCGCTGGTGCTGGAGCCCATCGTGCAAGTCGAGATCACCGCGCCGGAGCACAGCATCGGCGACATCACCGGCGACCTCGCCTCACGTCGCGGCCAGGTCAATGGCACGCGCGCCGCCGTGCCCGGCAGCCTGGTCGTGCAGGGGCTGGCACCGCTGGCAGAGCTGGCCAGCTACCAGTCGCGGCTCAACGCGATGACCGCCGGCGAGGGTCGCTACACGCTGCTGCTGTCGCACTACGAGGCGGTGCCTCCCAGCACGCAGGCGTCACTGATCGGTGCCTACAAGGTGGGTGACGAAGGCGACTGAACGCTCTCAGTGCTCGCCGGCGGCGGTCTTCCTCGCCGCCGCACTTTTGCCCTGGCCCTCATTGCATTCGGTTTCGGTGTGCATCACGCAGCGCCATTCATCGCCCTTGCGCACCCAGACGGTGGAGTCAGCCATCTCCTGCGCGACGGGCTTGGCGCCGTCGCCACGGTGGGCGACCTCCTGCCTGACGCGATAGGTCAGCACGGCCGTGTCCTCACTGGGGTACATGACTTGCATGTCGCTGAACTCGAAGGACTTGATGACCATGTCGCCGTGCTCGGCCATCTGCCGGTACTGATCGTGGCTGAATTGCATGGCGCCGTGGGCGCTGACCATCAGCGAAGGTTCGCTCAGCATGGCCAAGGCGGTATCGGTGTCTTCGTCGACCATGGATTGCCAGAACTTCCTTTCCATGGCGATAAGGGTGCGGTCGGTGCTCGGCATGTCGATCTCCTGATCGGTTGGGGATCTGACCAATATGAGCGCAGCCCCGGAGCGCGACCATCAGCGATGCGACCACGTCACGGTCGGTGCCTTCCTACGGGCGAAGCCTTCTTGGTGAAGGCTCATTTATCATTGCCGCCCATGCCCAGCGCCCCCCGCGACGTCGCGCAGATCCGTTTGGACAACGCGATGCGGCTGTTCGAAGAGTTCGTCAGCGCCACCGTCAAACATGCCGATGCGGCCACCTTGCGTGGCCTGGAACGCCGCTTTGCCGAAAGACTGCAGATCCAGCCCAGCTATTGGAGCCAGATCAAGGGTCGTTCCCGGCAGATCGGCGAACGCCTGGCCCGCCAGTTCGAGCAGCTCTGCCACAAGCCGCCCGGCTGGATGGACCTGGAGCACGGCGCCCAGGGCCCTGCCGCAACGCCTGCCACGGCAAGTACCGCCGCACCCATGGCGGTAGAGACGTCGCCCAGCTTGCCGCAGGACGATGACGAGCGCTTCATCATCGGCCTGGTCCTGACTTACTACCGCCGGCATCCGCAGCGCGCCCGCACGCGGCTGCTGGACCTGCTGGGCGAGGTACTGACCCCCAGCAACCCGCCGCCAGCTGCGCCCGCACCCAAGGCCGCCGGGTCCAGTCCGCAGGCCGAGCTGGACGAATGGCGTCGGCTCCAGGCCGGTATCGCCCCGCTCAAGCCCAAGAAACGCTGATCCTTAGGCGCATCCGTCATGGGACGGCGCCAACGCCCCATGTTAGGGGTGTTGGATAAAAACCGCTTGCGCAAGGGCAACGTTTGTTTATCATTTGCGCAAGTTGCGGTGCAGAAGTCCCCAGGCATCGCGGCGAGGTCGCACACCCCAAGCCCCTGACTGCCCGGCCCGCCTGTCTCGAGCGCAGGCCCCGGGTCCCGTCAACCTTTTCGCGCAAAAGCCGACCCATCCGGGTCGAGCCGCTGCATTGCCCGCCGTGCCATGCATGGCATCCACCGGAGCACTCCATGCCCCAGTTCACCTCCCCGCGTCCCATGCAGCTGAACCTGCGCAAGCCGCGCAATCCGCTCGTCGCGCCAGCCTTGAAACGCCAGGCCGGCCGGCACCAGAGCCCGCAGGACGCCCGCGCCCAGCGCCAGCAGTCCCGCCTGGACCTGCGGCGACTGCTGCGCGAACGCTCCCCCGACGACAGCCCCTGAACCAACTGCGCCGCCCGCCCCACATCCATGGTCGATCCATGTCATGAGGGCCGGCTGCCCAAGGAGATCCTCATGAGATTGATCGAGCTGAGCGGCCCCGATGCCGCCGAAACCCACGCCGCCTGGGCCCGCCGCTGGGCCCGCGTCAGGCGCGCAGCACGCGCCATCCGGCTGGTGTTCTCACCGGCCTACCGGCGCCGCCGAGCCCGCAGCCACCTGGAGTTCTACGCCGAAGCTGGCGCGCCGGAAGGGGCGCTGTACGCCGATGGCCGGCTGACCGCCCAGCTGGAAGGTGTGCGCAGGCTGTGAACTGAGGCCGAAAACGGGGTCGCATGCGACGAGCATGCGACCCCTCATCGTCCTAGCATCGGGGGGCATCATGTCCGAACGCCTGCGCATCACCACCCCGCTGCCCAGCCTTGAGGCCTGGGTCGACGCCTTTGCCCGGGCCGAAATCCCGGTGCTGGCCGAGACGGCCGAGGCACTGGAGCAGATGCGCGCGACGGAGGACGATGTCGACGCCCACAGCCTGGGCGAGATGATGGCGACCGACCCGCTGATGACGCTGAAGGTCCTGGTGCATGCCAGCGAGCAGCGCCGCGGCCGAAGCGCCGGACTCCGGGCCGATGCCGAGACCGTCACCGCAGCCCTGGTGCTGACGGGCATTTCGCCCTTTTTCCGCGACTTCGGCCCCCAGCCAGCGCTGGAGGTTGTGCTGGCCGACCACGAAGAGGCGCTGCTGGGCCTGTCACGCGTGATGCAGCGTGCCGAACGGGCCTCCCGGTACGCGCTGGGCTTCGCGGCCCACCGCGCCGACCCTGACGCCGCCATCATCCACAGCGCCGCGCTCCTGCGCGACTTCGCCGAGATGTTGCTGTGGGTGC
>NZ_DASWYS010000357.1:0-1772 GCF_036404855.1 Roseateles sp.
GCGGCGCCAGCATTCGCCGGCGTTATGCGCAACCGGGATGACCACGGCGCCAGTGCGCGAGGCCAGCAGCGCGCCACCCATCTTGAAGCGTCCAGTCTTGCCGGGCGCCACGCGCGTGCCTTCGGGAAACAGCAGCGGCCAGCGGCCTTCGTTCAGGCGGGTCTGGCCTTGCTTGACCACTTGTTCAAAAGCGTCGCGGCCCTTGGCGCGGTCGATGGCGATCATGCGCAAGAGCGCCAGGCCCCAGCCGAAGAACGGCACCATGTGCAGTTCTTTCTTGTAGACGAAGCACACCTCGCGCGGCATGTAGGCCGGGAAGAACAGGGTTTCCCAGGCCGATTGGTGCTTGGACAGCAGCACCGCGGGGCCGTCGGGCAGGTTTTCCCAGCCCTTGACCTGCCAGCGGATGCCGCAGAACACCTTGGCGCCCCAGATGGCCAGCCGGGGCCAGCCGACCGTCAGCTTGTAGCGCCAGTGCAGCGGCAGCGGCGCCCACAGGACACAGGCGAAGGCATACGGAATGACCGTGACGGCCAGGAACACGAAGTACAGGAACGAACGAAGCCAGGCCATCGGGTCACGCGTCCTGCAGCAGGGCGTCGACCAGGGCCGACAGGTCGTCGCAGACGCGCGTGTTGTCGGGCAGGCCGCCCTTGGCCAGCGTCTTGGCGCCATTGCCCGTCAGGACCAGCCACGGCGAGCATCCCGCTGCCGAGGAGGCCTGCAGGTCGCGCAGCGAATCGCCCACGGCCGGCACGCCGGCCAGGTCGACGTCGTAGCGGTGCCCGATCTGCTCGAACATGCCCGGACGCGGCTTGCGGCAGGTGCAGTCGTCGTCGGGGCCGTGCGGGCACATGAAAATGGCGTCGACGCTGCCGCCCACCGCGGCGAGCTCGCGCCGCATCTTGGTGTGGATGGCGGTCAGCGTGTCCATGTCGAACAGCCCGCGCGCCAGCCCCGACTGGTTGGTGGCAACCACCACCTTCCAGCCGGCCTGCGTGAGGCGCGCGATGGCCTGCAGGCTGCCCGGCAGCGCGATCCATTCGTCGGGCGTCTTGACGAAGGCGTCGCTGTCCTGATTGATGACGCCGTCGCGGTCGAGGATGATGAGCTTCACTGGGCGAGCCTGGAGATGTCAGCGACCTGGTTCATCAGGCCATGCAGCTGGGCCAGGAGGGCCAGCCGGTTGGCGCGCACGGCCGGGTCTTCGGCCATGACCATGACGTCGGCAAAGAACGCGTCCACGGGTTCGCGGGCCTGGGCCAGCGTGGACAGGCTGCCGGTGAAGTCGCCGGCGGCCAGTTGCGCCTCGGCCTTCGGACGCAGGGCGGCCACGGCCGCGGCCAGGGCCTTTTCAGCCGGTTCCACCAGCGCCGCGTCGTTCACCGTGCCGATCTCGCCTTCAGCCTTCTTGAGCAGGTTGCCGATGCGCTTGTTGGCGGCGGCCAGGCTGGCGGCTTCGGGCAATTGCGCGAATGCCGCGGCGGCGCGCACGCGCTCGGCGACCTGATGCAGCGGCGGGGTCAGCGCGATCACGGCCTCGACGGCATTGCGATCGAAGTCGTTGATGAGCTGGTTGCGGTAGCGCTCGTAGATGAAGGTGCGGACCTCGGCCAGCGTGTCGGACGGGATCTTGCCGTCCGCGAACGTGCCGGCGGCCAGTTGCAGCAGGCCGTCCAGGGTCAGCGGACCGTCCTGGCTGATCTTCAGCCAGCCGCCCGCGGCCAGTTGTTCGAAGGCGCTGATCAGGCCCAGCGCGGCGCGGCGCAGGC
>NZ_DASWYS010000358.1:0-8495 GCF_036404855.1 Roseateles sp.
GACTTCGCCGAGATGCTGCTGTGGGTGCACGCGCCCGAGCTGGCGCTGAAGATCGCCGAGCTGCAGGAGGCCGACCGGCAGCTGCGCAGTTCGGTCGCGCAGCGCCAGGTGTTGGGCATCACCCTGGCCGACCTGGAGCAGGCCTTGATGCGGCGCTGGCATCTGCCGGAACTGCTCACCCGTATCACCAGCGACAAAGACGGCCGCGACCCACAGGTGCGCTGTGTCCAGCTTGCCGTGCGGCTGGCACGGCACACGGCCCGGGGCTGGGACGACGCGGCCGTACCGGACGATCTGCACGACATCGCCGAGCTGCTCAACCTCGGCGAGGCCCACACCCTGAAGCTGCTTCACGAATTCGACTGACGCCGGCGCCAGGCCAGCAGCCCGGCCAGTCCCAGTGCACCCAGCACCGCGGTGCTGGGCTCCGGCACCGCGGTTGCCGTGAAGTTGGCGTTGTTCGGCGCGAAGTCCGAGATGGCTGCGTTGCCCGCAAAGGCACCGTCGCGCGGCCAGAGGTTGAAGGTGTAGTCCAGCTTGTTCGTGAAGCCGGTGCTCGGCAGCAGGCTGCCGCTGACCACGCCGGTGATCGTCCGGCCGCTGATCGTCACCGAACCGGCCGGCAGCGCGCCTGCGCCGGCCACCGTGCCCGTGCCGTCCGGGCGCAGGATGACGACGCGGTCGAAGCGCACACCATCCAGGCCCAGACTGATGAAGCCAGTTGTGCCCGCACCGCGGTTGACGCCCCAGACGTAGAAGCCCGTGGACGTGCTGCCGATGTTGCCGTCCATCGTCGCGGTCAGTGTGAAGAGGTCGGTGGAGGCGTTGTAGAAGACGCTGGCGCTCAGCACGTCGAGGTCGGCGCTCGCGACGCTGCCGGCAAAGGTGGCGAGGAAGTCGCCCCTCGGGTCGGTGATGCCGTCCAGCGCCTGGCTGGCCAACGGAAGGCCCAGCAGGGCGAGAGCGGCGGAGGTCGGGACAAGAAAGCGCATGAGGACTCCTGCAAGGTGTTCATGGACCGGGCCGATGAGGCCCACCCCAGTGGACGGCCGTCGCGGCACGCTATTCCCCGTCCCCCTAGGATTTCGGCCGCCGGACTTCGTGCGACATCAGCTGGCGCAGCCGCTCGCGGCCGCGCGACAGACGGGACATGACGGTGCCCGCCGGAATCCCCAGCGTCTGAGCGATTTCGGCATAGGCCATGCCGTCCAGCGCCACGAGGAGAAGCACCTCGCGCTGCTCCGCTGGCAGGGCGAGCAGCGCGCGCTGCAGGTCTCGCAGGGCCAGCCACTCGGCCTGCGCAGCGGCAACCGGGACCTCGGGCGCCTGCCCGTCCAGGTCCACGGTATCCAGGCGCCCCCGCCGCAGCGCGTCGACGTGCAGGTTATGCATGATGCTGAACAGCCAGGTGCGCATGTCGCCCACGCCCTGCCAGTACCCCATGCGTGACCAGGCGCGCTCCAGCGTGTCCTGCACCAGATCGTCGGCGTCCTCCCGGTTGCGCCGCAGCACCCGCGCATAGCGGCGCAGTCGCGGCAGCCAGCCCAGCATCTGCCCGGGGTCGGGACGGGAGGAACGGCAGTCGAGCGTCGCCATGGCGGTGGGTTCCACCGCCTGTCGCTCCGGTTCAAGCGGGGCGCAAAAGCAGGCTCAGACCGGCACGGCCGTGGTGTTCTTCAGCCGCTCCAGCACGAAGCTGGTCTTGCAGTCCTGCACGCTGGGATGCATCAGCAGCGTGTCGCTGATGAAGCGGGCGTAGTGCTGCATGTCCTGCACCAGCACGCGCAGTAGATAGTCCATCTCGCCGGTCAGCGCGGCGCACTCCACAACCTCGGGCCAGGTCTGCACGGCGGCGCGGAACAGATCGCGCGGGTTGCGCAGCGGATTGTCGGTCTGCTTCTCCAGCCGGACGTTGAGGTAGGCCGTCAGACCCAGGCCCACACGCTCCGGGGGCACCAGCGCGACATAGGCGCCGATGACGCCGGCCTCCTCAAGCCGGCGCACGCGGCGCAGCACGGCGGACGAGGACAGCCCGGCCTCGCCGGCCAGCGCGTCATAGGTCACCCGGCCGTCCTGCTGCAGCGCACGCAGGATGCGGCGGTCGATAGCGTCGAGCTCGATGGCGGCTTCCATTGAGCCCATTTTGCAGGTTTACTGCGTTTCAGCGGGCACAGGCGCCTCAATTTGCATGAAATGTGCGTCGCTCGCGCCGCAGAATTTTCGTTTTCGTACATCTGCGCGCGAGGCAAACGCATGGCCAAGTTCACTCCCTGGGACAACCCCATGGGCACCGAAGGTTTCGAGTTCATCGAGTTCGCTGCGCCGGACCCGGCCGCGCTCGGCAAGCTGTTCGTGACCATGGGCTTCACCGCCGTGGCCCGCCACCGCCACAAGAACGTGACGCTGTACCGCCAGGGCGGCGTCAACTTCATCATCAACGCCGAGACCGACTCCTTCGCGCAGCGCTTCGCGCGCCTGCACGGCCCGTCGATCTGCGCCATCGCCTTCCGCGTGCAGGACGCGGCCCACGCCTATCAGCGCGCGCTGGAGCTGGGTGCCTGGGGCTTCGACAACAAGGCCGGCCCGATGGAGCTGAACATCCCGGCCATCAAGGGCATTGGCGATTCGCTGATCTATTTCGTCGACCGCTGGCAGGGCAAGGGAGGCGCCAAGGCGGGCGCCATCGGCAACATCTCCATCTATGACGTGGACTTCGTGCCGCTGCTGGACGCGGCCGGCCAGCCGGTCGATCCCAACCCGGCAGGCCACGGCCTGACCGAGATCGACCACCTGACGCACAACGTCTTCCGCGGCCGCATGAAGGAATGGTCGGAGTTCTACGAGCGCTTCTTCAACTTCCGCGAGGTGCGCTACTTCGACATCGAGGGCAAGCTGACCGGCCTCAAATCCAAGGCCATGACCAGCCCTTGCGGCAAGATCCGCATCCCCATCAACGAGAGCTCCGACGACAAGAGCCAGATTGCCGAGTACCTGGACCTGTACCACGGCGAGGGCATCCAGCACGTCGCGCTGGGTACGACGGATATCTACAAGTCGGTCGAAGGCATGAAGGGCACCGGCGTCGCCTTCCAGGACACCATCGACACCTACTTCGACCTCATCGACAAGCGCCTGCCCAACCACGGCGAGAACGTCGACGAACTGCGCCGCCTGCGCATCCTGATCGATGGCGCCACCCACCTGGGCGTGGACAACGAGCTGCTGCTGCAGATCTTCACCAAGGAAGTGATCGGCCCGATCTTCTTCGAGCTGATCCAGCGCAAGGGCAACGAGGGCTTCGGCGAAGGCAACTTCAAGGCCCTGTTCGAAAGCATCGAGCTGGATCAGATCCGCCGCGGCGTGCTCAAGGACGAGTCCAAGACCGTCTGAAGACAGTCCCAGGCCTCGTCGGAGTGGACGAGGCCCATGTGGCCCACACCGTCCACGCGGTGCGCCCGCGAGCCGCTCAGAATCGCGGTCTCGGCCGGGTTGACGACCTGGTCGCAGGGCGTCCAGAAGCAGTCCACGTCGGGCAAGCCCGGCAGATCGGCCAGCCAGGCACTCCCCTGGCGCATCTGCGCGGCGTTGACGCCCATGCCGAGGGCAGCCATGCGGGTGCCTTGGTGAGGCGAGCCCAGGGTGATCGCCCGCGGCACCTCCTCATGGCCGGCCCCATAGCGGCGCCACCAGGCGCGCAGCGCCAGCCCGCCCATACTGTGTGCGCAGAGTACCGGCATCCGCCCCGTCGTGGCCTTGAGCCGTCGCACGCCGGCCTCGATCTCGTCGGCGTAGGCGTCGATGCTGCCGAAGGCCGGCTCCAGCGACGGCGCCACGAAGGCGATGCCGCGCATGCGCAATCTCGCCATCCAGCCGTTCCAGCGCCCGCGGTTGCAGGAGAAGCCATGGACCAGCAGCACGCCGGCCGGCGCACCCGCCGGCAGATGGTCAGGCTCGGCCCATTCGCGCCACGGCTGGCGCCATGAGAAGGCCAGCTCGCTGGCCACAGCCTCGCCGCACCAGGCGCGCAACAAGGCCCCCCAGCCCGGCGCCGGGCGGTTCACCCAGCGCAACTGGACGAATCCGAAGGCCAGCACGAGGCTCTGCAGGCAAAGCGTCAGCACCCCCCAGCCCCATCCGGCCAGCCATCCCACCGCCAGCGCAAGCGCCAGCCGCAGCACCATCCAGATCCTCTGCAACCTCCCGTTCATCGGCCCAGTCTAAGCGGGCAGAATCACCCACGACCCATGGATGAACTGAGCGCCGAATCACTGCTGAAGGAACTGCGAGCCGTCGACGCCGAACGCGCCCGCCGTGCCGCCGAACCCGACCTCGACGCCCGCGTCCAGGCCCTGAAGGCCTACCAGCAGCGCCGATTCGCCGCGACCTATGCCGACCTGCTGGCCAACCCGCGCTATGAGGCCGCAACGCGCTTCTTTCTGCACGAGCTCTACGGCCCCGACGACTACCGCCAACGCGACGCCCAGTTTGCTCGCGTCATCCCGACGCTCACCCGGCTGTTCCCCGAGGAGGTCGTCGATACCGTCGCACGGCTGGCCCGCCTGCATGCGCTGTCCGAGCACCTGGACACGCGCATGGCCGACCATCTGCTGTCGACCGACATCACGCCGGACGAGTACGCCATTGCCTGGCGCGCCTGTGGCGAGCCTGCCTCGCGCCAGCGCCAGATCGAGCTGACGATGGCGGTGGGTCAATCGCTGGACCGGCTGACCGCCAAGCCGCTGCTGCGCCAGACGCTGCGGCTGATGCGCGGACCGGCTCAGGTGGCGGGGCTGGGCACACTGCAGACATTCCTCGAGAGCGGCTTCGACACCTTCCGCGCGATGCGAGGCGCCGGGGAATTCCTGGCCACGGTCAGGCAACGCGAGGAAGCGCTGGCCCGCGCCCTGTTCAGCGGCGGTGCTGGCCTTGTCGCCGCGGCGACGTAGGGCAAGTCCCCTAGGCGAGGGACACGAGGCAACCCAAGATCAGAGACCTTCTCCCGCCGAGGCCTGCCGATGAATGCCGCCGTTGCCGCCCTTGATGACGCCCCCGTCCTGAGCTCACGCGACAAGCCCTGGCTGGCCAGCTATCCGGCCGGTGTGCCGGCGCAGATCGACACCCGCGTCTACGGCTCGCTGGTGGACCTGCTGAACGAGGCCTTCCGCCAGCATGCCCAGCGCGACGCGGCGATCTGCATGGGCCAGCGCATGCGTTTCGCCGAGATCGACCAGCTGTCGACCCAGCTCGGCGCCTGGCTGCAGGCCCAGGGGCTGAAGCAGGGTGACCGAGTCGCGATCATGATGCCCAACCTGCTGCAGTACCCGGTGGCCAGCGCGGCCATCCTGCGCGCGGGCTTCGTCGTCGTGAACGTGAACCCGTTGTACACGCCGCGCGAGCTGGAACACCAGCTGAAGGATTCGGGCGCGCGCGCCATCGTCGTGCTGGAGAACTTCGCCCACACGCTGTCGGAGGTCATCGCCGCGACCGACGTGCGGCATGTGGTGTTGGCGTCCATGGGTGATCTGCTGAACTGGTGGAAGGGTCCGCTGATCAACTTCGCCGTGCGCCACGTGAAGAAGATGGTGCCGGAGTTCCGCCTGCCGGCGGGCGATGGCCGCACCGTCGTACGCTTCAACGAGGCGCTGAGCCATGGTGACCGGCTGCGTCTGAAGAAACCCGACCTCGGGCCCGACGACGTCGCCTTCCTTCAGTACACCGGCGGCACGACCGGCGTGTCCAAGGGCGCCACACTGCTGCACCGCAACATCGTCGCCAACATCCTGCAGGTGGAGGCCTGGTTCCAACCCATGCTGGCCAAGGTGCCCGGATATGCGGATGGCAATGTGCAGTTCACCAATATCTGCGCGCTGCCGCTGTATCACATCTTCGCGCTGACGGCCTGCTTCATGCTTGGCGCGCGCATGGGCCACCTGAACATCCTGGTGCCCAATCCGCGAGACATTCCCGGTTTCATCGAGACCCTGCGCGGCCACAAGATCCACATCTTCCCGGCCGTGAACACCCTCTTCAACGCGCTGGCCAACGAGCCCGGCTTTTCGCGGCTCGACTTCTCCGAACTGGTCATCTCCAATGGCGGCGGCATGGCCGTGCAGCAGGCCACGGCCGAGAAATGGCTCAAGGTCACCGGCTGCCCGGTCGTGGAAGGCTACGGCCTGTCCGAGACCTCGCCGGCCGCCACCATCAATCCGCTGGACCAGCGCGCCTTCAACGGCAGCATCGGCCTGCCCATCTCCTCCACCGAGATCGCCATCCGCGACGACGATGGTCGCGACGTCCCGCTTGGCGAGCGCGGCGAAATCTGCATCCGCGGTCCGCAGGTCATGGCCGGCTACTGGAAGCGCCCCGACGAGACGGCGAACGTCATGGATGCCGACGGCTTCTTCAAGAGCGGCGACATCGGCATCATGGACGAGCGCGGCTATGTGCGGATCGTCGACCGCAAGAAGGACATGATCCTGGTCAGCGGCTTCAACGTCTATCCGACCGAGATCGAGCAGGTCGTCAACCTGCATCCCGGCGTTCTGGAGTGCGCCGCGGTGGGCGTGCCTGACGCCAAGTCCGGCGAGGCGGTCAAGCTCTTCGTCGTGAAGAGCGACCCCGCACTGGCCGAGGAAGACCTGGCCAGCTACTGCGCGGCACAGATGACAGCCTACAAGCGCCCCAGGTTCATCGAGTTCCGCGACGAGCTGCCCAAGAGCAACGTCGGCAAGATCCTGCGCCGCGAACTCAGGACCAACACGGCCTGAGCTCCAGGTTTCTCCGGGCCGCCGCTGACCGACCTCCGGTCCAGCAACGGCCGAGCGACCGGCATGGCCGCTCGCGCGGCTGCGCCCCCATGAGCGGGCGCGCGCCAGCGCGCAGGGCGGGGATCAGAAAGGATTGTTCCGCGCCCGGCTCAGGTACATCGAGCCGATGCGGCTTTGCGCGTTGGGGCCCAGCAATGTGTCGCCGGCCCACAGCCATTGCGTGGCATTGGCGTCGAGCAGCAGCGTGTTCGTCGTGCAGTCCTGCGGCGCAACGTCGGCGCGGCAGGCGGCATGCGTCACGTCGGTGTAGCCGAAGGCACTCGGGAAGCGCGCGATCTGCTGGATGGTTTCGTCCGTCAGCACGAGGCCGATCAGGCGGCCATCGTTCAGGAGGTTCAAGCGCAGCGCGGTGTTGAACGCCGTGCTCAGGTCGTCCAGGAAGATGGCACGGTCGATGTCGGTCTGCTGCTCCTTCTCCTTCTGGCCGAAAGGCGTGAGGCCGACGTCGAAGATGGTGCTCACCACCACGCGACCATTGGCGTTGGCAATCCGGTTGACCTGGTCGGCCAGCAGCTTGCCGCGGGCCTTGGCCTCGCCGATCAGCGATTCGCGGCTCTGCAGCGGGAACTGGCGGTAGAGCTCCACGATGTCGTTGACGCCCACCATGATGGTCACCAGATCCTTGGGACCGAAGCGATCGTTGGACAGATGCTGATCGATCTTGTCTCGCACGTCGGCGACCTTGACGTTCGCCGCCGCGTACATGATGCCCTGCGGCAGTGCCACGAAGTCGCTGTTGCACTGCGGGTAGACGAAGTTGAAGCCGCTGGCCACCACCTGGCTCCAGACCGGGTTGATCCGGCAGTCCGGCAGTTGGGTGTCCGTGCTCAGGCCGTTGATCGTGTACTTCTTGCCGGTCTGCAGGATGGCGCCGCTGTCGTCGCCGAACGTGATGATGCGGGTCGGCGCGAAGGGATCGATCTGCTCGGTGCTGCCGCCGCCGCAGCCGGCGACCAGCGCGGCCGCGCTCACCGTGGCCAGTGCCAGGCCGCGCTTCAATTTCTGGGAGACAACACGTTGCATGACGATGAACTCAGGGCAGGAAAACTCAATCGGTGAAGGCGGCTGCGGCCCGGCTAAGCCGGTCCCGGACGCCATCCCAGGCCGGATCGCGCGGGGGCGCCTCGACCCAGATCTCACGGGCGCCGGCCGCATCCAGGGCCCGCAGCACCGCAAACAGTTCGTGGGCCGCTGCCACCGGGTCGGCCGGCAGGGCCTGCCAGCGCCACGCCGGCAGCTGGGCGCGTGAATATACCGCCACCCCTTCCAGGCTACCGCCGGCGGCCGCGGTGGCACAACGTAAAGCCAGTTGCCCGGCGTCGAGCAGGCGTACGCGGGCGCTGGGGGCGTAGTGGGCGGCCAGCGTGCCCGAGGCCTGGGGCGCCGCCGCGTCCGGCGCCTGCAGCGGCTCGCCCAGCACGGCCTCGATACGCGTGCGGCCGACCAGTCCCGGGCGCAGCAGCGCCGGGCGCGCCCGGCTGCAATCCACGATGCTGGACTCGATGCCGACTTCGCAGGCGCCGCCGTCCAGCACCATCAGCCCGGGGCCGAACTCCTCGACGACATGGCGAGCCAGCGTCGGGCTGACGCGGCCGAAGCGGTTGGCACTGGGCGCAGCCAGGCCGTCCACGCCCAACGCGCGCGCCGCGGCCAGCACCGCGCGGGCGA
>NZ_DASWYS010000359.1:0-12482 GCF_036404855.1 Roseateles sp.
CAGCAGGTCGAAGGGCTGGCCATGCTCGGCGCAGAAGCGCACCTGCATCACCGGCTGGGCCGCAGCAATGACGCGCAGCAGCGTGCCGTCCTCGGCCACCAGCACGTCACCGCCGCGCAGCAGCGTGCCCCGCGGCAGCACAACCCCGACCTCACGACCCGTGGAATCGGTGGCGCAGAAGCGACTCTTGCTGCGGATGTCCCAGTCAAGTACGAGCGTGGGTGCGCGTTTGACGAGCACGGTGGCGAGGCCGGCGCCGCCGGCAATGCGTTTGGTGACGTGAATCATGGAGCGAAGTATCCGGCCAGGAATTGAGGAGACATGGCGCCCCCGCTAGTATTGCCAACGTTATAACCCTCGAGATCCGCGGTGAGCACGCTCAAACTGACCCAGATCGGCAACTCGGTGGGGTTGATCCTGCCCAAGGAGGTGCTGGCGCGGCTGAAGGTGGAGAAGGGTGATGTGCTCTACCCTTGCGAGGCCGTGTACGGCGTGCTGCTGAGTCCCTGCAGCGCGGAGTTCGAAGCGCAGATGCGCGCCGCCCACGACCTCCCGAAGCAGCGTCGCGCCGTGTTGCGCGAGCTGGCCCGATGACGCCCCCGCCTCCGCCTCCACCACCGCGCCCGTGGCGCTGGCTGAACGCCGACGCGCTGCAGGCCGTCCACCTCGAGCAACCGGCCGAACACGGCGGCAGCGCGGGCACGCGCGACAAAGGTCTGCTCGACGCCGACTTCGCCCGTCCACAGCACCTGGCGCGGAACGGGGAGACTGATGCCCTCGAACTCGCCGCGTGCGCATTCGGCATCGCCAGGGACCACCCTTTCATCGACGGCAACAAGCGCTCGGCCGACGACGCCAGCGCCACGCTCACCATGTTCTCCGTCGCCGCTGGCGACATCGACGAACCTTCGCTCGCGCAATGGCTGCGCGGGCACTCTGCCCCCCACTGACCATGCAACTCGAAACCCTCACACTCTCCATCCAGGATCACATCGCCACCGTGCGCCTCAACCGGCCGGACAAGGCCAATGCGATGAATGCGACGATGTGGCAGGACATCCGCCATGCCTTCGACTGGGTGGATGCTCAGAAAGAGGTCCGCGTGGCCGTGCTGGAAGGCGAAGGCCGGCACTTCACCGCCGGCATCGACCTCTCGATGATGATGGGTCTGGCCCCGCAGATCCAGGACCCCTGCGACGGCCGCACGCGCGAGAGCCTGCGCCGCGTCATCCTGGACATGCAGGACACGCTCACCAGCCTGGAACGCTGCCGCAAGCCCGTCCTCGCTGCCATCCACGGTGCTTGCGTGGGAGGCGGCATCGACCTGATCTGCTGCGCCGATATGCGCTACTGCAGCGCCGACGCCTACTTCTCCATCAAGGAAATCGACATCGGCATGGTGGCCGACGTGGGCACCCTGCAGCGCCTGCCCAAGATCGTCGGCTCGCAAGGCCTGGTGCGGGAGCTGGCTTACACCGGCCGGACCGTGGACGCCACCGAGGCGCAGGCCCTGGGCCTCGTCAACCGCGTGTTCGGCGACCGCGAGGCGCTGCAGGCCGGGGTGCGCGAGATTGCAGCGGCGATCGCCTCCAAATCGCCGCTGTCCATCCGCGGCACCAAGGAGCAGCTGAACTACGCGCGCGATCATTCCGTGGCCGACGGCCTCAACTACATCGCCACCTGGAACTCGGCGATGCTGATGAGCGAAGACCTCACCCAAGCCATGATGGCCGGCAAGGGCACGGCACCGAAGTTCCGCGACTGAAGGCGCAGCGGCATCGCGCCGCTCGGTTAAACTGCTGCCTCGTCATTGGGGAGTAGCCGCCCTGCGCAATGCAGGGGCTCGCGTCAACACACTTGGTCTCACGGCCATGGCGCGTGCAGCTTCAACGCCTGGCAAGACCTTTGACCTCGCAGCCTCCGGATTGGGCCGGGGATGCTGTGCGGTCATTGGTTTTTCACCGGCCCGTTGGACTCTCGCATGGAAGCCTTCCTCGTCTCTACTGGTGTCGTCGCCCTTGGTGAAATGGGCGACAAGACCCAGTTGCTGGCCATCGTGCTCGCGGCCGCCTTCCGCAGGCCCTGGCCCATCATTGCCGGTATCTTCGTCGCCACGCTGGTGAACCATGCCGCTGCCGGCGCCGTCGGAGGCTGGGTGGCCCAGGCGATGGGTCCCGACGTGCTGCGCTGGGTCATCGGCCTGTCCTTCCTCGCCATGGCCGGCTGGATGCTCATCCCCGACAAGCTCGACGAGGACGACTCCCGCCTGTCACAACGCTTTGGCGTCTTCGGCACCACCGTTGTGGCCTTCTTCCTTGCCGAGATGGGTGACAAGACGCAGATCGCCACGGTGGCCTTGGCTGCACGCTACGCAGACCTGGTGCAGGTCGTGTTGGGCACCACGCTGGGCATGATGCTCGCCAACGTTCCGGCGGTCTTCCTCGGCGACCGCATCGCCAAGCGGGTGTCGATGCGTCTGGTGCACGGCGTGGCAGCAGCGATCTTCGCGGTGCTCGGCGTGTTGACGCTGTTCAACGTCGGCAAGCTGCTCTGAGGCCTTGAGTCGCGGCGCCTTAGCATCCGCCCATGCTGACCGCGCCCCAGATCTTCGCCTTCCTCGCCGCAGCCCTGGTGTTGACCGCCACGCCCGGGCCGGACAACCTGATGGTGCTGAGCATGGGCATTTCGCGCGGCCGGCGCGCGGGCATGGCCTTTGGGTTCGGCTGCGCGTTGGGCTGCCTCAGCCACACGCTGCTGGCCGTGGTGGGCGTCAGTGCGCTGGTGGCGGCGTCGCCCCTGGCCTTCGGGCTGCTCAAGGGCCTGGGCGGCGCCTACCTCGTCTGGATGGGGGTGCAGGCCTGGCGGCATGCGGGCCGGGCTTCGGTGAGCGGCTCGGTGGGCGGCGACGCCTCGCTGCGGCAGCTGTTCGTGAAGGGTCTGATCGCCAACGCCATCAATCCCAAGGTGGTGCTGTTCTTCCTGGCCTTCCTGCCGCAGTTCGTCGTCGCGGCACAAGGCTCGGTGGCCGCGCAGCTGGGGCTGCTGGGCCTGCTGTTCACGGCGCAGGCGGCACTGCTGTTCGGGCTGCTGGGATGGTTCTCCGGCAGCGTCGGCGCCTGGCTGAACCGCCGGCCCGCCGTCGGCCCCTGGCTGGACAGGCTGGCCGGCACGGTGTTCATCGGGCTGGGCCTGCGCCTGATCGTCTCGCGATGAGCTGAATCCGCTCGCCGCCCCGGGCACGCAGGCCGCTGCGGCGCAAACTTCCTACACGGCCCCGCAGTCTTCGCTATCGTTGCGCCCACTTCAACAGGGAGAAGCGATGCGACGTCTCGCGTTCACTGCGCTGCTGGGTCTGGCGTTGAGCGCCGCCGCGAGCCATGCGGCGGACTGGCCCACGTTCATGGGCGACGCCGCCCGCAGCGGCGCAGCAGCCGGCACCAGCCAGACGCCCCGCGCCTTCCAACTGGCCTGGGAGTACGAACTGCACGCGCCTGTAACAGCCTCCCCCGTGGCTGCCGGCGGACTGCTGTACGTTGGAGCCGAGGATGGCAACCTCCATGCCATCGACCTCACCTCGCGCCGGTTGCGCTGGCTCTTCCACGCTGACGCCGGCATCGCCTCGACGCCCGCGGTGGCCGATGGTCTCATCTACTTCCTGTCCCGCGACGGCCAGCTGCATGCCCTGGACGCCGCCAGCGGTGCGCCGCGCTGGAGCTTCCGGACCGGCGGTGAAGCCCGCTTTGCGGCCCACGGCATGTTCGGCCTACCACGCGACGGGCACAAGCGCACCGACCCTTGGGACTTCTTTCTGTCCTCGCCGCTGGTGGTCGACGGCAAGGTCGTGTTCGGCAGCAGCGACGAGCATGTCTACGCTCTGGACGCCAAGACGGGCGCCATGGCCTGGGCCTACAAGACCGGTGGCATGGTGCACGCCGCGCCCGTCCAGGCTGGCTCGCGCGTCATCGTCGGCGCCTGGGACAGCGCGCTCTATGCCCTGGATCTCGCGACCGGTGCCCTGGCCTGGCGCTACCAAACGGGCGCCGACCACAAGGACAGCATCATGCTGGGCATCCAGGCCGCGGCCAGCGTGGACGGCGACACGGTGTATGCCGGCTCGCGGGACGGCTTCTTCTATGCGCTCGACGTGGCCACAGGCCAAATGCGCTGGCGCCACGATGCGAAAGGCTCCTGGGTCCCCGGCACCGCGGCGATCAGTGCCGGCCATGTCTTCGTGCCCACCTCCGACGGCGGCGTGCTGGCCGTGCTCGACAAGCGCAGTGGCCGCAAGCTCTACGACTTCCCGACGCGCGTGTGGACGTTCGCGTCCCCCCTCCTCGTCGGCGGCAGCATCATCATCGCGACGATGGACGGACAGGTCCACCAGATCGATGCCGCCAGCGGCGACCCGCTTTGGCGCTTCATGACGCCCGAGCGCCTGGCCAACGCGCGCGGCCTGATCGATGCGCAAGGGAAGTTCGACCACGCGCGCCTGTACGGCTCGCGGCCCGACGAGATGGTGTCGGCGATCGAGCACGTCAAGCGCCTGGGCGCCTTCATCGCATCGCCGGTGTGGATTCAGAATGAACTGGTCATCGTGAACGCGCTGGGCAAGGTGAGCGCGTTCAAACCCGCACGCTAGTCGATCAAGTCGATGGCCCAGTCGAACGACGGGTCGCCCACGTCGTTGTGGGCGACGTTGAAGTCCTTGCGATCGATGATCAGCCCCTCATAGGCCCGGCCTCTGTAGCGGGCCTCGTAGAGGATCACGTCGCGCACATTGCCCGGCGCGTTGGCACTGCTCAGGATGAGGCGCACGGGCAGACGGCGGCTGGCCGAGAAGCGGGCCTCCTCATCCTGGATGTTCCTGGCCGTCATGGCCCAGAAGGATCCATCGAATAGCAGGTAGTTCGTGAAGAACGGTGCCTTCACGTCCTCGGTGCTCAGCATCAGCGCGCCCAGCAGCCCGCCATAGGAGGTGCCACTGAAGCTGCGCACGCCGGTCGTGCGGTAGGCGGATTCGATCAGCGGCACCAGCTCCTCCCGCAGGAAACGGCCGTAGGCGGGCGCGCCATTCACCGTGTAGTCGACGGCCCGACGGTCCGGCCCGCCCTGCTCGATGTTCACGAGGATCATGGGCTTGCGGCGCTTGTCCAGCAACTGCGAGAAGGCCGGGAAGGTCCACTGCCCGTCGGTCGCGTAGATCACGGGGTAGCGCTTGTCGGAGGTCGCATAGCCCTCCGGCAGGTAGACGTGATACGGATAGGTGATGCCGGTGATCCGGGACGCGATGGACTTGTCGCGCTCCACCGTGCCCGCATACACATAGGCAGGACCGGGCGCCGAAGCCGGTGTCTGCGTCACCCAAGGCGTCCCATCGCTCGAGCTCCCGCCACCGCCACAGGCGGACAGCAGGCAAGCAAGGCTCAGCAGCAGGCTCAGGCGTCTGGACATGAGATCCCTCGGGTTCTCGCAGTTGGCCTGCGCAATCCGGAGACTGCTGGCTGCCCAGGCGGAAAACGCTTGCAGCATACGCATCACGCGGCTCGTCAGCCAGGCTGTCCCGCGTCCGGCGCTTGCGCCTCCCGTGAAGCCTGAATTCGTCCCGGCGGCGCCCGTCGACGCCTGGACGAAGGGCTGCCTGAGTGAGCGCCCCAAGGGGCGCCCCGGTGGCCTCACTGGGCGGCGATCAGCGCTTCCATCTCGTCCATGATGCTGTCCATGCGCTTGATCACGGCCTGGTAGGGCGCCGGGGTCGCCATATCCAGGCCAGCCTTCTTCAGGGCCTGGTAGGGCGGCACCGAACCGCCGCTGGCAAGCAGCTTCAGGTAGTTGTCACGGGCACCGGGCTTGCCCTCCAGGATCTCCTCGGCGAAATGCAGCGCGGCCGTGATGGAGGTCGCGTACTGGTAGACGTAAAACGGCCGGTAGAAGTGCGGGATGAAGGCCCACTCCTGGCAATACAGCGGGTCGATCTTCATGACGCCCGTGGCATCGCCGTGATATTCCTTCAGCAGCTTGCAGTAGATCTCGGTGAAGCGCTTGCCGTTCAGCGCCTCGCCCTTCGCCGCGGCGTCGTGCGTGTTGAGCTCGAACTCGCCGAACATGGCCTGGCGGAAGAAGGTGCCGCGCAGCCGCTCCAGCGCATAGCCGAGCTGGTAGAGCTTCTCCTCCTTGCTTCCAGCCTGACCACGCATGTAGTGGCTCAGCAGCACCTCGTTGGCGGTGGAGGCCACCTCGGCAACGAACAAGGAGTAGTTCGCCGTCTCGTAGGGCTGGGCGCGGTTGGCCATGGCTGTGTGCATGGCATGGCCCCACTCGTGGGCAAAGGTGCTGACCGAGTCGAACTCGCCCTGGTGGTTCAGGAACACGAAAGGTGGCGCGTCGTAGACGCCGTCCTGGTAGGCCCCCCCGCTCTTGCCGGGGGCCGGCAGCGCATGCATGGTGTTGGCTTTGAATGTGGTCTTCAGCAGGGACAGGTAGTCCTCGCCCAGCGGCTGTGTGGCCGCCAGCGTCAACGCGGCGGCATCGTCCAGGCTGTAGTGCTTCTTCTGCGTGACCAGGGCCGGGTAGATGTCGTAGTAGTGCAGGTCCGGTAGACCGAGCATCTTCTGGCGCAGCTTGAAGTAGCGGTGCAGCGTGGGCAGGCCCTTGTGCACCTCGGCCACCAGCGTGCGGTAGACGGACTCGGGAATCTCCTCTCCGCCGAGGCTCATTGCCACCGCGCTGGGGTAGCGGCGCAGCTTGGCCATGACGGTGTCGTCCTGCACCACATTGCCCAGCGTCACGCCGTAGGTGTCCTCATACTGACCAATGGCGCCGAAGAAGGCGTCGAACACCTGCTTGCGGACCGCGCGGTCCGGGTGCTGGCGAAGCAAGCCGTACTTGGTGTCGTCCACCCTCTCGGTCTTGCCGTCCACCGTCAGTTCGGGCCACCGAGTGTTCGCGTTGAACAGCAGTGTGCGGGCGTCGCCGGTGGCACTGCGCACCGGCGACAGCGCGGCAATCACGGCCTCGCTTTGAGCACTCAAGGTGTGCCTGGCCTGGCGCAGGCTGTTGCGCAGGTGCTCGGCGTGCTTATTCAACCCTGGCTCGGCCCTCAGGAAGGCGGCCACCTTGGCCTCACCCAGCGACTGGATCTCGGGCTCCAGCCACGCGATGGTGCTGTGGTACTCACCGTCCAGTTGGCCGGCCAGATTGCTGCGCTCCTGGTTGGCGGCGTCCCGGTTGTCGGTGGACTGCTTCATGCTGGCGTAAACACGCAAGCGCTCGTAGCGCCGGTTGGCAGCGCTGACGGCGTCCAGCCCGGCGCGCAGACTCTTGGCACTCGTGCCCAGCGTGCCCTTCAACGCGGCAAGCTTGGGGAGGTCGGCCAGCAGGGCCTTGCGGGCCGACTCCCAATCGGCGTCGCTGGCGTAAAGAGGGTTCAGGTTCCAGACAGTGGGCAGCGGCTCGGCGCCCAGGGCATGGCCGCCAAAGGCCAGGCCGAGGCAGAGGACGACAGCACGGGGAAGGGGCAATCGCTTCATGAAAGGAAGAGCGGAATGGAAGGAAGGCGCGCAGTGTCGCGCGCCAGTCGCCGACTGACCGAAGTGATGCCGGGTAAACCCAGGTGTACTGCGGCTCGGGCTGCGCCCGCAAGCGTCGCGGGCGGCCGGCCACCGCCAACGACGACGCAGGCTTCACTGCTTGCAGAGCTTGTCCATCGGCAAGCGACCGTCGCGGCAGTCCTCGTCGTCGAGGCGCAGCACCATCGTTGCCTGGCTGCCGTGGGCGACCTTCATTCTTCCGTTCTCGACGACGTAGGTTGCTTGATGGACCGGGCCGACAATGCCGGGCTCGACCCGGCCGTTGGCGTGGAACTACAGGCCTCCCTCCTCCTTCTTGCCGTAGGGTCCCAGCAGGCCGTGGCCACAGGCGGCAAGCGACGCGAGAACAGCAGCCGCAAGGGCCTCCGAGAGGCCTCTGCTAAAGGCATCTGCGAAAGGCAGCGACATACATGGCGTGCTCCCCGGCAAGCAGATCAGGGCAGCCGGGCCAGCGTACTGCCGTCCAAGGCGCGCAGCGTGTACGACTCCACGCCGGTCACGATCGTGCTGCCGCCAGATCCGGGTTGCACATCGACGATCTTCAACACCGCTTCGAGGCTGAAGTCGCGACCCACTGTCTGGTGGCACACCGCCTGAGCCTGCGTCGCCGGCACGCGCCAGATCCGCGCTGCCTCGCCGTTGGCGAAGCCAGCCTGCTCACAGCGTCGGCGCCTTCGAGTTCTTGCTGGCCTTCTCGACCTCCTGCGTGCGCCGCTGCAGGTCGATCTGGCTGAGCGCCTGCTCGGTGCTCGTGATCGCGCGATAACCGCCGGCCTGATCGACCACCCCGACCTGCATCCGGTCGACCAGTCCGGGGTTCGCCCTCTGCGGGAAGAGCATCGCCTGGACGACGATGCCGCAGTCGGGCGACAGCGTGACGCCAGCGTCCGGATCCGAACTGCCCATGCAGCGACCGTAGAGCGGCGAAGTCTCTGTGATGAGCCGGCCGAAAGGGTCGTAGGCCCAGCGCAGCAGCGGCAGTCGGCCGCTTGAGGCCTTTTGGTCCTGCGTCGGCCTGCCGTATTTCTTCAGCAGAGCTGAGGTCAAGCTGTCGATGGTCGGCGTCTGATCGGCGGCGAAGCGCTCCTCGCGCGCCACGCTGACGACCCTTTCCTGCCCCTGCAGGCCCATCGTTGCCGCATACCACTTCATCTGCCCGGGCTTCAGGTCTTCCCGCACCGCATTGCTGCCGCGCGCGATCGTGTCGCGCTGCATGTCCTGCAGGATCTGCTTGCTGGACTTGACGACGCGCGGCTCCGCGATCCGGGCAACGAAGCCCTGGCGCAGCGTTGCGGCGGTCGGCGCCTTGAGGTTGAAACCACGGCCGGTCGCGGGGCCGGCCACCAGCAGTGGATTGCTGCACAGCACCGCGTTCATCGCCTCCTCGTAGGTGAGCCCGGGACGCACGCCGACGACGTCGTCGACGGCAGCGTTCTCGGCGCGGGGCGGCGACACGATCTTCGCCGGGCAGGCCACGTCGGCGCGCGCCTGGCGCGCGACTTCCTCTGCCGACGCGCTCTGTTCGGTGCCTGCGGAAGACGGCGACTTGCCGGTGGCCGGCTTGGCTGCGGCCAGCGGCGGCGCGACCGGCTCCGACTTTCCGCATCCCGCGAGCGCGGCTGCGAGGCCGATGCTCAGAGCAAAGGCCGAGGGGCTTGCCCATCCAGTCATGAATGCCTCCTGATCCGGATCAAAACGCGGCCCTTGCCGCTACTTCTTGAATGCCTTGAGGACGTCGACGACCTTGTTGATCGTCTGCGCGACATCGGGCGCGGCAACGCCGCCAGGCGTCGCCATGCCGCTCGACAGGTTCGAGAAGCTCAGCGCGTAGTCGTGCACGGAGCGCACCTGCGTCGGGCCGACAAGGCCGAGCTGCACGACCGTCATGTCCTGCGAGAACACCCGGCCTGGGTGGCTACGGCGGACGCTGTACTGCAGCGTTGATTCGAACGTGGCCTCGCGCGATTCGCCCGGCGCGAGGCGGAACTGCGGATCCGCGGAGGCGCCATCGACGACCCCGATGCCGGCCACCTTGGAGGCCCACCGGTACGCTTGACCCGTTTCGTCGCTGACGGCGCTGCTGCCCTTGCGCCAGCCGAGGATCAGCGGCTCCGCGCCGGCATTCGTGAAGCGCACCGTGACGCGCACCGTCTGGTAAGCCGTGACGTTGCCGGACTGCGTGACGTTGACGCGCACGGCCTGGGCGATGAGCGGCCCCGCCGCCTGGCACGAGCCCGGTGCTGCACCGGCGCAGCTGCCGATGTCGCCGGCTGTGGTCGGCGGCGGCGGAGAGAGCGCCACCGTCGCATCGCGCGGACCGGCGGCAAATCCCGAGGTCCCAGTCAGCCCGGTGAATCCCACGGCGTGGTCGCGCAACTCGCGCACCTGCTGGGCGCCGACGAGACCGAGTTCGACGATCGTGATGTCGTGCGAGAACACGTTGCCGGCGACCTGGCGCCGCATGCTGTACTGCAGGACGCCGTCGAACGAGGCCTCGCGAGATTCGCCCGGAGCGAGCTGGAACTGCGGATCAGCGCTGCCACGGGCGACGACGCCAATTCCGTAGGCCTTGGCCGACCACCGGTAGGCGAGTCCCTGGTTGTCGGAAACCGCGCTCGAACGGTCGCGATAGCCCAGGATGAGTGGGCGGTCGCTGACGTTGGTGAAACGCACCGTCGTGCGCACTCCCTGGTAGGCGGTGACGTTGTCTTGCCGCGTGACGTTCACCTTGACGACGGCGGCCGTGAACGGCCCGAGGTTTCGGCAGTTCGCCACGCCAGCACATGGGTCGCCGGCGCCCATCGCCACGGGCAGGGTGAGGGCCGCCAACAGCCCGGCGGCAAAGGATCGGATCGAAGGCAGGACATGGCGCATCGAAGGGACTCCATGCAACGGGAAGCACGGGCTGAAGCCCGCATGTCTGCGAGGCTAGGGATCGGTGCGCCGCAGCGCACCTCCCGAATGGGAGGAATCTGATAGATTCCCGCGACCGGGGCACCCTGGAGCGGAAATGTCACACCGGCTGAGCGAGGAGTTGAGTGACGCCGTCTCGCGCGCCGCGCTCGAACCCGATGCCTGGCACGATGTGATGGAGCTGATGAGCGAGCGCTTTCCGTCGGCGGCGCAGACCTTCTACTTCCTGCACCTCGAGCCCCGCCGGGTGCGACCGGTGCGGCTCGTCGGCGTGGCGCCGCGCTGGGTCGAGACCTTCGACTCCCTCTATTTCGCCAGCGACAACCCCTGGATCCGCATGACGGGTCGCCTGCATCGCCCGGGCATTGTTCGGACCAACGAGCGCCTCGACCGCCTGCTCGGCGAAGATGGCGCGCTCTACCGCTCTTCGTATTACAACGACTGGATGCGGCCACAGGGCTTTCGCTACACGATCGGCTGCACGTTGCTCGCCGAATCAGGCCTCGTCGCCAACATCACGCTTTTGCGTGAGCCCGACCGGCCGACGTTCGACGAGGGCGAAGTCGCAGATTTCGAGCGTCTGAGCCGGCTGATGACGCGCTCGCTGCAGACAGGCGTGCGTCTCGAACGCGCCGAGAACGATCAGGTGGGCATCCGTGCGCTCGATGCGCTGCCGCGCGCAGTGGCGCTGGTCGACGCGGAGCAACGCCTGGTCTACGCGAACCGCGAGATGGACGCGCTGCTGCGCGTCCGCCGGGGGCTCGAGGTGCACCAGGGCGCCCTTCGAGCCGTTTGGTACGAGGCGCAGCCCCGACTCGGGGCCTGCATCGAAGGGGCGCTGAGCGCCGATGTGAATGCAGCGACGGCACCAGCTTCCGTGTTGCTGACGCCGCCCGGCCAGCCGGCGCAGGTGCTGCATGCCACCCCGGTTGCCGGCACCCTCGGGCGCTACCTTCCTGCGCGGCGCCTGGTCCTGCTGATGGTGATCGGCGGCGAGACCGATCCACGTGCCTCGTGCGACGAGCTGCGTCGTTGCTACGGATTCACGCTGGCCGAGGCACGTCTGGCGCAGTCCCTGGCCGGCGGCCGCGGCCTGCGCCAGGCTGCGGCGGAACTCGGCATCGCCTACGGCACGGCGAAGGTCTGCCTCAAGACCGTGTTTCAGAAGGCCGGCGTGCACAGCCAGGCCGAGCTGGTTGCGCGCATGCTGCGCATCACGACGGCGCTGAAGTAGCCGCACCGCACGAGCAGCAGCACGCCATCGACGATGAGCGAGTCTTGACCCGGCTCGAAGACCGTCCAACGTGCCGCCCCAGATAGGTCGTTTCGCGCGCTCACCCAGCAAGGATCTGACGGACTGGAAAACGTCCCCGTCCAGCCCAGGCACGCCAACATTCGAACAAGCCGCTCGACAGGGGCCGAGGAGAGAATCACGACCTGGACGGCTCCGGTCGGCTGAACAGCCTGTCCCTTACAGCTGGTGCCGTCAGACTCCTCATGACCGACACTCAATACACGACCCTGCCCCAGTGGCCCAACGCTTATCCGCTCAGCGGCGCCACCGCCACCTTGAAATTCTTCAACGAGGATTTCACCGTGACCGAACTGCCGCTGCAGCTCCCCTCTGGCGAGGGCGAACACATCTGGCTGGATATCGAAAAGAACGGAGCCAACACCACCTTCGTCGCCCAGCAGCTGGCCGAGGCCGCTGGCGTGCAGGACTGGGACGTGGGCTACGCCGGCCTCAAGGACCGCTACGCCATCACCCGCCAGTGGTTCAGCATCCATCTGCCGAAGGGCGAGACGCCCGACTTGACCCTCCTTCAGCATCCGGAATTCAAGGTGCTGAGCCAGAGCCGGCATGTGAAGAAGCTGCGCCCCGGTGACCTGCTGGGCAACCGATTCCGCATCGTGCTGCGTGATGTGAGCGGCGACCGCGGCGCCATGGAGGCGAACCTTGAGGCCATTGCCTCACAGGGCGTG
>NZ_DASWYS010000360.1:0-3677 GCF_036404855.1 Roseateles sp.
GGTGCGCTGGCGCCGCTGCCGGGGCATGCACCGCTCGCGCCGAATTCTCGCGTGCTGGACGCCGGCTGCGGTGCGGGCGACGGTTTGCGCGAGCTCCTGAGCGTCTATCCGGACGCTTGCGTGGAGGGCGTCGAATGGAGCTGGCCGCTGGTCCTGCTGGCCCGGTGGCGCGCCCGTGGCGCCCGGGTGCGGCAGGGAGACCTGTGGGCTGACGACTGGGCGCAATTCGCCCTGGTCTATGTGTTCCAGCGGCCCGAATCCATGTCCCGCGTCTGGGACAAGGCCTGTGCAGAGCTGGCGCCTCAGGCCTGGCTGGTCAGCCTGGACTTCGAGGTCACGGGCCAGCCGCCGGTGGCGAGCTGGCAACTCCCAGGCGGCCAGAATGTGTGGCTTTACCGCCCTGGGCGGAATGCCGCGTCAAAGCCCGCCAATTGAGGCGTTCAAGGCGGGTCTGGCGCGGCATACTTTCTCAAGCCCCCCGGCATCGGGCCGATATGGCCTGAACACCTCCAAAACGTCCACGCATGTTCGTCATCATCGGCTGGGCCATTTCCATGGCCTGCATCTTCGGCGTCTTCATCGCTCACGGCGGGAACATCGGCGTCATCCTGCACGCGCTGCCCTTCGAGATGATCACCATCTTCGGTGCGGCGATGGGCGCTTTCCTGGCCAACAACCAGATGAAGGTCGTCAAGGCCACCGCCGCCGGCCTGGGCCGCTGCTTCAAGGGCGGCAAGTACAGCAAGGCGCGCTACATGGAGTTGCTGGCGCTGATGTACGACATCCTGCAAAAGGCCCGCAAAGAAGGCCTGATGTCCATCGAGAAGGACGTCGAGGATCCGCATTCCAGCCCGCTGTTCCAGAAGTACCCGACGGTGGGCAATGATCACCACGTCACTGAATTCATCACCGACTACCTGCGCATGATGGTGTCGGGCAACCTCAATGCCCATGAGATCGAGGCGCTGATGGACAGCGAGATCGAGACCCACCACCAGGAAGAACATGCCGCTGTTGCGGCACTGCAGCGCGTGGCCGGCGGTCTGCCGGCCTTCGGCATTGTGGCCGCCGTGTTGGGTGTCGTGAACACCATGGGCTCGGTGGGTCAGCCGCCCGCGGTGCTGGGCGGCATGATCGGGTCCGCGCTCGTCGGTACCTTCCTGGGCATCTTGCTGGCCTACGGTTTCGCGGAGCCGCTGGCGGGTCTTCTGGAGCAGAAGGTCGAGGACGCAGGCAAGGAATTCCAGTGCATCAAGACGACGTTGCTGGCCAGCATGCAGGGCTATGCACCCCAGGTGGCCATCGAGTTCGGTCGCAAGGTGCTGTTCTCGGGTGATCGTCCCAGCTTTACCGAGCTGGAAGGCCACGTGAAGAAGAAGTAGGCCATGGCAGGAGACGCGAAAAAGCTCCAGCCCATCATCATCAAGAAGGTGAAGAAGGGCGGCCACGCGGCCCATGGTGGTGCGTGGAAGATCGCTTACGCTGACTTCGTCACGGCCATGATGGCCTTCTTCCTGCTGATGTGGCTGCTTGGCTCCACGACCGAGGGCGACAAGAAGGGCATCGCCGAGTTCTTCCAGTCGCCGCTGCGCGTCGCCATGCTGGGCGGCTCGGGATCTGGTGACTCGTCCAGCGTCGTGCGCGGCGGCGGCAAGGATTTGACGCGCGAGACCGGCCAGGTCAAGGAGGGTGACAGCCTGGCCCGACGTTCCACCTACACGCTGCGGGCGCTGAAGGAAGAGCAGCGCAAGGCTGAGCGCGCCCGGCTGGAGCAGCTCAAGGCCAAGGTCGAGCAGGTGCTGGCCGAGAACCCGAAGCTGGCCGCATTGGGGGGGCAGATCCGCCTGGACATGACCAAGGAAGGCCTGCGCATCCAGATCGTCGACGAGGGCAACCGCCCCATGTTCGACAGCGGCAGTGCTGTCGTGAAACCCTATATGCGCGAGCTGCTGCGTGAGCTGGGCAGCGTGCTGACCGAGGTACCCAACCGCCTGACGGTGGAAGGCCACACCGACGCCCAACCCTTCTCCAGCGGCGACAAGGGCTACAGCAACTGGGAACTGTCGGCCGATCGCGCGAACGCGTCGCGGCGCGAGCTGGTCGCCGGCGGCCTGTCGGAGGCACGCATGCTGCGGGTGCAGGGCCTGGCCGCCAGCAAGCTGCTGGACCCGAAGGACCCCAACGGCGCACTGAACCGGCGCATCAGCATCATCGTCATGAACCGCGATGCGGAGGACGCCGTGCTGAAGAACGTGACCGACGAGCCGGAAGCCGATGCGCCTGCCGCGGAGGGCGGCGGCACGCCCGCGCCGGAGGCCGGCGTCACGGAAGTGCCTCGCAGCGGCAAAATGCCGCAAACTCAAATGCCGGCGCCGGCTCGCTAGAAACTAGACTGCGGGCTGACCCCTGAAATCCCGCCTGCCCCCGAGAGAGGATCGCCATGAGCGCTGACATGAAATTCCTGGTCGTTGACGACTTCTCCACCATGCGCCGCATCGTGCGCGGCCTGCTCAAGGAGATTGGCTACAACAACTGCGAGGAAGCCGAGGACGGCGTCGAGGCGCTGAACATGCTCAAGGGCGCCAAATTCGACTTCGTCGTCAGCGACATCAATATGCCCAACATGACGGGCTTCGAGTTGCTGAAGGCCATCAAGGAAGACCCCAGCCTCAAGCACCTGCCGGTGCTGATGGTGACTGCCGAAGCCCGCAAGGAGGACATCGTGCTGGCTGCCCAATCGGGTGCCGCGGGCTACATCGTCAAGCCTTTCACCAAGGCCACGCTGGAAGAAAAAGTCCTCAAGATCATGCAGAAGCTGGCCGCGGCGGCCTGATAACAGGGGGACGCTCATGTCGATGGAACAGTTGGACCAACTGGCCAAGGCTTCCGAGCCGCTGCTGGTCTCGCCAGAAGTCTTCCAACAGCTCGGAACGATCACTCGCACGCTGCATGACACCATGCAGCGCCTGGGCGTCATGCCCAAGCTGCAGGTGGCCACCGACGGACTGCCCGATGCGCGCAGCCGCCTGAACTACATTGCGACGAAGACGGCCGCTGCGGCCGAGAAGGTGCTGAACTCGGTCGATCAAGCCAAGACCGAGCATGCCGGTATCAGCAAGGCGGCCAACGACATGGCCGCAGCCATCGTGGCAGACCCGGTACGGGCCGTCGCCAGTGGCGCGGTGTTGAACTTCGTCAAGGACGTCGAGAACCGCACCGCGAGCATCGACGCCCACCTGACCGACATCATGCTGGCCCAGGACTTCCACGACCTGACCGGCCAGGTCGTCGCCAAGGTCGTCACGCTAGCCAACGACCTGGAAGACAGTCTGGTCAAGCTGCTGGTGCAGGTCGTACCTCCCGAACAGCGCGAGAAGGTCGACCCCAACATCCTGCAGGGCCCGGTCGTGAGCCCGGAGGGCCGCACGGACGTGGTCTCCAGCCAGGGCGAGGTCGACGACTTGCTCGCCAGCCTCGGTTTCTGAGCCCGGGGCAAGTCCGGCGGCCGGTAGGCTGCGCGACATGCGCCCTCTCACCTTCCGTCGACAAGGCCGGCCATTGCGCCGGCCTTTGCTTTTGGGGGTGACGTCGCTGGTGTGGGCGAGATAAGGCCGGTAAGCACCCCGCTTTTCCCGCTCAAGTTTGCGGGGCGGCCTCGAACAATTCGGTCCAGCGCT
>NZ_DASWYS010000361.1:0-2716 GCF_036404855.1 Roseateles sp.
GTCGCGGCGTGTCGGGCTGGCTGACCGTGGCAGCCGCCTACGCGATGAAGCTGTGGGCGGGCCTCAGCGCCGACGCGGGTCGTACCGCATCCGCCAACCGCTGGCACACCGCTGCACGGGAGCTGAACGCCGCCGCCAACCGCCACTTGTGGGACGGGGACTGGTTCGCCCGTGGCATCACGGACGACGGTGTCAAGTTCGGCGTCAGTACTGACACCGAGGGCCGCATCTACCTGAACCCGCAGTCCTGGGCCATGCTCAGCGGCGCAGCGAGCGACGGGCAGCGCCGCAGGATGCTCGCCGCCATCGACGCCCAGCTGGACACGCCGCACGGCGTGGCCATGTTCAACCCACCCTATGCCGGCATGCGCGACGACGTGGGCCGTGTCACGCAGAAGCACCCGGGCTCAGCAGAGAACGGCGCCGTCTACAACCACGCCGCCAGCTTCTACGTCCATGCGCTCTATGACGCCGGCGAGAGCGACCGCGCCTTTCATGCGCTGCGCCGCATGATCCCGGGGCCTGACGAGGCTGACCTGCGGCAGCGCGGCCAGTTGCCGGTGTTCATTCCCAACTACTACCGCGGTGCCCACCATCAGTACCCGCGCACGGCCGGACGCTCCAGCCAGCTGTTCAATACCGGCACGGCGGCCTGGGCCTACCGCAGCGTCATCGAGGGGCTGTGCGGCCTGCGTGGATGCGCCGAAGGGCTGCGCGTGAATCCGCAGTTGCCATCGGGCTGGCATCGACTCAGCGCCGAGCGCGAATTCCGTGGTGCGCGTTTCCTGCTTCAGGTCCGCCGCACGGGCCAGGCTCGCATGCTGCTGGATGGGCAGCCGCTGCCGGACGGTCTGGTGCGCGCCATCGAAGCCGGGCGAGCGTACCGCCTGGACGTCGAGCTAGGCTGATGCACGCCGCACGACCCGGAATCCCAGGTCCACGTGCGGCGTCTCCACCGGCTCACCTCGCATCAACTGCATCAGCATCTGCGCCGCCCGCTCGCCGATCTCGCGGCGCGGTGTGGCCACGGTGGTCAGCGGCGGCACCATCTGGTCGCTGCCGGCCAGGTCGTTGAAGCCGGCCACCGCCACGCGCCCTGGCACCGCAATGCCCAGCCGCAGCGCGGCCAGCAGCGCGCCCTGGGCGAGGTCGTCGTTGCAGAAGAAGATGGCATCGGTGTCGGGCACCTCGCGCAGCACGCGCTCGAGCATCGCACCACCCAGCGCCATGGACGAGGGTTCGGTGCTCTGCACCTTGTGCACGCGGTCCGCGAGGCCGGCCCCCGCCAGCGCCTCCTCATAGCCCTGGCCACGCTCCAGCGTGCGCGGGTCCAACTGGGCGGCCACGTAGGCGATGCGGCGCCGGCCGCTGTCCAGCAGCCGCTGCGTGATGGCCCGGCCTGCTTCGCGCTGCGAGAAGCCCACGCTGTAGCCTCCGACCTCCTCTCCCACCTCCATCACGCGCACACAAGGCACGCCGCTGCCTTCGATCATGGCGCTCGCCGCCGCGCTGCGGTCACTGCCGGTGACGATGAGCCCGGCCGGCCGATGGGCCAGGAAGCTGCGCAACACCGCCTCTTCCTCGCTCGCGTCATAGTGGGTGACGCCGATCAACGTCTGGTAGCCGGCGGGCACCAGGCCGTTCTGCACCGCATCCAGCAGCTCCACGAACAGCGTGTTGCTGAGCTTTGGAATGAGCACCACCACGAGGCTGCTGCGGCTCGAGGCCAGCGCGCGGGCGGCGGGGTCGGGTACATAGCCCAGCGTCGCGGCGGCCGCGTGGACGCGGTCGCTGAGCTCACGGGCCACGGCACGCTCCCCCCGCAAGGCCCGCGACACAGTGATGGGGCTGACACCCGCCGCCCGGGCCACATCAGCAAGCGTGACCCGGCCGGTGGCCCGCCTGCGGGGCGCTGCGCTGGACATGGTGGCCGCGTCAGCCGGCCTGCATGCGGCCGACGACGTCGCGCACCTCGGCCAGCAGGCCGGGCACGTCGATGGTCGTGGGCTGGCGATCGCGCAGCAGCCGGCGACCGCCGACCCAGACGTTGCTGACCTGCTCGCGGCCGGCCACGTAAACCAGCTGCGCGGCCGCGTTGTAGACCGGCTGACACTCGATGCTGTCCAGCGACACGGCGACGACGTCGGCCAGCTTGCCCACTTCCAGCGAGCCCAGGTCATCGGCACGGCCCATGGCCTTGGCGGCACGGATGGTGGCCATCTCCAGCGCGGTGCGGGCCGAGGCCACGGTCGGGTCGCCGGTGATGCCCTTGGCCAGCAGGGCCGCCGAGCGGATCTCGCCGAACATGTCCAGGCGGTTGTTCGATGCGGCACCGTCGGTGCCGAGGATGGTGTTGACGCCGGCCGCTTCCAGCGCCTTCAGCGGCATCACGCCCGAAGCCAGCTTCAGGTTGGAGTTGGGGTTGTGCACGAGGTGCACGCCCTTCTTCGCCATCAGTTCGATCTCGCCCTCGTCGAGGTGGACCATGTGCACCGCGATCATGCGCTCGTTGAAGAGCCCCAGCTTGTCCAACCGCGCAATGGGGCGCACGCCGTGGGCCTTGACGCCGTCGGAGACCTCGCCCGCCGTCTCGTGGATGTGGCAGTGCATCTGGATGTCCAGCTTCTCCGCCAGGTCGCGCAGCTTGATGAAGGTCTCATCGGACACGGTGTAGGGCGCGTGCGTCGCGCTGGTCCAGTCCAGCAGCTTTTCGCCC
>NZ_DASWYS010000362.1:0-4487 GCF_036404855.1 Roseateles sp.
AAACTGGGGAGACGATCTTTAACGATCGCCTCCCTTTTTTTTGGTTCCTCGCCGATGTCAGGGGACCAATAGGACGCGGCCAGGTGCCACACCTGCTAAGTTGAAGCTGTCGAGACTCTGCTTTGCAGGGGGCAGCCATGGCCGCAGCCCCGTGTATTTCTCGCCTCGGAGCCTGGGAAGGCTATGAGGTGGACGGGGATGAAGAGATGCGCCGGCATGGCGTGGCGTGGTGCGTCATCCGTCTGAAGCCGTTGGCCAGAGCCCGGCGGCAGTGCCGCGCCTGCGAGACATCTTGGAACTGCCCTCTGCCCACTGCCCGCGCCGGCGGCCCGGCGCAGGTCGAGGGCCTCGTCGCCGGCCCCCTCACGCGCGTGCCGGACTCTCGGTTCAAGGACTTGCAGGTCTGGATCGACACGCCCGACAAGGTGTTCGCCGAATACTCAGTTGAGGCCGCTGTCCCGGCCTCAGGCAACGTCTACCGGCAGACCTGTGCCGGAGTGCTGATTGCCGAAAACGGCAAGATCAAGCGCCTGCGCGAAACACTGGACGCGGCGGTCGCTGTCGCCGCGTTCAAGTAGCACTGAGTGCAACGGGTTGGCCGGACAGCAGGACCTGCGCATAACGGGAACCTGCCTCCACATATAGCGCCTCGATCAGCATCGCCGGTGCATTCGCAACACTCACTCGACGTCCGCCAACAAAGTGGAGCGATGTAGGGGATCGCAAGGAATACGCACGCTGAGCCTGTCCAAGGAGACAAAGCAGGAAAGCAGGACATTGCGCTCCTGTGGCCTGCTTGCGGCGCGCGCCGCCGATTCGGCGCCCTGTCGCCCGCACGGCGAGGGTGGTCTCGGCGACGGGAGCACCTCGTCCCGACACTGCATGGACTCAGTCCTTCGTCTCTGGCCAGGTGCCACTAAGCCGTGCTTCGGTCTCAAGAATGAGCTCGCCTGCACTCCGCCCCAAGGCTCTCGCGATCCGAAGAATCAATACAAGGGTGGGCGCATGCTCGCCGCGCTCGATCTTTCCCATGTGAGACCGCTCGATGCCAGCCATGTGGGCCAAAGCTTCCTGCGCGATCCCATCTTCAGACCTTGCGGCAACGACAGCGGCGCCGAAAGCCCGTGCAGGCTCTGACTCAAAGGTCGTCGCGCCCGTGGGGCGACCTCGCTGAATGGCACGCTTTTCCATAGCTGGAAGCGTGAAATTTGCAAGTACGCAAAACCACGTTATATTTAACTCATTCCAGCCCAAAATGGGTGGATAAAGCGTCGGCAAGTCGAGAGAACCATCTTGCGGCAGGCCTACCCACTTGTGATCCAAGCGGAGGACAACGCTATGAAGATTCTTGACGCGAAGGTACGGCGCGACAGATGGCTGAGCCTCCCCCGCTGCCGTCGATACGCTGTTGTCGCGTTCAGTACCCTGTCAAAGCTGCCGCTCAGAACCCAGGCCAGGCACGGAACGATTTGCTGGGCGCTTGGTTCGCTGATCACGGGCGAAAGCGAACTGTTGGGTGCGTGGAGGCTGAATGCAGAGGCCGCACTGCCGACCACGGTGTTCGGTGATCTTCATCTCCGTGGGGTCGAGTTCATTCGTTGCGGCCTGGGAAACCTTGCCGACGCCGAGCCGGCATTCCTGTCGACCTTCCGCAATGCCGCGCTGTACCCGTCGCTCGAGCAGGGGTTTGCCGCCGCCATCGATGCGGTGAAGCCCAGGCACCGTGCGGCCATGTCAAGCATGCTCCGCAATGCCGCCCTGCCTACCGACGCGGTGCAGGGGACTGCTTCCTTGCACCAGGACTCCGGTGCCGATCTGCGCCAAAGGTACCCGGCAGTCCTGAAGGAATGGGACAAAGTCGTCGCACGGCATGAGCCACTGCTGGCCCTGCCCGAGCCGTATCCGCGTCTGGCTCAAGCTGCCGATCGGGCAGCCCTGGGCATCCAGGAGCGTCTGCTGAGGGCAATCCAACGACGTGGTTCGTTCGCGGATTCGGCCGAGGCCTTCGATTTCGTCGTCGACAAACTCATGCGCGCTGAGCAGCGCCTTCAGCAGGAGGTCGGTGACGTGGCGCTTGCGACGTTCAAAACACAGTCCGGCCGCCTCGCGGCGGTGCCTGGCGGCGCCGTGGTTGCACGTGCGTTGCCCTGAAGTGCATGACCGTGAACATCGACTGGCGAAGGATGTTCCAGAGCACGAAGGCCATGCTGCTGCGGCGTGGCCAATCGGCGCAGGACGCGGACGACCTGATGCAGGACGCCTACCTCCGTCTCCAACGCTTCTCCAGGGAGCACCACGTCGAGAACCCAGAGGCCCTCTTCATGACGACGGCCTTCAATCTCTCCATAGATGCCCATCGGGCAAGGAAGATCAGAGGCGACGAGGTTCAGCCGGAAGACGTGGAACTCGTCGATCCCCAGCCGGACATCGAAGCCGGGGTGCTGGGGCGGGAATGCTTGCGGCGCATGGATGTGTGCCTGGGCCGGCTCAGCGACCGGACCCGGCAGATGGTCCTCGAATACCACCTAGAAGGTCTGACCTATGACGAGATTGCGGCGAGGCACGGTCTGAACACGAGCACGGTTCACCACCAGGTGTCGAAGGCCCTCTTCAGGATGGCGGGTTGGATGCATGGCTGGTATCCATGAGTCATCCGGCTGGGCGCGACGAGGGCCCAGGCCATAGAACGACGGCAGCGCTCGAGAGGGGAAGCGGGCCGCCGAGGCCGCTCTCTCTTCCTGATCGCGATGAAGCGGGCTGAGCGGCCCGGGTGACCGGCTTGGGCTCCTTGTCGGGTGCGGGCAGCGGTGGCAGCGGTACTTCCTTGCGGCAGGCCGCCAGCGCAGACAACACCATCAGCGCTACGGTCAACCGCCACAGTGTTCGGGAGGTCATGGCACCCATGCCCGGTCAAACCCAGGGCACGCCATAGTGGTCGTACACGCCGCGGCCGTAGGCGTCGGAGTACAGGGGCAGCTCATCCTTGGCATAGCGCGGCGCGCTCCTGAGCTGAGTCATGTCGAGATTGACGACGTAGCCGTCCTTTTCCACGTCATAGCGCAGCATGCTCCAGGGAAGGGGAAAGCGGTCCGTGCCCACCCCAAGAAAGCCGCCGAACTCCATCGCCGCATAGCGCACGTGGCCATTGCGCTTGTCGATCACGAGGTCATCGATGGTGCCGAGCATCTCGCCGGCGAGGTTGTAGACCTTGGTCCCTTCGACCTTGGAGGAAGAGATGGTGGGATGCAGGCTCATCGCAGCTCCTCTGTCGTGCACTCCACCACTTTCGGCCACGGCGGCTCACCCGGCGATCAGCAGGCCGGAGGTCCGGCTGTAGGCGCGGACCGACCCGCAGCCAGCCTCAGTCGCGCACTTCGCCCAGGCGCAGCTGGGTCTGCACGCGCGCCAGCAGCACCAGCGGGCGCAGCGGCAGGCTGAGGCAGTCCGATGCGCCCAGGGCCAGGGCCAGTTCCTCGTCGCCGCCGGCGACGAAGAGGATGGGGACGGCGCGCGTGGCGGCGCCGTCGCGCAGCCGGCTGAGCAGGCTGAGGCCCGGCTGGTCTGCCACCGTTTCGCCCAGCAGAATGAGGCGCGGAGCGGGTTCGCTGCCGGCCAGGCGCAACAGCGCGGCGGGCGAGGCAACACTGCGCACGTGGCAGCCGGCCTCGCGCAGCAGCTCAGCGGCCCCCTCGGCTGCCTCGCCCGCCAGCAGGACCAGCGGCGCAGCAGCGGTGTCAGAAAGATGAGCGATGGGCATAGCGCTCATCTTGGGCGCGCGAGCGCAGCGACGCGAGAGGGTAGCAAGGGGTTTCCCGCATTCCCGACAGCAGCGCACAAGAATCCCCTACACCGCCGTTACATGTCTTGTCGGACAGTGAGGCCATGCCCCGAGGACAAGAAAGACAAGCATGCGCGACAACGGACCGGTGACCCAGCAGGAATACGAGATCAGCGCCGACACGCCCCTGGTGTCGACCACCGACCTGCAAAGCCGCATCACCTACTGCAACCCGGCCTTCATTGCCGCCAGCGGCTTCGACCGTGACGAGCTGCTGGGCCAGCCGCACAACCTGATCCGTCACCCGGATATGCCGGCCGAGGCCTTCCGCGACATGTGGGCCACGCTGAAAGAGGGCGAGCCGTGGACGGCGCTGGTCAAGAACCGCCGCAAGAACGGCGACTTCTACTGGGTGCGGGCCAACGTCACGCCGGTGCGCGACGCCCGCGGCATCTGCGGCTTCATGTCGGTGCGCACCAAGCCCAGCCGCGAGGAAATCCGCGGCGCCGAGGCGCTGTACGCGCAGATGCGCGAGGAGTACCGAGTTGCCGGCGGCGGCAAGGCCCCCAAGCTGCCGACGCGCCTGCACAAGGGCGCGTTGCAGCGCGCCGGCTGGGAAGGTTTCAAGAGCCGACTGGCCAGCCGCGCCGCGCTGTGGCAGGAGGTCGCCGCCATGCTGGCCGCGGGCACGGCGGCGGGCGCCGTGGCC
>NZ_DASWYS010000363.1:0-54023 GCF_036404855.1 Roseateles sp.
GCAGCCATGAACCAGGGCGCGGCGCGCACCAGCGCCGTCAGCCGCTCGACGTCTTCGCTCACTTGGCGCGTTCGCGCTCCTGCAGCGCCCGCCACATGACCTTGCCGGCACCGCTCTTGGGCAGGCTGTCGACGAACTCGATGAGGGCGGGCACCTTGTAGGCGGCCATATGGGCGCGGCACCAGTCGCGCAGCTCGCCTTCCGTCAGCGACTCGTGGCCGGCGCGCCGCACGACGACAGCCTTGACGGTCTCGCCACGGTAGGCGTCAGGCGCCGAGATGATGCAGGCCTCGGCCAGGCCGGGGTGGGCGTGCATCAGGTTCTCGACCTCCGACGGCCAGACCTTGAAGCCGCTCGCGTTGATCATGCGCTTGAGGCGGTCGGTCATGAAGAAGTAGCCATCGGCGTCCACATAGCCGATATCGCCGGTCCGGAAGAAGCGCCGGCCCTCGAACTCGATGAAGGCGGCCGCAGTGGCTTCAGGCTTGCCCCAGTAACCGTCGAAGACCATGGGGCCGCTGACGATGATCTCGCCGGCCTCGCCGGGCGGCAGCTCACGCAGCGTGTCGGGGTCGATGACGCGGGCGTCACAGCTCAGGTAAGGCACGCCCAGGCATTGCTGCTTGGGCGCGTCGTAGGGGTTGCTGTGGCTGGGCGCGGCGGTTTCCGTCAAGCCGTAGCCCTCGTTGTAGCGCAGACCCCAGCGTGCCAGCAACCGCTCGGCGACGGCCTGCGGCATGGCTGCGCCGCCGCCGCCGATGCTGACCATGCTTCGCATGTCGAAGCTGTCGACCTGCGGGCTGGCCAGCAAATCGATGACCATCGTCGGGATGTTGGTCCAACGCGTGACGCGGTGCTCGGCAATGAGGCGGGCGGCGTACTCGCGCTGCCAGCGCGGCATCAGCACCAGGGCTGCGCCGCAGGCCAGCGTGCCGTGCATGACGACCACCATGCCGGTGATGTGGAACATGGGCACGACGCCCAGCACCACGTCCTCGTGGCTGCCGTTGGCCCACAGGCCACCCGCGAAGACGTTGTGCTGCAGGCTGCGGTGCTTGTGCATGCAGCCCTTGGGATTGCCCGTGGTACCGCTGGTGTAGGGCAGCAGCGCCAGGTCGTCGGCGCCCACCTCCACGGCCGGCGGCACGGCCGCGCAAGCCAGGGCATCGCCCCAGGGCGTGGCGCCGGCAGGCAGGGCGACGTCGGCATTGAGCCAGTCGGCCCAGCCGCTGGGCAGGCCCTGGCCGTCGGTGCGGCCACCGGGCAGCACCTCGGCCAGGCGGGTGACGAGCAGGTCGCGCGCCGCCATGCCGGCGGCCAGCCATTCGGCGCTCAGGTCGACGCTGGTGACGGCGAGAACGGCGCCGCTGTCCTCGACGAGGTGCTTCAGCTCCGCCGCGCGGTTCATCGGGTTGACGGGCACGACGACACCGCCCAGGCGCAGGACCGCGTAGTGGGCAATGACGAGCTGCGGGCAGTTCTGCAGCCCCACCAGCACGCGCTGGCCCTTGGTGATGCCGCGCCGCGCCAGCCAGGCGGCCAGGCGCTCGACCTGGGCAGCCAGCTCGGCATAGCTCATCGTCTGGCCCAGGAAGACCAGCGCCGCCCGCTGCGGGAAGCGGCGCGCGCTCACGAGCAGGTTGTCGTGCAAGGCCGTGGCAGGCGGCTCGATGGCATGCGGCACACGCGCCGGCCAGAACTTGTGGTGTGCGCGAAGGCTCATGCGCGGGTCTCCGGTTTCTTCGCGACGACGAGGTAGACGCCCAGCAGCGTCACGCCCATGCCCGCGATGGCTTGTGCGCCCAGTGTCTCGCCGAACAGCAGCCACGCCATCACCGAGGTGACAGAGGGGACCAGATACATGGTGCTGCTGACCGCCGTCACGCGGCCATGGCGCAGCATGTAGAACATCAGGCTGATGCCGCCAGCCGTCAGCACGAGCACGCTCCAGGCCATTGCGGCGATGACGGCGCCATTCCATTCGATGCGCATGGGCTCCAACATCCAGGCCGCTGGCAACGTCACCGCCAGCGCCGCAGCGAACTGCACCACCTGACCGGTGCGCAGATCGAAGTGCGGCACGAAGCGCTTCTGGTACAGCGTGCCGCCGGTGATGGCCAGCAGCGCCATCACGCTGAGCAGCAGCGGCAGGCCCAGGCCCGTCCCCAACGCCAGCTTGTGCCAGATGACAAGAACGACGCCCACGAGACCCAGCGCCACACCCGCCCATTGCCGCGGCGCGACGCGCTCACCGATCAGCGGCGCCAGCGCGGCGACCAGCACCGGCTGCAGATTGACGATCAGCGCCGCCGTACCTGCCGGCAGCCCTTGCCGGATGGCGACCCAGACGCCGCCGAGGTAGACGGCCTGGATGCCGATGCCGGCGACCGCCAGATGCAGCATCTCTCGCCCGGTCGGCCAGGCGGCCCGCGCGGCCAGCGCCAAGCTCAGCATCAGCGCGACGACGCCGGCGTAGCGCCAAACCAGGAAGGTCAGCGGATCGGCATGGGGCGCCGCCAGCTTGGCGACGATGTAGCCCGTGGCCCAGATGAAAATGAACAGCGGCGGGGCCAGGCGGTCGAGAGCGGTCATGGAGGGGTCATCGAGGCCGCCGCCAGCTCGCGCAGGCAGGGCAGGCACAGGCAGCCGCTGTAGCGCGCGGCCAGCTCGGCGCGCAGCGCGTCGGTCAGGCGCAGGTCGAAGCAGTCACAGCGGCCGGCTTGCGCACCGCAGGCAAAGGCACCGCCACAGCGCGGACAGGTCGCGTCCGGCACGGGAGCAGGGGCGGGCGGGTTCATAGGGGTGATTGTGGGTCGTCCGGCGGCGCCAGCGGCGTCGCGCGAGCCAGCGCCATCCAGGTCGCGAAGTCGGGCTTGTGGGCGCGCTTGGGTGCCGGCCGGGCGAGCTCGAGGTGGCTGTCGTGGCCGATCATCACGCCGTATTCGGGCGGGATCTCGTCGGCGTCGGCGATGCCGGCCTTGATGACGAACCAGCATTGGCCACACAGCGCGCGGTAGGCGGCGGACTTGGCAGGGCGGCGCAACTCGCCGAGCAGGTCGGCACGGCTGACCTTGATCTCGTGGATGGCGGGTTCGAGGTAGTCCTCGACGGTGCTGTTGCGCAGGGAATAGACGTCGGGCATGGCGTTGACCCACAGCGTCTTGCCACCTTCCTGGGCGTCCGGCGCGGGCAGGCCCGCGCGCAGCGCGAGTCCACGCCAGGCGATGCGTCCCGCGCGCTGCATCTCGAGGGCGACGCGCTCCACCAGCAACTCATGCGCGTCGCGCGCGGCCCGATTGCGGCTCAGCGACGCAGCGATATGGGCGACCCCGGCGTCCGTCACGCGCAGGCGCTCGCGGCCATCCGCCTCCTGCAGGCGCTCGACCCAGCCGGCCGCGAGCAGCTCCACCTCGACCAGATCCTGGCTGGGCCAGCCGGCGCTGCGCCAGAGCAGGCGCAGGCGCTGCAGGTGAAGGCGGGTGGGTGCGGACATGGCGCCAGAGCGGGCGGGTCAACGGATCGGCAGGGGTCGCCGCCAGCTCGACGTCATTCGCGGGATGCCGCGTGGGCTGGCGATGCACAGGCGGATGCCGAAGCAGTCGCCACGGCGCGGGCGGCTGAGGGCGATGAGATGGCGCCGCGGCTCATGGCCGGATTGTCGACCAACCAAAACAAAGCCCCTCAGGCCTGGGGCGTGAGGGGCTTCGAAAGAAGGCCGGAATCCGGGTCGGGATCAACGGTCCTTGATGAACATGCCGGTAGCGCCGGGCATGGTGGGCGGCGTCGTGCCAGCATTGACCGTGGCGTCGCCCATGATCAGCGCCGTGTAGACGCCATTGGCCGTCAGCGGGGTCAGGCTGGTGGTGCCGCCGTTGGTGCCCGGGTTGTACAGCGGGTTGGCCAGCAGCGGCGACGTGATCTGCACCGTTGAGCCCGTGGTCGACGAGATCATCGCCGGGGCCGAGCTGGAACCGGACGACACGTTGGAAGCCAGCGTCGTGTAGTCCACCACCAGCGAGGCCAGCGGGTTGTTGCCCGACAGCGCGTTGATGAGGCGGATCTTCACGCTGCCCGTGGTGGTCGGCAGGCGGTTGTCGTCGACCAGCACATTGAACAGCGGGTTGGCGGCCGTGCCGTACAGCAAGAGGGTGTAGTCCGTGCCCGCCACCAGGTTGGGCGCCGCAAAGTTCTGCACCGTGCCGTTGACGTTGACCACCAGGTTGCTCGCGCCAGCAGGCAGGCTGATGTAGTCCGCCCGGTTGGGCGACGGCGAGTTCACCAGCAGCGTCTTGCCCTGCACCGTCGAGTTGGCATAGGTGCCACCCGCCAGACCGTTCACCATGCGCACGCGGCTCAGGGTGTTGGGGAAGCTGGTCACGGCACCCTTCTGGACCAACTTGAAGCCATTGACGAGCGTGCCGCTGCTGGTGGAGGTGAAGATCAGCGAGTTGACGCTGGCGGAGTCCAGCGTGACGCTCGAGACGTCCAGGCGCAGGTCGGTCTTGTTGTTGTAGCCGGTGACGCGCACACGATACGTGCCTGCGTTGAGCTGGATGTAGCCGCTGCCCGCGCCGCCGACCAAGCCGGAAACAAAGGGGGTGGCATCGGCCAGCGTAGCGTCGGCCGTGGTGATGTAGACGTCCAGCTGGCCCGCGTCCGGGGCCAGGTTCAGCGCCAGCACCTTGACCTTGCCGGAATCCGGGGCATCCTGGGCTTCCTGCAGCAGGCTGGTGCGCACGCTGCCGGCAAAGCCGTAGGCGATCAGCGTGTAGCTGCTGTCGCCGGCCAGCGAAGGTGCCAGCGCCGCAACGCTGTTGCCCACGTCACTGGTCTGAACCTGGGTCGACGTGTTGGCGGTGTCCACGCCGCCGTAAGCGCCGACGGTGGTTTGAGCGACCTTGGAGTTGATGGTCTTGTCGTTGACCACCAGATCAAGGTTGGCGTAAGACTGGGTGGCGTTGAGCAGACGAATCTGCGTCGAGCTGCTGCTGCCTCCGCCGCCGCCGCAGGCAGTCAGGAATGCAGTGGCCGACAGGCTCAGCGTCAGGACCAGTCGCGTGGCCCAGGGGGTGAATCGCATCGAAAACTCTCCGAAAAAACCAAACCGCCGGGCTGAAATCCCAATACGCGGATTCGTGATTAGAACTCAAGCCGAGGATGTCACGATTTCCACCAACTAGCGGCCGGTGAAGAACTGTTGCTGATGCGGGCACAGGCAGGAGAACCCTCCGCTTGTCACACCACCGTGTCGCTAGCATCACCGGCATGAACTACCCCCACCTCCTCGCCCCCCTGGACCTCGGCTTCACGACACTGAAGAACCGCGTGCTGATGGGCAGCATGCACACCGGACTGGAAGACGGCAGCAAGCATTTCGAGCGCATGGCGGTGTTCTTCGCCGAGCGCGCCCGGGGCGAGGTGGGACTGATCGTAACGGGCGGCTTTGCGCCCAACATCGAGGGCTGGGCCAAACCCTTTGCCGGCACGCTGGCGACGTCCGGCGCCGCGAGGCGGCACAGGATCATCACCGACGCCGTCCACGCCGAGGGCGGCAAGATCGCGCTGCAGATCCTGCACACGGGCCGCTACGGCTATTCGCCGCTGTGCGTGGCCCCCTCGCGCATCCAGAGTCCCATCAGCCCGTTCACGCCGCGCGAGTTGAGCGCCCGCGGCATCGAACGCCAGATCCGCGCCTTCATCCGCTGCGCGAAGCTGGCCCGCGAAGCGGGCTACGACGGCGTCGAAGTGATGGGCAGCGAGGGTTATTTCATCAACCAGTTCCTGGTGGCGCACGCCAACCAGCGCACGGATGGCTGGGGCGGCTCGTACGAGAACCGCATGCGGCTGCCGCTGGAGATCCTCACACGCATGCGAGAGGCCGTCGGGCCGGACTTCATCATCATCTACCGCCTCTCCATGCTGGATCTGGTGCCCGATGGCAGCAGCTGGGACGAGGTGGTGGAGCTGGCGCGGCGCGTGTCGCGCAGCGGCGCCACCCTCATCAACACAGGCATCGGCTGGCATGAGGCGCGCATCCCGACCATTGCGACCAGCGTGCCGCGCGCCGGCTTCGCCTGGGTGACCGCAAAGCTGCGCGCCAAGTTGCGTGAGGAAGGCATCACGACGCCGTTGATCACCAGCAACCGCATCAACACACCCGAGGTGGCCGAAGGCGTGCTGGCCGACGGCAGCGCCGATATGGTGTCCATGGCGCGGCCCTTCCTGGCCGATTCGCATTTCGTCAGCAAAGCCCGCCAGGGCCGGGCCGACGAGATCAACACCTGCATCGCCTGCAACCAAGCCTGCCTGGATCACACCTTCGCCCAGAAGATCTCGACCTGTCTCGTCAACCCGCGCGCGGCCTACGAGCAGGAAATCGTGCTGCGACCGGTGAACGGGGCGAAGAAGCGCATCGCCGTCGTCGGCGCCGGCCCTGCGGGCCTGGCTGCGGCAACGGCGCTGGCCGAGCGTGGCCACGCGGTGACGCTGTTCGACGCGGCGGCCGAGATCGGCGGCCAGTTCAACATGGCCAGGCGCATTCCGGGCAAGGAGGAGTTCAGCGAAACGCTGCGCTACTTCCGCCGCCGCATCGAGGTCACCGGCGTGGACCTGAAGCTGAACTGTCGTGCCTCGGCGGACGACCTCAAGGGCTTCGACGAGGTGCTGCTGGCCACCGGCGTCAGCGCACGCGATCCGAAGATCCAGGGCCAGGCTGAGGGCATGGCGCGCGGCCAGGTGCTGAGCTACGTCGACGTGCTGCGCCACGACAAGCCGGTTGGCGCGCGCGTGGCCATTGTGGGCGCTGGCGGCATCGGCTTCGACATGGCCGAGTTCCTGCTGGAGGCCGGCCATTCGCTGACGCTGGACCCGGCCGCCTGGCGGCGCCACTGGGGCGTGGGCGACCCGGAGCAGGTCCGTGCGGGCCTGCTGCGGCCGGCACCCGAGGCCCCCACACGCCAGATCACGCTGCTGCAGCGCAAGGCCGGCAAGCCGGGCGCGGGCCTGGGCAAGACGACCGGTTGGATCCACCGCGCCGCATTGAAGATGAAGAACGTCGACATGCTGGCCAGCGTGAACTACGAGCAGATCACGCCCGAAGGCCTGTGGGTCAGCTACGGTGAGAAGCGAGCGGATGCCCAGTTGATCGAGGCGGACACCATCGTGCTGTGCGCCGGCCAGGAGCCGCTGCGCGAACTGGCGGCGCCGTTGAAGGCAGCGGGCGTCAGCGTCCACCTGATCGGCGGTGCGCTGGAGGCCGGCGAGCTGGATGCGAAGCGGGCCATCCTCCAGGGCACCAAGCTGGCCTGCACCCTCTAGGCCCAGGCCGACGGGCCCCGGCCAGGACGGGCTCAACTCAGGGAGAGTTCCCAGAGCTGAAACAGGATGTCGTTGTCCTGTTCGACGACATGCAGGCCCTGGGCCAGGTCGAAGCTCGAGTCGTACCAGCCGCAGAGGTCAGGCAAGCGCGTCACGGCGGTGTCGCGGGGACGGGGCAATGCGGCCTGCGACGGCGTGACACCGGACCCGCAATGCGGGGGCGTGCTGGAGAGTTGCATGGCGGGAGTCCTGAAGGTGTTCGAGATCGTGCAAAACGTCACGCCCTCAGCTTCGGCGCCAGCCCGCGTCCCGGCCATCGGCCTTTGGGTGGGTCGAAGGGGGATGACGGGTCTCGCCCTCCCCCCTGCTCCCTCCAAAGAGGGAGTGGAAACAGGATCCGGCCGGCGCGTGCGGTCCGACCCAGCCCCTCAGGTGGCGCGGCGGCTCAGCTCACGCCTGGCGTCGTTGCCTATCCAGCGCGCCGACCTTCCCTCCCGCAGGCAAAGGCGCTCCGCCACAGTGAGTGCCTGCTCACACAACCCGGGACTGCGTTTGCCGATCTGGCGCAGCGCCCAGTTCACGGCCTTCTTGACGAAGTTGCGGTCGTCACCCGCTGCGGCCTCGATGAGAGGCAGGCGGGCCAGGAAGTCGGCGTCCGGCCGCGCCTTCTGGTGCACCGCGGCGACGGCCAGCAGGGCAAAGCCCGCGCGCTTCTCGAACTCCGGCCCGCGCACCGCCCAGCGCGGGATCGCGTCCCAGGCCAGCGGGCTCTTCACGAATGCATTCAGGCAGGCCTGATCGCAGACGTCCCAGGCGCGCATGCCAGCGACCCAGTGGTCCATCTGCGCAACGGTCAGCCGGGCCGGCTCGGCCACCATGCCGGCCAGGATCTGCGCGTCAGGTATGCCGCTGTCCCACAGCGCCAGGGCCAGTTCGTGGTCGCGGCCGAACTCGCGGGCCAGGGTGCGCAGCGTCGGCACGGTCAGGCCCAGGCGGCCATCGCCGGTCAGGCCGAAACGGGCCATGGCATCGAGTTGGTCGGGACGGCCTCGCGAACGCAGCGCCTGGAGCGCCTCATCCAGGCGCTGATTGAGCTTATTCGGCATGCGCAGATTCTGCGGCGGTGCGGGCAACGCAGAATCCAGGCTCCGCCACGAGCGCCCGTTCACCTTCACACGATGAAGCCCTCTCGCCTGTTCGCCGCCCTCGCGACCACCTTGCTGCTATCCACCGCCCCCGTGGCCCACGCCGGCCCCGGACCCGGGGTGAGCTGGCAGGCCGCGGCGGCCGATGCCGACATCGACCGCCATTTCGCCCAGGCCCGGGCCGAGAAGAAGCCCGTGCTGCTGTACTGGGGCGCCAAATGGTGCCCACCCTGCAACCAGCTCAAGGCCACCTTGTTCAACCGTGCCGACTTCATCGAGCAGAGCAAGGCCTTCGTCGCCGTGGGCATCGACGGCGATGCTCCCGGCGCGCAGAAGCTGGGCACCCGCTTCAAGGTGCGGGGCTACCCGACGCTGATCCTCTTCAGCCCGAACGGCAGCGAGATCACCCGACTGCCTGGCGAGGCCGATGCGGCCCAGGTCATGAAAGTGCTGCAACTGGGCCTGTCCAGCGGCCGCCCGGTCAAGGCTGTGCTGGCCGACGCCAAGTCCGGCAAGAAGCTCAACGCCAACGAATGGCGGCTGCTGGGCTTCTACGGCTGGGAAACCGACGAGCAGCAGTTGCTGCCCGCGGACCAGCGCCCCGCAACGCTGGCCCAGCTGGCCAAGGCCAGCGAGGGGGTCGATGCCGAGACGACGACGCGGCTTTGGCTGAAGTCCATCGGCGCGATGGCCGAAGGCAAGGCCGCAGATACGGCCCAGTTGCCGCGCCTGCGCGCCGTGCTGGCCGACGCCGCCCAATCCCGCGCCCAGATGGACGTGCTGACGAACGAGGCGCCCGACCTCGTCAAGGCCTTCGCACCCCTGCCCGGCGCGGCGCGCGCGGCGCTGGTCGCGGAGTTCGACGTCGCGCTGAAGCGGCTGAACGAGGACCAGACCCTGTCGCGTGCCGACCGCCTGAACGCGCTGCAGGGCCGCATCGATCTGGCCCGCCTGGACTCGGCCAAGGACGACCCGCAGCCCAAGGGCCTCCCCGCCGCGCTGCTGGCCGAAGCCCGCGAGCAGGCTGGCCGCGCCAACCGTGAGGTCACCGATGGCTACGAGCGCCAGGCCGTCGTCACCGAGGCCGCCCATCTGCTGGGCCGCGCCGGGCTGTGGAAGGAGAGCGACGAGCTGCTGAAGTCGGCCCTGGCGCGCAGCCACTCCCCCTACTACCTGATGAGCCAGCTCGGCGGCAACGCCAAGAAACAGGGCAAGAAGGCCGACGCGCTGCGCTGGTACGAGGAGGCCTTCGACAAGAGCGAGGGCCCGGCCACGCGGCTGCAATGGGGCTCGAACTATTTCGGCGCGCTGGTGGAGCTGGCGCCGGAAGACACGGCCCGCATCGAGAAGGCCGCATCGCAGCTGTTCACCGAGGCCGCCAAGGACCCGGGTGCCTTCTACGAGCGCAGCGAGCGCTCGCTAAAGAAGGTGACCGGCCTGCTGGGGAAATGGAGCCAGACGCCCGCACAGACCGCAGCCGTCGGGCGGCTCAAGGCCCAGCTCGATGGCGTCTGCAACAAGCTGGACGCGAGCGACGCCAAGGCGCGCTCGGCCTGTCGCGCCCTGCTTACTTGATCAGGCCCTCGGCCTTCATCGCCGCCTGCACGGCGGGGCGCTGGCGCACCCGCTCCATGAAGGCACCCAACTGTGCCAGGCCGGCGATGTCCACGCCGACGAACTGGCTCCAGTTGGCGACGGTGAACAGGTAGGCATCGGCCACGCAGAAGGCATCGCCCGTCAGATAGGACTTGCCGGCGAGCTGGCTGTCCACCCAGGTGAAGCGCTCGACCAGCTTGGCGCGGAACAGCACCTTGGCCTCCTCGGGCAGGGCCGGGTTGAACAGCGGCGAGAAGCCCTTGTGCAGCTCGCTGGTGATGAAGTTCAGCCACTCCTGCACGCGGTAGCGGGCGAGCGTGCCCGCAGCCGGAATCAGGCCGCGCTCGGGCACCTGGTCGGCGATGTACTGCACGATGACCGGCCCTTCGGTGAGGCGCTCGCCGTTGTCGAGTTCGAGCAGGGGCACGTAGCCCTTGGGGTTGATCGAGTAGTAGTCAGTGCCGTCCTGCAGCTTGTGGGTCTTGGTACTGGCCAGCACGGCCTCGTAGGGCAGGCCGGCTTCCTCCAGCACGATGTGGGGAGACAGCGAACAGGCGACGGGGCTGTAGTAGAGCTTCAAGGGCAACTCCATGGTGGGTTCGAATGACAGGGCCGCGAGGCTAAGCCACGCCGCCATTCCGTGCACGGGACGGGTCTTCACCCCCTCGAACCGGCCACGCTGCCGTTCATGTCGCCGGCCCTGCCATTCATCCTGCAGGCCGAGGCCGCCCCCGGGCCACAGCGCCATACTGCGGGCCGTTTCAACAACCCGGATCCGGCATGCGCGAACCCTGGCAGCGCCTCCTCCTTCTCCCTGCCCTGTTGATGGGGCTCGGCAGCGTCGCGCAGGCCGCGCCGCTCCAGCCCTGCCGCGTCGACGGCATTCCCACCGAGCTGCGCTGCGGCAGCCTGCAGCGCCCGCTGGATCCGGCCCGGCCCGATGGCGCCCAAGTCGACATCCACTACCTCGTCGTGCCGGCGATGGCGCGCAACAAGCAGCCCGACGCCGTGCTGATGCTGGCCGGCGGCCCCGGCCAGAGCGCGATCAAGGTCGCACCGCACATGCTGCCCCGGCTCTCGCGGCTGAACAATCGGCGCGATTTGGTCTTCATCGACCAGCGCGGCACCGGCAAGTCCGCGCCGCTGGACTGCCCCGATGACAGCCAGTTGCCCATCACCGAGCAGCTCGACAGTGCCGCGCAACTTCGGCGCCTGGACGTCTGCCGCGCGACACTGGAGAAGTTGCCCTACGGGAAAGAAGGCGGCCTGCGCTTCTTCACGACCGCCATCGCCATGCAGGACATGGAGGCCGTGCGCGAAGCTCTGGGCGTGCCGCAGTGGAACCTCGTGGGCGGCAGCTACGGCACGCGCGCCGCTCTGGAATACCTGCGCCAGTTCCCGACCAAGGTGCGGCGCACCATCATCGACGGCGTGGCGCCGCCGGACATGGTGCTGCCGGCCAGCTTCTCCACCGACGGCCAGGCCGCGCTGGACAAGCTCTTCGAGGCCCATGCCAAGACCCGGCCGCAGCTGCGCGCCGACTGGCAGAAGTTGCTTGCCTCGCTGCCGCGCGAGGTGACTGTGGCCCAGCCGCTGACCGGCGTGCCCGAGCGCTTCACGGTGACGCGCGCATTGCTGATGCGCGCCGTGCGAGCACCGCTGTACCAGCCGTCGCTGGCCGCAGCCCTGCCCGCCGCCATCCACGCAGCCGCGGCGGACGGCAACTTCGCCGGCCTGTTCGGATTGGGCAATGCCTTCGGCAGCAACCCGGCGACGCGCCTGGCCATGGGCATGCATTTCTCCGTCATGTGCGCGGAAGACGTGCCCCGCCTCGCTGGCGCCAAGGACACGCCCGGCGCCGATTTCCAGGCCCTGGATGCGGAGATGTACAGCAGTGTCTGCAAGACCTGGCCCCGCGGCGACGTGCCGGCGGACTTCTACAAGATCCCGCCCACGCCCAGCCCCGTCCTCGTCATGAGCGGGGGGGCCGACCCGGCCACGCCGACACGCCATGGCGATCGAGTGGCCCAGGCGCTGGGCGCCGGCCATCCGGAGCGCGTGCAGCATCTCGTCGTGCCCGAGGCGGGCCACGGCGTCATGGCCGTGGGCTGCGTGCGCGACCTGATGTTCCGCTTCATCGACGCCAAGACCGACGCTGCCGCCCTGCCCCCCAACTTCACGAACGACGCGACCTGCGCGACCCGCATTCCGCGTCCCACGGCGTTCCAGCCCGTCCAGGGAGGGACGGCCCAATGATCGACATCCAGGACGTTCACAAGCAGTTCGCGGCCCAGACGGGCGGCAGCCTGTTCAAGCGCGGCACCAAGCGCATCGTTCATGCTGTGCAGGGCGTGAGCCTGCGGGCCGAGAACGGCCGCATCACCGGCCTGCTGGGCGCCAACGGCGCGGGCAAGACGACCACGCTGCGCATGCTGGGCGGGCTGTTCCCGCCGGACGCCGGCCACATCACAGTCGATGGTCTGGTCGTGAAAGACGCGCCGCTGAAGGCCCTGGCCCGCATGGGCATCCTCGGCGACGCGCACGGCCTGTACCCGCGCCTCAGTGCCCGCGAGAACATCGTCTACTACGGCCGCCTGCAGGGCATGACGCCCGAGGCCGCCAATGCGCGCGCCGAAGAGCTGGCCCGGCTGCTGGAAATGCAGGCCATCCTGGACCGTCGCGCCGATGGCTTCAGCCAGGGCGAGCGCATGAAGACGGCGCTGGCACGCGCCCTGGTGCACGACCCCGCCAACATCGTGCTCGATGAGCCCACCAACGGCCTGGACGTGCTGGCGACCCGCGCGCTGCGCGAGGCGCTGCGCTGGCTGCGCAGTCCCGAGGGGGGTGGCAAGTGCATCGTGTTCTCCACGCACATCATGCAGGAGGTGGAGCAGCTGTGCGACGAGGTGGTCGTCGTGTCCAAAGGCCGCAGCGTGGCCCACGGCAGTGTGCCGAGCCTGCTGGAACAAGCCGGTGAAGCCCGGTTCGAGGACGCTTTCGTGAAACTCGCATTCCCTGAAGAGGTGGCCGCATGAAACAGGCCCTGATTGTTTTCGCGAAGGAACTCTCCGACGCGCTGCGCGACCGCCGCACGCTGCTGCGCCTGCTCATCCCCGCGCTGCTGATGGGCCCGCTGCTGCTGATGGCCCTGTCAGGCCTGATCGCGTCCCTGGAGAACCAGGCAGAGCGGCGCGAAGTGGTCGTGTACGGCGCGGAGAACGGACCCACCCTGATCAACTTCATCGAGCGGCAGACCTACAAGGTCGTCACGCTGAAGGACGCCAAGACGCGCGAGGGCTATGAGGCTGCGCTGCGCCAGGGCAAGAACTCCGCGCCCCTGCTGGTGATTCCGGCGGACTTCGAGGCGAAGCTGCTGCGCGGCGAGTCGCCCGCCGTGGAGATGGTGACCGACAGCGCCAACCAGCGGGCCAGCGCCGGCGTGGGGGCGTTGCGCGGGCTGCTGCGCGGCTTCAACCAGGAGCGCGCGACGCTGAACCTGGCCCTGCGCGGCGTCTCCACCGAACTGCTGGAATCCATCGACATCGCGGAGCGCGACCTCGCCAACGCCCAGGCCCGCGCATCGCGCCTCACGGCCATGATCCCGATGTTCATCATCATGGCCGTGCTCTACGGGGCGCTGACCGCCGCGCTGGACAGCACGGCCGGTGAACGCGAGCGCGGCTCGCTGGAGCCGCTGCTGATGAACCCCGCGCCTCACGGCGCCATCGTCGCCGGCAAGTGGGGCGCCGTCGCGCTGCTGGGCATGGCAGTGGCGCTCCTGTCCTCGCTGAGCTTCGTGCCCGCACAGTGGCTGCTGAGGAGCGACAGCCTGCAGGCGATGTTCCAGTTCGGGCCTGGCGAGGTGCTGGCCTTCTGGCTGTTGCAGATCCCGCTGGCTGCCGGCCTGTCGGCCCTGTTGATGGCGCTGGCCATACGCTCCAAGACCTTCAAGGAAGCGCAGGCGGGCAGCACGCTGGTCGTCACCGCCGTCAGCCTGATGCCCATGGTCAGCCTGCTCAACCCGGGCGGCGAGGCCCCCTGGTATCTGTGGGTGCCGGGACTGGCGCAGAACACGCTGATGCTGGCCGTGCTCAAGGGCGAGGCCTTGCGCTGGAGCCAGGTGCTGCCGGGCGTCGTCGTCGGCTTCGCGCTGGCGGGCGTGGCTTTGGTGTACGTGGCGCGCTCGATGCGAGCGGCGGTGGCGCGATGAGAGCGCTGGCCCTGGCCGCTGCCCTGACCCTCGCCGGCTGCGCGAGCTTCGAGGCGGCCACGCCGCCGGACTACGTCGGCGCCACCGTCAACGTGGCCGACCAGGCCCAGCAGGTCAGTGGCCGGCTGCTGCACGTCTTCGAGATGACGCAGGTGGACGGGCGCCGCCTGTCCACCACCAGCCGGGCCACGGTGAGTGCCAACCAGGGCCGCGGCTTTGCCGTGTCACCCGTGGCGCTGACGAACGAGCTGCCGCTGCGGCCCGCCCGCGTGACGTTGCAGGCCATGACGCAGTACGCCGCGCCCATCCTCGCCATGACCAGCCCGACCTGCCAGGTTCGGGGCGAGGTGACCTTCAGGCCCGAGTCAGGCAAGGCCTACCGCGTGGCGGGACGCATCACACCCGAGGCCTGCGAGGTCTGGCTCGAGGATCTGGACACCGGACAGCCCGTCACCGACAAAGTCAGCGGCAGGGGCACCCGGTCCTAGAGCCCCCGGGCCGCCGCGGCCAGCAGCGCCCGCGAGTACCACCGGTGAAAGCCCAGCAGCGCGTGGAAGATGCCGCCGAAGCGCGGCTCGCCACCGCCCGCAGGCTGGCGCGGCAGGACGGCGGAGCCAAACCACAGCGTCGTGCCGGCCGCGCCAGGCTCGATCTTGAACCAGGAGCGCGTGGCGCCGCTGTCTTCGTGCATCAGCAGCTCGTCGCCCTCGCGCGCCTCGACGGTCCAGATCGCCAGCCGGCAGCCCTCGCCGCGCGCCACCGCCCGCGCCATTGCGTCACTGGAGGGCTTGCCGAACAGCCCGAGCAACGCGCGCTCCACCTTGAAGAGCCGCGTTGTGTAGAAGGCTTCGACAAACTCGGCCAGCGTTACGGCTCGTGGCAGCTGCAGCGTGTAGGCGTCGGCATAGGCGCCGCGCCGGTGGGCGAGTCGGGCCAGCAGGCTGGCGGGGGGGAGCGGTGTGTTCTGTGGCGCCATGTCCCTGCCAAGCGTAAGCGCCGATCGCAGCGATTAACGCAAGCGATTGGCCGCCAATGATGAGAATGATTATCATTTAACTATTGATAGCTTCTCATCGATAGATCCATCATGGCCAAGACCGTCAGCTTCGGCGTTCTCCACCTCGGCACCTCGTTCAGCGTCACCTATGTGCTGACGGGCAGCCTAAGCGTGGCCGGCGCGGTCACCTTCATCGAGCCGCTGGCCAACACGGTGCTTCACTACTTTTTCGACAAGTACTGGGACCACCCGCGCGCTCAGGCCTGGCGTGCACGCTTCGGCCTCGCGCCCCACCCTCAGCCGAGCTGAGACGGTGCGGTCTCGCGCTCCATCCAGCCCAGCCAGCGCATCGCCTGCTCGCGGCTGTCACCACACATGATGTCGCTGGGCTGCAGCGATCCGCAGACGGCGGGGCGCTCGGGCCGGCCGAAGATGCGGCAACGGTCCTTCTCGTCCAGCTGCACGCAGCGCACGCCCGCCGGCTTGCCGCCGGGGTGGCCGGGGATGGGCGAACTGATCGACGGGGCGATGCAGCAGGCGGCGCAACGGGGACGACATTCCATTGTCGAATTGTCCCTGCGCCGGCCCGGTGGACGGGGTGACTTATCCACAGCCGCTTCGTAAAATTGGGGGTTTGCCCGAGCGCTCGCGCGGGCTGTTCGTTCTTTCCAGGACCGAGATGCTCTACCCCAAGGAATTCGATGTCATCGTCGTCGGTGGCGGCCATGCCGGCACCGAGGCGGCGCTCGCGGCCGCGCGCATGGGCGCGCAGACGCTGCTGCTGACCCACAACATCGAGACCCTGGGCCAGATGAGCTGCAACCCCAGCATCGGCGGCATCGGCAAGGGCCATCTCGTCAAGGAGGTCGACGCGTTGGGCGGCGCGATGGCGCTGGCCACCGACGAGGGCGGCATCCAGTTCCGCATCCTGAACGGCAGCAAGGGCCCGGCCGTGAGGGCCACCCGAGCCCAGGCCGACCGCATCCTCTACAAGGCCGCCATCCGTCGACGGCTGGAAAACCAGCCCAACCTGATGCTGTTCCAGCAAGCGGTGGACGACCTGATGGTGGAAGGCGACCGCGTCGTCGGCGCCATCACGCAGGCTGGCATCCGTTTCCGCGCCCGTGCCGTCGTGCTGACGGCCGGCACCTTCCTCGACGGCCGCGTGCACGTGGGCCTGGAGAACTACAGCGCCGGCCGCGCGGGTGACCCGCCAGCCATCAGCCTGTCTGCGCGGCTCAAGGAGCTGAAGCTGCCGCAAGGCCGGCTCAAGACCGGTACGCCCCCCCGGCTGGACGGGCGCACCATCGATTTCAGCAAGTGTGAGCCCCAGCCCGGCGACTTGAGCCCGGTGCCGGTGTTCAGCTTCCTCGGCAACACGGCCATGCACCCGCAGCAGGTGCCGTGCTGGATCACCCACACCAACGCGCGCACGCACGAGATCATCCGCAGCGGCTTCGACCGCAGCCCCATGTTCACTGGCGTCATCGAGGGCGTGGGCCCACGCTACTGCCCGAGCATCGAGGACAAGGTGAACCGCTTCGCGGACAAGGACTCGCATCAGATCTTCCTGGAGCCCGAGGGCCTGACGACGCACGAGTTCTACCCGAACGGCATCTCCACCTCACTGCCCTTCGACATCCAGCTCGCCGCGGTGCGCAGCATCCCAGGCCTGGAGAATGCCGACATCCTGCGGCCAGGCTACGCCATCGAGTACGACTACTTCGACCCACGCGGCCTGAAGGCCTCGTTCGAGACCAAGGTCATCCAGGGCTTGTTCTTCGCCGGTCAGATCAATGGCACGACGGGCTATGAGGAAGCGGCAGCCCAGGGCCTGTTCGCCGGCCTGAACGCGGCGCTTCAGGTTGGAGGCAACGGCCCGTGGACGCCGGCACGCGACCAGGCTTACCTGGGTGTGCTCGTGGACGATCTCATCACCAAGGGCGTCACGGAGCCCTATCGCATGTTCACCAGCCGCGCCGAATTCCGGCTGCAACTCCGGGAGGACAACGCTGACCTGCGCTTGACCGACACAGGCCGGCAGCTCGGCCTCGTGGACGACGAGCGTTGGACAGCCTTCAATCGCAAGCGCGACGCGATTGCCCGCGAAACCGAGAAGCTGAAGAGCACGTGGGTGCATCCGGGCATCCTGCCTGCGGCGGACGCCGAGCGTCTGGTCGGCAAGGCGCTCGAACGTGAATACAACCTGGCCGACCTGCTGCGTCGTCCGGGTGTCGGCTTCGACACCATCGCCGAAGTCGCCGCCATTGCGAAACCCGAGGCCGGTGTTTCACGTGAAACCCTGACTGCTGACTTGGGCCGCGAGCTGGCCGACCTCGTGGCCGAGCAGGTCGAGATCAGCACCAAGTACGCGGGCTACATCAACAAGCAGGTGGACGACGTCGCACGCGCCGCCCACTTCGAGCACCTGAAGCTGCCGGACGACCTGGACTACAGCCTCGTCCACGCCCTCTCCTTCGAGGCGCGCCAGAAGCTGAACACCCATCGCCCCGAGACACTGGGCCAGGCCTCCCGCATTTCCGGCATCACGCCGGCGGCGATCTCGCTGCTGCTGGTGCACCTGAAGAAGGGCAAGTTCAAGGGCTTCGCCGCGGAAACCGAGGCCGCATGACGACGGCCCTCGTCATCATCGACACCCAGGTGGGCGCCTTCACCGGCGAATGGGCCATGCCTGACGGCGATGTGCTGATTGCCGCCTGCCAACGCGCCGTCGCCCATGCCCGCGCCCAAGGCTGGCCGGTGCTGTGGGTGCAGCACCACGAACCGGCCGGTGCCATGGACGGCGCCGGCTTCGCCATCGATCCCCGGCTCGCGCCAGCCCCCGACGAAGCGCGCATCGTCAAGGTGGAAGCCGATGCCTTCAGCAACGCTGTGCTCGCCCAAGTGCTGGCAGGCCATGACCGCATCTTGCTCGCAGGCCTGCAAAGTGACTGCTGTGTCCAGGCCACCGCGCTGGGTGGACAACGCCGCGGGCTGCCGGTGTCCGTGCTGGCGGATGCCCACCACACCTGGCCACAGCAGGGCGCCAGCGCGGCGGCCGTGCGGGACCGCGTGAACCACGAACTTCGAGAGGCTGGTATTTCTCAAACGACCTTGGCCGAGGTGATGGCTTGAACCTCGCGGACCGATTGACCCAGGATGTCGCGACCCTGGGTCTGGAACTCAGCCCCCATCAACAAGAGCAGCTGCTCGCCTACCTGGCGCTGCTGCAGAAGTGGAACAAGGTCTACAACCTGACCGCCGTCCGGGACCCTGCACAGATGCTCAGCCACCATCTGGTGGACAGCCTGGCTGTCATCGCACCACTGAGGCGACAGGGCGCACCGGCCCGGCTGCTGGATGTCGGCGCCGGCGGCGGGCTGCCTGGCGTGGTCATTGCGATCTGCTGCCCGGGCACGGACGTCAGCTGCGTGGACGCAGTTGCCAAGAAGGCCACCTTCATTCAGCAGGTCGCGGCCGAGCTGAAGCTGCCCAACCTGCATGGCGTGCACAGCCGAGTCGAGCAACTGACAACGCCCCCCTTCAACGTCATCACCTCACGCGCCTTTGCCTCACTGGTCGACTTCACCCATCTGACCCGGCTACATCTGGCCGAAGGGGCTGTCTGGATGGCCATGAAGGGCCAGCATCCCGCCGACGAAATCGCCGCCCTGCCTCCCGACGTGGATGTGTTTCACGTGGAACAACTGACGGTTCCCGGCCTGGACGCGCAGCGTTGCCTGGTTTGGATGCGTCCGCGATAACACGCCGTCTTGGCGGGATGCGTGTCGCTTAAACTGGCCGCCCTTCTCCTCGTTGCCCCCCCATGTTTGGCATCGCTGACTACGGCGCGTTCGTCGCCGCCATCGTGCTCTTCCTCGCGATCCCGGGCCCCGGCAACCTGGCGCTGATCACCTCCACCAGCAAGGGCGGCATCGCGGGCGGCGTGGCCGCCACCTTCGGCATCATTGCCGGTGACCAGGTGCTGCTGTGGTTGGCAGTCGCCGGCGTGTCGGCGCTGCTGTCGGCCTACCCGGCCGCCTTCCACGCCGTGCAGTGGGCAGGGGCCGCCTACCTTGCCTGGCTGGGCTGGCGCATGCTGGCCGCCAAACCCGGGCAAGGGCCCGTGCTGAACATCAAGCCCCATCACTACTTCCGACAGGCCACGGTGATCACGCTGCTGAACCCCAAGGCCATCGTGTTCTACATGGCCTTCTTCCCGCTGTTCGTCGACCCCGCCCGCCACCAGGGCGTGGCCACGTTCGCGGCCATGGCCGCCACCATCGCTGCGCTGACCTTCCTCTACGGTCTGGTGGCCGTGCTGCTGACCCACCAGCTCGCCGAGCGGCTGCGGTCCAAGCCCTCGATCACCACGCTGCTCAACAAGATCGCGGGCGTCTGCCTGCTCGGCTTCGGCATCCGGCTGGCGCTGTCCAGGTAGGCATCCATGGCATCCAAGATTTTCTGCATCGCCAACCAGAAGGGCGGCGTCGGCAAAACCACCACCACCGTCAACCTCGCCGCCGGGCTGGCCCAGATCGGCCAGCGCGTCCTCGTCGTCGATCTGGACCCGCAGGGCAACGCCACCATGGGCTCGGGCATCGACAAGCGCAAGCTGGAGATGACGGTCTACGACGTGCTGCTGGAGTCCGCCTCCATCGCCGAGGCCAAGGCCCGCGCCGAGAAGGCGGGGTACGACGTGCTGGGCGCCAACCGCGAACTGGCCGGCGCCGAGGTCGACCTGGTCGCGCTGGAGCGTCGCGAGGCCCGCCTCAAGGCGGCGCTGGCGCAGGCCGACAGCGACTACGACTTTGTGCTGATCGACTGCCCGCCCTCGCTGTCCATGCTGACGCTCAACGGCCTGTGCAGCGCCCATGGCGTCATCGTGCCCATGCAGTGCGAGTACTTTGCGCTGGAAGGGCTGACCGACCTGGTCAACACCATCAAGCAGATCCACGCCAACCTGAACCGCGACCTGGAGATCATCGGTCTGCTGCGCGTCATGTTCGACCCGCGCATCACGCTGCAGCAACAGGTCAGCGACCAGCTCAAGTCCCATTTCGGCGACAAGGTCTTCGACACCGTCATCCCGCGCAACGTGCGGCTGGCCGAGGCGCCCAGCTACGGTCTGCCCGGCGTCGTCTTCGACCCCAGCTCCAAGGGAGCGCAGGCATTCGTCGACTTCGCCAAGGAAATGGTGCGGCGGATCGAGACGATGCGCTAAAGCGCCATGGTGCAGCCCGACGTCACGCTCCGCCTCATGACGCCGGCCGACGCCGATGCCATCGCCGCCCTCCAGGCCGACAGTTGGCGCAGCGCCTACCGCGGCGTTTTCACGGACCATTACCTCGACCACGAGGCCGACGCCGAGCGCCGCCAGGCTTGGCGCGCGCGCCTGCAAGTCGGCGCAGCCGGCCTCGAATGGGGCTTGATCGCCGAGGACGCCGCCAGCCGCCTGCTGGGCTTCGCCTACGTCATCCCTGACCGCGACCCGGACTGGGGCGACTACATCGATAACCTGCACGTGGCCCCGGCCCTCAAGGGCGGCGGCATCGGCCGGCGCCTGATGCGAGGCGTGGCCACGCGCCTGCTGCATGAAGGCTCGACCCGCCCGCTTTACCTGTGGGTGCTGGACGTCAACACGGCCGCCCGGGGTTTCTACGAGCGCCTGGGCGCCGAGGTCCGCGACCTGCAACTGAGCGAGCCGCTCGCCGGCCAACAACACCCGGTGTGGCGCTGCGTGTGGGCCCGGCCCTCGACCCTACTCGACGATGCCTGAAACCCGCCTCCAGGCCCTCGCCTTGCGCGCCGAACGGGCTGGCCTCGATGCCAGCGCCCCACCCCAGCAGGCCGACGTCGACGGCTGGCTGATCCGCCTCTCCCCGGGCAAGGCCAAGCGCTCGCGCTGCATCAATGCGCTGCGCCAGGGCACCCTGCCGCTGGACGAGCTGCTCGCCCGCTGCCAGCAGGCCTACGATGCGGCGGGCCTGCCTCTGGCCGTACGCGTGACGCCCTGGAGCCGGCCGGCCGACCTGGACGCCCGGCTCGCGGCCAAGGGCTGGGGCGCCTTTGATGCCGCCGACGTGATGGTGCTGGAGCAGCTGGTACCGGCTCCACAGCACGCGAGCCTCCAGGCCCTGGATGCCGCAGCCTACGCCGAGCTGGTCGGCGCACTGCGCGGCTCGCCGCCCACGGCCATCGCCGCCCATGCGGAACGTATTGCCAACGCGCCCGTCACTTACCAGGGCTTTGCACTCACCGACGACGCCGGCACGTTGCTGGCCTGCGGCCAGATGGTCGTCGACGGCGACATCGTGGGCCTCTACGACATCGCCTCGGCCGCGCCTCGCCAGGGCCACGGGGAGCGGCTGTGCCGCGCGCTGCTGGGCCTCGCCCACAACCAGGGCGCGGGGCAGGCCTATCTGCAGGTCGGCAGCGACAACGCGGTCGCGCAGCGGCTTTACGCGCGCCTCGGCTTCGTCTTCGCCTACCGCTACCACTATCGCAGCCCCGAGCCTGTGCTGCGCTGAGCGCGCGTCGTCTCTTCCGGTTCCCACGTTTGCAGGCCGACGACGCGGCGGGTGGCGGCACCGACTGGGTCAACATCGAGCCTCCGCAACTGCCGCCACCCCCATGCTCCCGACACGCGCCGCCCTCCTCTCTCTCCTCGCTGCCCTGTGCCTTGTCAACGCCCGGGCCGAAGAACCCAAGGCTGACGTGGCCGGCGCGGCCGACCACCCGCTGGTCCGGCGCTTCGCTGGCTCCTGGCTGGCCGGCTGGCGCGTCTCCGCATGGGATGCCGCCGCCGTGCCGGCCGCACCCGAGTTCCAGAAGGCCGACAAGTACAAGTTCAAGGAACTCGTCGAGCTGGAGGGCAAGGTCACGCAACTCCTCTACATTGCGCCGCGCGGCAAGGCAGCGCTGGAGGTGTGGCGCAACTACGAGCAGGCGCTGACGCAGGCCGGCTTCAGGAAACGCTTCGCCTGCGAGCGCGACTGCAACGACCTCTACTTCGCCTGGGTCCGCCAACTCGAACCCACCAAGGGCTTCGCCTGGGCCAAGGGCGACGTCGACACGCCAACGGGCAGCCGCTACAGCCTGAGCTCGGCACTGAGCCCGGACCAGGGCCGCATGCTGGTCGGCACGCTGGGCAAGCCGGGCCAGGAGGCGACCGTGCTGCTCTACAACGCCCTCGCCGCCAATGCCAGCACCGGGCTGACCGCCACCTATCTGCAGATCGTTGAACCCCGGGCCATGGCCACCGGCCAGGTCAGCGTGGACCCTGCCGCCCTGCAGTCCGGCCTGGCAGCGGAAGGCCGGGTCACGCTGACCGGCCTTTTCTTCGACACCGGCAGGACCGAGCTCAAGCCCGAATCCAGGACCCAGCTCGACGCGATGGCCGAGCTCCTGAAGACGCAACCCGCGCTCAAGGCCTGGGTCGTCGGCCACACCGACAACATCGGCAGCTTCGAGGCCAACGAAAAGCTCAGCCTCGCCCGCGCCCAGGCCGTCGTCGCGGCGCTGACCGCAGCGCCCTACAAGGTCGACACCCGCCGGCTCGCCCCCAAGGGCCTCGCCAGCCTGGCACCCGTGGCCGGCAACGGGGACGAGGCGGGGCGCGCGAGGAACCGGCGCGTGGAGCTGGTGGCGCAGTAGCCCGCAGCCTGTCTAGAACCGTTGCACCCCGCGCCGCGGAATCTGCGACGACATCACGATCGAAGTCCGCGTCTCGCCGTAGGGATTGATGCTGGCGAGGAACTGCTCCAGGTCCTGCATGTCCTTCGCGACGACGGTGAACAGGCAGGAGTCCGCCCCCGTCACGTGCAGGCATTCCAGCACCTGGGGTTTGGCCCTCAGCACCTCGATGAACTTCTGCTTGTAGGGATGCTGGGTCGTGATCGCCACCACGGCCTTGATGCCATAACCGAGCGCTTCCGGCGCGATGTCCGCGTGATAGCCGCGGATGAGACCTGCTGCCTCCATCTTCTTGACCCGCTCGGCCGTGGCGGGCAGCGACAGCCCCGCAACCTCGGCCAGCGTCTTCAGTGAGACGCGGGCGTCATCCTGCAGCGCAGACAGGATGCGCCAAGCCTTCTCATCCACCATGTTCATTTCAAAATTGCCTCAAACATTCAGGTGATGGGCTATTTTTGCCTGAAACAGATCATTCTTGGTCGTGAATCGCCTGAATAGACTTCACGTCATGGAAACCTCGCCCCTGCCCCTGCTCCTCAAGTCGGCCTTGATTGGCCTGTCCATCGCCGCACCCGTCGGCCCCATCGGCCTGCTGTGCATTCAGCGCACGTTGGACCATGGCGCACGCGTCGGCCTGGCCACCGGCCTGGGCGCGGCGGTGGCGGATGCCCTGTACGGGGCGATCGGCGCCTTCGGCGTGACGGCGGTGATCTCGCTGCTGACCGCGGCGCGCGCGCCGCTCGCGGTAGGCGGAGCGCTGTTCCTGCTGTGGCTGGCCTGGACCGCCTGGCATGGCGCGCTCGCCGGGCAGGCGGCGGCGACCCGGGGCGGCGTGAAGGGCTGGCAGGCCTTCGGTGGCACCTTTTTGCTGACGTTGTCCAACCCCGCCACCATCCTGTCCTTCATCGCGGTGTTCTCGTCGCTGGCCGCCGGCCTGACGACGGCGTCGCCGGCATGGATGATCGCCGGTGTCTTCCTCGGCTCGGCAGCCTGGTGGCTGGTGCTGGTGGGCCTCGTGGGCCGCTTGCGCGAGCGCCTGCGGGCGGCGCATCTGCGCTGGATCCGTCGCGGCTCGGCGGTGCTGCTGGCCGGGTTCGCCGCCTGGCAGTTGGCGTCTCTGGCGGCCCCCTGAGGCGCCACACCTGCAGACTCAGTTCTGGAGCGACAGCTGATCACCCAGGTAGCCGATCACCCGCTCATCGCGGAAGTAGTTGGTGTGGTGCGTGGTCGGGCCCACGCCCAGGGCCTCGAACGTGATGTTGCCCCCCTCGCCGAGCCGGAACATCGAGTCCACGTCCACCACCAGGTCGTTGGGACCGGGGAACACCATGTCGGCAGCGCCGTACTTGATCTGGTCGCCGACATGGCTGAAGCGCCGCCAGAACTTCCAGATCGGCTGCGCACTCTCGTCGGGCTGGAAGGATGCCCCGATGCCGGACATCCGGGGCGTGCTGAGCCAGGGGTCGGCAAACAGCTGCCGCACATCGCTGTTGTTCTTGACCAGCTGCTGCGTCGCGAGCCCCGGCACCAACCCCACCGCCGCATCGACGATGGGTGTGGTGCTGCCCAGGTGCAGCACCTTGCCGAAGATCTTGGCCAGCAGCGAAACCCCTTCGGCGAAGGGCACGATGCCCGTGGCATGCGTACTGACCCTGGACACCGCATCCGCATAGCTGGCGATCATGTCGAGCGCAGCGCGCAGCTTGTCCGGCGCCGCCAGACTGGTCCCCACCAGCGGCGAGGCGACGAAAACCACGCGCTCCACCGGCACGGCGCGCAAACGCATCAGCCAGCTCACGACCAGGCCGCCCCGGCTGTGGCAGACCACGTCGACCGGTGCACTCACGTTCAGCAGCGCACGGTGCAGATCCAGCGCGTTGGACCAGGCCGCCACCGACAGGGTCGGGTGGCCAAAGGCCAGGATCGCGCTGTACTTCTGCTGCCAGCCGGCCAGCAGCTTCTTGCCGGCCTCGCTGGCCTGCAGCTCGTCGAACCACATCTGTGACTTGCTGAAGGTGCCATGCACCAGCAACAGCACGCGCCCCTTGTCGATGCGGGGCTGAACATCGTCCACCAAGCGGCCCTCCTGCCAGCGCTGCATGCGCTGGTCGGGCGTCAACCAGCCGTCGGCCGCGATCAGCTTGTCGGTCACAGCGTTGGCGCCGAAATCGTTGAAGCGGAAGCTCTGCACCACGTCGGCCGGCGCCACGCGGATCGAACGGTAGGAGCGCCGCCCCGTGCCCCCCGGCGTGGTCGGCGGCGAATAGACCCAGCGCAGCAGCCCGTCTTCGTCGCGCACCAGCTCGACCTTGGCGCGACCATCGGCATCGCGCGCTGCCGCGCGCCGACGGCGCTGGCCGATGGGCAGGGTACTGATCGAGCTTGGCGCCTCCTCGAGCGCCAGCCTGGCATTCACGTCCGCCCAGATGTCATGGCTGGTCATGGCTCCCCCTTCGCACCGTGCGCCGTCCCGCTGGACGGGAATGAGCCCCTTCTGGCGGCCAGGCGAGACTCATGGCCGCTCCCCCACGATGGGCAGGGGTGTGATGCCGTTCATGCGCGCGGTGACGATGTCCAGCACCGAATGGAAGTCATCGGCTTCAGACAGCGCATCGATGCCCGACTCGACGGCCTCCACGAAGCCGCAGTGCTCGGTGAGCCGGACAGTCTCGATCGGGACCAGGCGACGGGCGCGGATCAGCTGCCTGACCTCGCGGTAAGGTGCATTGCCCATCGCCTGCCAGGCAAACCGCTGCAGGCTGGCGGATGAATTGAGGTCCGCGGCACCGGCGATGGCGCCCTGCGCGCCCTCGCCACTGACCGCCAGGTAGTCGGCCTGGAAGCTGTCGTGCCGCCAATATCCCGGCAGCGCATGTCCGTTGAGCAGGAAGATGACGGGATACACGTCGATCAGCTCCAGGCAGGCGGCAAACAGCAGTGCCAGGTCGATGCAGGTGCCGGAGCGCGCGCCGAGGATGGCGCTGGGCGTGCGCAGGCGCTGCGAATCGAGCTTGCTGCTGTACGACGGAGGCGGGTTGATGTAGCCGAGCTGCCATTCATGCAGGAGGGCCGACCAGATCGCCTGCACCTGCAAGTCGACCTCGCGCAACTGTTCTTCCTCGGTGGTCGGCGCGGCCTGGTAGCCCTCGAAGCCCGCCGCCGGGTTGTCGCGCAGGATGCGCACATAGCGCTGCGCCAGCTCCACCGCCCCCACCACGGCTGGATCGCGCGGCAGCACGAAGGAGGGCAGCCACTGGCCGTCCTTCTCGTTGTCGCGCCACTGGTCCACCGGCAGCAGGCGCAGCCGGTGGCTGTCGCGCGTCAGCACCTTGTCGTTGTGGCTGAGCTGGACCATCAGGGTGCTGTTGACCGCCTCCTGCAGCGAGCGCATCAATGCGGCAGTAAGCGGCACATGCACTTCGCTGGTCAGGTCGAAGCGCGTCGCGCCGGCCGCGAAGCGCTTGCGATAGCTCGCCTGCTCGGGCCCGAGCTGCAGCTCCACGTCAACGCTCAGCCAGTCGTCGGGCTTGGCGCTGCCGCGCTCCACGACGATCTGGCGGAACAGCCGCCCGTTGTTGTGCAGCACCGAATAGTTGAGCTCCACCTCCGGCACGGCCAGCAGGCGCGGCGGCGTGTCGGCGTCGCGCAGCTCCGCCGCGGCGGGCTCGCCCCGCGTGAACGCGGCCTCGTTCAGCGGCGCGCCCATCCACAGCGTCACACCGGTGGCGCGCGTGGCGTTGGGCTCCTTGCGCGCCCGCAGCCAGGCGCTCTCGAAAGCCAGCGGCAGATTCCAGACCGCCTGATCGAGCTGGCTGTAGACCAGCTCGAAGAAGAAGTCCGCGAGTTGGTTCTCGACCGCGTCCTGGAAGCCGACGGCCGACAGCGCCGCGCGCTCGGCCGCGATCAGCGCCGCCGTGCGCGCGGCCGAGTTGTCGATGCTCACCGCGACGAAGTAGGCGCAGTGCTCGCCGCCCGCATTGAGCGCCTCGGCCAGCCGCTGCGCGCCGATCACCGCCGCGCCGCTGGTCTCGCCGGCCAGCAGCATGCCGTCGGGCACGCTGGCCTGCTTGGCCAGGACGTCGTCCAGCCGCATCGGACCGAATTCGGCCTCCACCGGTTCACCATCGGGTACCAGGTCGCGCAAGGCCTTCAGGCCAGCCAGGTTGTCGAAGCCACTCAGGTGGATCAGGTCCGGCTTGCGCTGCTTCACCACGTCATGCAACTGCTGCCAGCTCGGGTCCTTCAGCTCGATCAGCTGGATGCCGCCCAGCGCGCGCCTGAGCCGCTTCATCTCGGCACTGAAGTCCCAGACCTGCCGCAGGCCGCCCGGCGCGCTGTGCACGTAGAGCAGACTGGGCTGCCCCGACTTCCGCCACCGGGCTGGCGCCTGGGGCACCACTTCGCGCATCACCGTGAAGTGCCGGCTGTCCACGTTTCGATAGCGCCGCGTGGCCTTCGCCAGCAGGTATTCCCAGGGAAAGATGCGGCCCTGCCAACCCTCGCGTTCCGACGCGTAAGGCATGCGCACGACGACACGCGGTGCGCGGGCCAGCGCCACCAGATCGGCGTCTCTGAGGCCGAAGCCCTTCAGCGTTCGGGTGGCCTGTTCCTCGCGTCCCGCGCTGGCATCGCCGGAACCCAACCAGCGTTCGCGCGCCCTGAGCACATAGGTCCAGCGCACGGCTTCAGTGTCGAGCCGGCACGCGGCGACGCCGTCCTCGGGCTTGCCACCCAGGGCGATCGTGCGCCCCGGAATGACCAAGGAGATCCGGGCCAGAACAGGATCAGTGCCTGCAGTCTTCGACATCACGCCTCCCACCGAGAGGCGTCATCCTATGTCGCCAGGCTGGGCCTCGGCGCACTGATTTCTGGTTCAGACCAGCCCGAGGCTTTCCTCGACGCCCAGGTGCACGTTCATGCTCTGCACGGCCGCGCCGCTGGCGCCCTTGCCGAGGTTGTCCAGACGCGCGATGACCAGCACCTGCGAGTCCGACGCGAAGACGAAGAGGTCGACGCGGTTGGTGTCGTTGCAGGCCTGCACGTCGAAGAAGCCGGTCTCCAGCGTCGCCGCATCGCGCAGCGGCTTCACACTGATGAAGCGCTCGCCCTCGTAATGCGCCGCCAGCGCGGCGTGGATCTGCTCGGGCGTAGCGCCTGCCTTGAGCTGGTCGAGGTGCAGCGGCACGCTGACGGCCAGACCCTTGTAGAAGTTGCTGACGATGGGCATGAACACCGGCGGCGCGGCCAGACCCGTGTGGGCCATCATCTCAGGCAGGTGCTTGTGCTTCAGGCCCAGGCCGTAGGGCCGGGGCGCCTGCAGGTGCGCGGGCAGCGGCTGCTGCTCGTACTCGGCGATCATGCTCTTGCCGCCACCCGAATAGCCGGTGATGGACGTCGCGCTGACGGCCGCGTCGCCTGGCAGCAGACCGGCATCCACCAGCGGCCGCACGGCCAGGATGAAGGCGCTGGCATGGCAGCCCGGGTTGGCAATGCGCTTGCTGGCCTGGATGGCGCCGCGCTGGCCCTTGGCCAACTCCGGCAGGCCGAACGCCCAGCCCGGCGCCGTGCGGTGGGCCGTGCTGGCGTCGATCAGGCAGGTGTTGGGGTTGTTGACCATGAAGGCCGCTTCGCGCGAAGCCGCGTCAGGCAGGCAAAGGAAGGCCACGTCGGCGGCGTTCAGCAGGCGCGAACGCTCGGCCGGGTCCTTGCGCTTGTCCGCAGCGATCTTCAGCACCTCGATGTCGGTGCGGGCCGCGAGGTACTCGTGAATCCGCAAGCCGGTGGTGCCTTCCTGGCCATCCACAAACACCTTGAACGTCATTGCCGCTGCTCCAAGCACTGAGAATCGAACCATCAAGGATAAGGGCAAACCATGAATCCATCGCGCGTACTGCTTCTTCCCGGCTGGCAGGACTCCGGCCCCGAGCACTGGCAAAGCCGCTGGGAACGGCTGCACGGCGACCAGCGCGTTGAGCAGCACGACTGGCATTGGCCCAGGCGCGGCGATTGGATGGCCCGGCTGGACGAGGTGCTCCTGGAAGATGACGCGCCGGCCATCCTCGTGGCCCATTCGCTGGGCTGCCAGCTGGTCGCGAGCTGGGCAGAGCACTCGCAGCACACGGCGCGCGTGAAAGGCGCCCTGCTCGTCGCCCCGCCAGACACCGAGCGCGAGGACATGCCACCCCAACTGCACAGTTGGCGCCCCATTCGCCGCTCGGCACTGCCCTTCCCCAGCGTGACCGTCATCAGCAGCGACGACCCCTACGGGGCCGCCGAGCGCGCCACGCAGATGGCAGCCGACTGGGGCAGCAGCGTCGTCATCGCCGGGCCGCGGGGCCATCTGAATGCCGAGTCGGGCCTGGGCGACTGGCCGGAGGGCCGCGAGCTGCTGACCGGCCTGCTCAGGGCGTGAAGAAGGCCTGAAGGACAATCACCGTCCATGGCGACCAAGAAACCCAAAGGCCTCGGCCTCGGCCTCGAAGCCCTGCTCGGCCCCAAAGTCAGCGACACCCCCGCGACCGAACGCGACGGCATGCCCAGCACGCTGAAGCTGGAAGCCCTGCAGGCCGGCAAGTACCAGCCGCGCACCCGCATGGACGAGGGCTCGCTGTACGAGCTGGCCGAGAGCATCAAGGCCCAAGGGATCATGCAGCCGATCCTGGTGCGGCCCATCACGCCCGATGGCGGTGTCGCCTACGAAATCATCGCTGGCGAGCGGCGCTTCCGTGCGGCAAAACTTGCCGGCCTGCGCGAGGTGCCGGTGCTGGTGAAGGCCGTGCCGGACGAATCGGCCGCCGCCATGGCGCTGATCGAGAACATCCAGCGCGAGGACCTCAACCCGCTGGAAGAGGCACAAGGCCTCAAGCGCCTCACCGACGAGTTCGGCCTGACGCACGAGCAGGCCGCCCAGGCCGTGGGCCGGTCGCGCAGTGCGGCTAGCAATCTGCTGCGGCTGCTGAACCTCAGCGCGCCGGTGCAGAACATGTTGATGGCCGGCGATATCGACATGGGCCACGCCCGCGCGCTGCTGCCGCTGGACGGCGCCGTGCAGATCACCACGGCCAGCGAGATCGCGGCCAAGAAGCTCAGCGTCCGCGAGGCCGAGAAGCTGGTCGCCAAGACTCAGGGCGCTGCGCGCCAGGCCCCGCTGCTGCGTGTGAAGGGCGACAAGAGCCGCGACGTACTGCGCCTGGAGGAGGAGCTGGCCGATGCGCTGGGCGCCACCGTCGAGGTGCGCGTGAAGAAGCGCAGCAAGCGCGGTGGCCAGAGCGGCGAGTTGGCCATCCATTTCGATTCGCTGGACGCGCTGTCGGGCATCCTCGACAAGCTGCGCGGCAGCTGAGGCACACGCCGCCGCGCAATGCGGCGGCGTCCGACATCCCGGCGCCGACGGTACGTCCAACACTTGGACAGGGTGCCATGATGCCTGCGCATGTGGCCACGGTGGACAACGCCTTGGCTGCGCGCCCCGGCACTGCAACAGTTCTTCACCGGCGACAGTGTCTGCGGCCCGCCACAAGGCCTCCATGTTCGTGTGGTTTGCCCGGCGGGTGACAGGTCTTGCCTGTCCAGCGGGCGTATGCTGGACCGCACCCTGTCAACGGAAAACCAGGCAGGTGTGTTGGTGGACTGGCGGCGGCTTATTCTTGTGATGAGATGCGACCGGCAGCCCCGAGTTGCTGGTCTGCCGAGTGGAGAGTTCTGATGACGCCTTGCAGTTGAGGCGCGATCAGAACCCCCCAGTCCCCGGGCACGGATCGTGCCTGCGGCCCTGTGGAGTTCAAACCGCAGGAGGTCGGCATGGACGTCATCAGCCATTTCGCGGCGCGCTTCGAGCGCAGCAAGGTCGAGGAGCTCTCGCTGGAGGACTACCTCGCGGAGTGCAAGAAGAATCCGCTGGCGTATGCCACGGCCGCCGAGCGCATGCTGCAGGCCATCGGCGAGCCGCAGATGCTCGACACGCGCAACGATCCACGGCTGTCCCGGCTGTTCGCGAACAAGACGATCAAGATCTACCCGGCGTTCGCAGAGTTCTACGGCCTGGAAGAGGCCATCGAGCAGGTGGTGTCCTATTTCAGGCATGCGGCGCAGGGCCTGGAAGAGAAGAAGCAGATCCTCTACCTGCTGGGCCCGGTGGGCGGCGGCAAGAGTTCCATTGCCGAGAGGCTCAAGCAGCTGATGGAGCACGTTCCCTTCTACGCGCTTGCCGGCTCGCCCGTGAACGAGTCGCCGTTGGGCCTGTTCGACCCCATCGAGGACGGCCCGCTGCTGGAGCGCGACTACGGCATCCCCCGCCGCTACCTGAATCGCATCCTCAGCCCGTGGGCGGTGAAGCGGCTGGATGAGTTCGGCGGCGACATCCGCAAGTTCAAGGTCGTGAAGCGCTATCCCAGCGTGCTCAAGCAGATCGGCGTGTCCAAGACCGAGCCGGGCGACGAGAACAACCAGGACATCAGCTCCCTGGTGGGCAAGGTCGACATCCGCAAGCTGGAAACTTACGCGCAGGACGACCCCGACGCCTACAGCTACAGCGGCGGCCTGTGCCTGTCCAACCAGGGACTGCTGGAGTTTGTCGAGATGTTCAAGGCGCCGATCAAGGTGCTGCATCCGCTGCTGACCGCCACGCAGGAGGGCAACTACAAGGGGACGGAAGGTTTCGGTGCCATTCCCTTCGACGGCATCGTGCTGGCGCACAGCAACGAGAGCGAGTGGAAGACCTTCCGCAACAACAAGAACAACGAGGCCTTCCTCGACCGCGTCTATATCGTCAAGGTGCCCTACTGCCTGCGCGTCAGCGAGGAAGTGAAGATCTACGAGAAGCTGATCCGCGGCTCGTCGCTGGCCGAGGCCAAGTGCGCCCCCGGCACGCTGAAGATGATGAGCCAGTTCGCCGTGCTGACACGGCTGAAGGAGCCCGAGAACTCGTCGCTGTATTCCAAGATGCAGATCTACGACGGCGAGAACCTGAAGGACACCGACCCGCGTGCCAAGAGCTACCAGGAGTATCGCGACTACGCCGGCGTCGACGAGGGCATGAGCGGCATCAGCACGCGCTTCGCCTACAAGATCCTGTCCAAGGTCTTCAACTTCGATTCATCGGAAGTTGCCGCCAACCCGGTGCACCTGATGTACGTGCTGGAGCAGCAGATCGAGCGCGAGCAGTTCCCCAAGGAGCTGGAGGAGAAGTACGTCGGCTACATCAAGGAGCAGCTGTCGCCGCGCTATGCCGAGTTCATCGGCAAGGAGATCCAGACGGCCTACCTGGAGAGCTACAGCGAGTACGGACAGAACATCTTCGACCGCTACGTGACCTACGCCGACTATTGGATCCAGGACCAGGAGTACCGCGACACCGACACCGGCGAGGTCTTCGACCGCAGCGCGCTGAACGCCGAGTTGGAGAAGATCGAAAAACCTGCCGGCATCTCCAACCCCAAGGACTTCCGCAACGAGATCGTCAACTTCGTGCTGCGTGCGCGTGCGAACAACGCAGGCAAGAACCCGCTGTGGACCAGCTACGAGAAGCTGCGCACCGTCATCGAAAAGAAGATGTTCTCCAACACCGAGGAGCTGCTGCCCGTCATCAGCTTCAACGCCAAGGCCAGCGCCGAGGACGCCAAGAAGCACGAGAACTTCGTGCAGCGCATGGTGGACAAGGGCTACACCGCCAAGCAGGTGCGCCTGCTGTGCGAGTGGTATCTGAGGGTTCGCAAGTCCAGCTAAGAAAGCAGGCCGCGCGATGTCGCTTCAACAGATCATCGACCGCCGACTGTCCGGGAAGAACAAGTCCATCGGCAACCGCGAGCGCTTCCTGCGCCGCCACAAGGAGCAGATCCGCGACGCGGTCAAGCGCGCAGTGGACGGCCGCGGCATCCGCGACATGGAACGCGGCGAGGACGTGCACATCCCCAAGAAGGACCTCAGCGAGCCCATCTTCGGCCACGGCGATGGCGGCATCCGCGAGGTCGTGCGCCCGGGCAACCAGGAGTACGTGAAAGGCGACCGCATCGCCAAGCCCAAGGGCGGGCAAGGCGGAGGCGGCGGTGGCGAGGCCAGCGACTCCGGAGAGGGAGAGGACGACTTCGTCTTCCACCTCAGCAAGGAAGAGTTCATGCAGGTCTTCTTCGAGGATCTGGCCCTGCCCAACCTCGCCCGCACGACGCTGGCCGACACGCCCGAGTGGCGCAGCCAGCGCGCCGGTTTCGTGTCCGACGGCACACCCACCAACCTGCACGTGGTGCGCTCCATGCGCGGCGCCCTCGGCCGACGCATTGCGCTGGGCATGGACAAGCGCCGCGAGTTGCACGAGCTGGAAACCCGCGAGCAGGAGTTGCTCAAGGAGGACCGCCCCGAGACGGCCCGCCTCCTGGCGGAGACGCGCGAACGCATCCTGCACCTGCGCGAGCGCATCAACGCGATTCCCTTCCTCGACCCCATCGACCTGCGCTTCCGTTCGCGCGTGCGCATCCCGGTGCCGACGACTCGCGCCGTCATGTTCTGCCTGATGGACGTGTCCGGCTCCATGGACGAAAGCCGCAAGGACCTCGCCAAGCGCTTCTTCATCCTGCTCTACCTGTTCCTGACGCGGCACTACGAGAAGATCGACGTCGTCTTCATCCGCCACCACACGCAGGCCCAGGAGGTCGACGAGCAGAACTTCTTCCATGCCACCGAGACCGGCGGCACCGTCGTCTCGTCGGCCCTGGTGCTGATGGAGCAGATCATCCGCGAGCGCTACTCGCCCGCGGAATGGAACATCTACGGCGCCCAGGCCAGCGACGGCGACAACTGGCACCACGACAGCGGACGCTGCCGCGAACTGCTGGCCGACAAGCTGCTGCCGCTGTGCCGCTACTTCGCCTACGTGCAGGTGGCCGAGCCCGAACAGAACCTCTGGGACGAGTATCGCAAGCTCGCCGAGGACGTTCCCCACTTCGCGATGCGCAAGGCCGTCGAGGCCTCGGAGATCTACCCAGTCTTCCGCGAGCTGTTCAAGAAGGAAGGGGCCGCCTCATGAGCAGCAAGGAAGACCGCCGTCGCCACGACCTGCCGGCCTCGCCGCCGACTGGCACGCCCGACCGCCGCCAGCGCCAGCCGCTGCAGCGCATGAAGCCGCTGCAGCAGCGACCCAGCCAGCCCCTGCCCTCGCCCAACGACTGGACCTTTGAGCTCATCGAGGAGTATCACGCCGTCATCAAGCAGACGGCCGAGCGCTTCGGGCTGGACACCTATGCCAACCAGCTGGAGGTCATCACCGCCGAGCAGATGATGGACGCCTACGCCTCCGTGGGCATGCCGGTCAACTACCGCCACTGGAGCTACGGCAAGGAGTTCATCGCCACCGAACGCAACTACCGGCGCGGTCAGATGGGCCTGGCTTACGAGATCGTCATCAACTCCGACCCCTGCATCGCCTACCTCATGGAGGAGAACACACTGGCCATGCAGGCCCTGGTCATCGCCCATGCCTGCTACGGCCACAACAGCTTCTTCAAGGGCAACTACCTGTTCCGCATGTGGACGGATGCCTCGTCCATCATCGACTACCTCGTCTACGCCAAGAACTACGTCGCCGACTGCGAGGAACGCTATGGCCTGGACGAGGTCGAGACCCTGCTGGATTCCTGCCATGCGCTGATGAACCACGGCGTGGATCGCTACCGCCGCCCGGCCAAGCTTTCGCTCGCCGAGGAGCGTGCCCGCGTGAAGGACCGAGAGCAGCACGCGCAGTCGCAGATCAACGACCTCTGGCGCACGCTGCCGCGCAAGCCAGATCGCCCCGACGAGGCCGCCGAGAGCCGCCGCTTCCCCGAGGAGCCGCAGGAGAACCTGCTGTACTTCATCGAGAAGAACGCGCCGCTGCTGGAGCCCTGGCAGCGCGAGATCGTGCGCATCGTGCGCAAGATCGCGCAGTACTTCTACCCGCAGCGCCAGACCCAGGTCATGAATGAAGGCTGGGCCACCTTCTGGCACCACCGGCTGCTGAACCAGATGTATGACGATGGCTACCTCAGCGACGGCATGATGATCGAGTGGCTGAAGTCGCACACCAATGTCGTCTACCAGCACCCGGGCGCCAACCTCAACCCCTACGCGCTGGGCTTCGCGATGTACACCGACATCCGGCGCATCTGCGAGAACCCGACGGACGAGGACCGCACCTGGTTCCCCGACATCGCCGGCAGCGACTGGCTGCCCACGCTCGACCATGCGATGCGCAATTTCAAGGATGAGAGCTTCATCGGCCAATACCTGAGCCCCAAGCTGATGCGCGACTTCCGGCTCTTTTCCGTCCTCGACGACGAGTCCAAGAGCGAGTACGAGATCTCCGCCATCCACGATGACAGCGGCTATCGACACCTCCGCCAGGCCTTGTCGCGCCAGCACGACCTCTCAACGCGCGAGCCCAACATCCAGGTCTGGAACGTCAACCTGCGCGGCGACCGCTCGCTGACGCTGCGCCATGTGCAGCACCAGAACCGCCCGCTGCACGACAGCGCGCAGGAAGTGCTCAAGCATGTCGGCCGGTTGTGGGGCTTCGCGGTCAACCTCGAGAGCGTCAACGGCCATGGCGATGTGACGCGACGCTGGAATGTGCCGGCGCAGGTGGCCTGACCCGGCTTCCCGTCCTGGCTCGCGGTCTAGCCGTGGTGGAATGCCGCGAACGCCAACGCTCCCACCAACAGCGCAGCCAACACCGCCTTCCACGCCCGCTGCCGCGGCGCTTCGGTCTCGGCTTGACGCTCCAGCGCATCCAGTCTCAACCGGATGTCCGCGCGCTCGGGCTGTGCCTGCGAGGCCCGCCTGAGCAAGGCGATGGCCTGCGCAGTGCGACCATAAGCCGCATAGATCTCTGCTTCGCGCAACGGATCGGGAGTCGTCATGGTCAAGGAGGCTGAAGTCGTTGCAGCCCGAACCATGCCGACGAGGCTGCCGGTCTCGCTGCGTCGAAGCGCCTCACCGGGTGGAGCCCAGCAGGCCGTCGAGAAGTCCGATGCGGCCGGTGGGCGTCAACCGCAACTCCCGCGACTCGCCAACACGCTGCAGCCAGCCCTTGGCCATGAAGGCATCGAGCCAGGCCACCGCCAGCGGTCCGGCGAAATGGTCGCGGCGTTCGGACCAGTCCACGCAGTCATACAGCGTCCGCCGCTCCCCGGCAAAGCCTTCGGGCATCAGCTCGGCCAGCGCCTCGCGGCCCGCGTCGCTGACTTCATATCGCCCGTCGCGTGCCACCGTCACCCAGCCCTTGGCCCGCAGCGTCTCGCGCCACTGCACACCCAGCGCGCCGGCCAGGTGGCCGTAGCAGCTGCGCGCATCACGCAGGCCCCGCATCCCGGGCTTCTGCCAGCGGCGCAGGTCGGCCGCCGGCTCGCGATCACGTCCGTCCGCCACACGCAGCAGGGCCTCCAGCGCATGCGCCACATCGCCGTCTGCCAAACCGAAATAGCGATGCCTGCCCTGCGGCCGCACGCGCGCGAGGCCTTCATCAACCAGCAGCTTCAGGTGAGCCGACATGGTCGCCGAGCTGACGCCGGCATGCTTCGCCAGCTCGCCCGCCGTATGCAGCCGCCCGTCCAGCAGCCGTCCCAGCGTGCGTGCCCGCGTCGGGTCGGCAATCGCCGCGGCGACGCGGGCCAGGCGCGGCTCTGCATTCATGGCGGCACCTGCCCACGGTCATGCAGGCCGTAGTCACGCACGACATGGGCGACGCGCAGACGGTAGTCGGCGAACAGCCCGCCGCGGCCGGCGGCCTGGGCCTCGCGGTGGCGCTCCATCTCGCGCCAGCGCCGAACGGCCTCCTCATCGCGCCAGAAGGACAGCGACAGCAGCTTGTCCGGCTGCATCAAGCTCTGGAAGCGCTCCACCGAGATGAAGCCGTCCACCTGCGCCAGCAACGGCTTCAGCCCGGCGGCATGGTCCAGGTAGGCCTGGCGGCCCTCGGCCGTGGGCTGCACTTCGAAGATGACGGCAATCATGGCTGCACATCCTCACAGAAAGTGCGCGCCTCGCGCAGGATGAAGCGCTGCGCCCTGGCGAACTCGAAGTTCGCCCGAGCCTCGGTGTCGGCTTTCAGCCGCACCCGGTAGGCCTCGTAATCGGCCAGCGAGTCGAAGCCGACCAAGCCCCAGGCTTCATGGTTCGTACCCTCCCAGGGAAGCCAGTAGCCCAGCAGCCGGCCGCCCAGGCGCGGAATGATGCGGCCCAAGGCCTGGGCGTACTCACGGAAGGCCTCGCGCTGGACGGGGTCCAGCTCGTATCGGATGAAGCAGGTGATGGCGGGCATGGTGGTACCGGGGTTCGTTGAGCTGCCACTGTGCGCCGCCATCGGCGTCGGACGCTTAGGCATGCAACGAAGCGTCGCCGCTCTCAAGGGCGCGACCGCAAAGGCACTGCCCGCCGTCGAATACGTCAGCCCGGACATCGACCTCCGGCCATGGTCCGTCATGAGGAAAGCAGGGCCCCGCAGCCAGCCGCCGGCTTGCCGTTGACATCGGGTCAGATCCAGGCCTTCACCAGCAGCCGCATGGCATCGGCCAGCACGGAGCTGAGTTCGTCCGTCGATGCTGCGGAGTCCGACTGCAGCGCCACGACGGCCCAGGGCGAACGCCCGTCCGGCGGAAACACCAGGGCCACGTCGTTGACGGCGCCGCGCGCACCCGTGCCCGTCTTGTCGATGACGCGCCAACCGGTGTCCGGTACGCCGGCGCGCAATCGCTTGAGGCCCGTCCGCGACGCCTGCAGGTCCGTCCACAGTCGCGCCTGGCTGGCGCGCGTGAGGCCGGGGCCGAGCAGGAGATGCCGCAGCGACTTCGTGAATGCGCGGGGCGTGCTGGTGTCGCGCGGGTCACCGGGCACGTTCTCGTTGAGTTCGGTTTCCCAGCGGTCCAGGCGGGTCACATCATCGCCCTGCTGCCGCAGCCACGCCGTCAGGCCGGCGGGAGATTCGCAGCAATGACGCAGCAGCAGGTTGGCGGCGGGGTTGTCGCTCTCGACAACGATGCCCTGCACCAGCTCGGCCAGTGTCGCGCGGCCGCGGGGCAGCAGCCGGTCGAAGGCTGGCGAATGCGGCACGCGATCGCTCTCCCGCAGGGCTACCGTGTCGTTCCAGCCCCAGCGGCCGGCCTGCACGCCGTGCGCCACGCACGCGGCCAGCAGGACCTTGAAGGTCGACGCGGTCGCGAAGCGCTCATCGGCCCGATGCCCGAACGTACGGCCATTGCCCGTGTCGACGGCGAAGAACCCCAGCCGCCCCTGCACCCGTCGCTCCAGCCCGACGAAACCGGGGGCCTGGGCAGCGACAACGACCGACGGCGCGAAGGCCAGGCCAGCGAGAAGGGGGCGGCGTTGCATGCGCCGCATTCTCTTTCAAGCCCGCGGCAGCAAACGCATAGACAGGCCCACCGGCCCCATTGCCAGCTGCAGCAGTTCGCGCGGCGCCTGGCCATCGGGCGTATCGACCGCGGTGATGTCGAAATTGCGCAGCAGCAGCGCGCAGGCCAGCTTGATCTCCATCAGCGCCAGATAGCGCCCCGGACAAATGCGCGGCCCGGCGCCGAAAGGCATGGACAGGCGCTTGGCCGCGCCCACTTGCTTGACATCAAGCAGCCAGCGCTCGGGGTCGAAGACGGCGGCGTTGGGCAGGTGGCGTTCGCTGGTGGCGTCGCGCCGCATGACGGCCATGACGATCATGCCCGCCGGCACCAGAACATCGCCGACGCGCGTGTCACGGATGGCCTGCATGGTGTTGATCGGCGCGACCGGACGCAGCCGCATGGTCTCGTGCGCGCACGCCTCGACGAAAGCCAGCGCGCCCAGTTGCTCCAGGCTGGGCAGCGTAGCGTCGCCGCAAACGCGGTCCACCTCGGCCCGCGCCCGCGTCAGCGCACCGGGGTTGCGCCACAACAGCCAGATCATCCAGGCCAGCGTGTTGGCCGTCGTGTCCTCGCCGGCCAACAGCAGGGTCAGCACATTGCCGGCCACCTGTTCGTCGTCGATGCCGCTGCCGGGCTCGTCCGCGGCTGCCAGCATGGCTTCCAACAGATTGCCAGGCTCGTCGTGCAACGCCGGATCGGCCGCCATGCGTGTCCGCGCCTTGGCAATGAAGCCCTGCACGGCGACGTTGACCTCGGCCACGCTGCGGGCCAGCGCGCGGTCGGCGGCCGACGGCCACCAGCGCCAGGTCGGCAGCGGCGCAAAGATGCGCTTGAACAGCATCGGGAAGATGCGGTTCAGGTGCTGCTGGATGACGTCCTCGTCGGATTGCAGCGTGTTGACGTCCTCGCCGAAGGCCAGGCCAGCGACCGCGTCCACCGTGAAGCGCATCAGGTCCGCCTGCAACACGATGCGGCGGTCCTCGCGCGCGGCCGCCTGCCAGCGGCCAACGAGGCGCTCGGCCACACGCAGCAAGAAGGGGTAGTAGCGCTTCACATGCACCGGGTCGAAGCCGGCCATGACCATGCGACGCTGGCGTTTCCAGACCTCGCCGCTGGCCGTGAACAGGCCGCCGGCCAGCCCCATCTCGGCCCCCACCTGCTCCAGCCGCGCCGTGCGCTTGAAGCCCTCGGGCCGGTCGCGCAGCGCAGTGGTGATCAGCTCGTGGTCACCCACGACAACGATGCGCCGCTTGCCCAGCCTGAGCCGGAAGACCGGTCCGAACTCCTCGCACCAGCCCTCCACCTGTTGATGCACCCGGGTCGAGTCCATCTGCAGCAGGTTGCCGAACACCGGCACGCCGCGCGGGCCGGGCAGATCGTCGAACTGGCGCAGCGCGCCGGCGGCTGGAGCGGCGGTGGAGTCCATCGGAGCAGTCTAGGAGGTGCGCCTTCGAACGGCCTCGTCCACTTTGTGGACAAGGCGTGACGCCTCTCAGCCCGAGAAGACCTTTCCCGGATTGAGGATACCCAGCGGATCCAGTGCCTGCTTCACGGCACGCATGACAGCCACTGCTTCCTCGCCGGTCTCGTCGAGCAGGAAGCGTTGCTTGTGCAGGCCGATGCCGTGCTCGCCCGTGCAGGTGCCATCCAGCGCAATCGCCCGCGCCACCATCTGCGCACTCAGGCGCTCGGCCGTGGCCAGTTCCTCGGGCCGGCCGGGGTCCAAAAGATAGGCCATGTGGAAGTTGCCATCGCCGACGTGGCCGACGATGAAATACGGCAGGCCGGCCGCCTCGACCTCGGCAATGCTAGCGTTGATGTTCTCCGCCAGCCTCGAGATGGGCACGCAGGTGTCCGTCGTCACGGCGCGGCAGCCGGGACGCAACTGCAGACCCGCGAAGTAGGCATGGTGCCGCGCCGTCCACAGCCGCGTGCGGGCCTCGGGCGTCGTGGCCCATTCGAAGGCCTCGCCGCCCTGGTCCGCCGCCACCTCCTGCACCGTGGTCGCCTGCTCGGCAACGCCGGCCTCGCTGCCGTGGAACTCCATCAGCAGCATGGGCACTTCCTTCAGCCCCAGCTTGTCGTGCGCGTTGACGGCCTTGATGGCGTTCACGTCCAGCAGCTCGCAGCGGGCGATCGGGACACCGATCTGGATGATCTGCATGGCCGTGCGCACGGCGGCGTCGATGCTGGGGAAGGAGCAGACCGCTGCCGACACCGCTTCGGGCAGAGGATGGATCCTGACCGTCAGCTCCGTGATGACGCCCAACGTGCCTTCGCTGCCGATGACCAGGCGGGTCAGGTCATAGCCCGCGCTGCTCTTCTTCGCGCGCGAGCCGCTGCGGACGACCTCGCCCGCGGCAGAAACGAAACGCAGGCCGAGCACGTTCTCGCGCATCGTGCCGTAGCGCACAGCGTTCGTACCACTGGCGCGCGTCGCGGCCATGCCGCCAAGGGACGCGTCCGCGCCGGGATCGATGGGGAAGAACAGGCCCTCGTGCTTGAGCGCCTCGTTCAGCGCCTTGCGTGTAACGCCGGGCTGCACCGTCACCGTCAGGTCCTCGGCATCGATACGCAGGATCTGGTTCATGCGCGACACGTCCAGGCTGACGCCGCCCCGCACCGCCAGCAGGTGGCCTTCCAGGGACGAGCCGGCACCGTAGGGAATGACCGGCACGCGATGTTCGGCACACAGCGCGACAACGCGCGCCACCTCGGCCTCGCTCTCGGCAAAGACGACGGCCTGTGGCGGCGGGACGTCGAAGACGGACTCGTCGCGGCCATGCTGCTCGCGCACGCTCAACGCCGTCGAGCAGCGCATGCCGAACTCGGCTTGCAGCGCGGCCAACAGGCCTTGCGGCAGCGGCAGGGCGACGGCTTCAACGGGGGTGGGCGCGTTCATCGGTGACTCTCCTGATCCACATCAGTCGATTGTGTTGCAGTGAGCCGCCGACAGTGCCAGCATGGACCTTGTCCACACCGGGAGCATCCCACCATGAACCTGACCTGGCTGCTGCTGATCCTGGCCGTCGCGCTGATTGCACTTGGGGCCCTGCGCTTCGACGTGCTTGTGGCGCGCTGGCGCGAGCTGACCGGCCGTCCGCCCGGCGTTGGCAAGGCACCGCCGCCCGACCCCGGGACCGAGCCCCAGCCCGGCAGTACCGGCCTGCGCCCGCATGCCGCACCCCCCCACAAGCCCGACTTCCACCGTAGCGGCCGCCGGCATTGACGGCGTGACGAGAATGGCGGCTTTGCATCCGCCAGGACCACCATGGGCAACCGACTCTCCCAGATCGCCACCCGCACCGGCGACGACGGCACCACCGGCCTCAGTGACGGCAGCCGCGTTCCCAAAGACCACCTGCGTGTGCAGGCCATGGGCGATGTCGACGAGCTGAACTCCAACCTCGGCCTGCTGCTGGCCGAGCCGTTGCCCGACGACGTGCGCGAACTGCTGGTCACGATCCAGCATGAGCTCTTCAACCTGGGCGGCGAACTCTCCTGGCCCGGCGGCGAGCTGCTGAAGGAGGCCGCCGTGCTGCGCCTGGACGAAGCGCTGGAGCACTACAACCAGCATCTGCCGCGCCTCAAGGAATTCATCCTGCCGGCCGGCACGCGCAGCGCGGCGATCGCGCATGTCTGCCGCACCATCGCGCGTCGCGCCGAACGTGCCGTCATCAAGGTGGCTGCCACGGAAACCGTGCGCGCCGCGCCGCGCCAGTATCTGAACCGCCTGTCCGACCTGCTCTTCGTGCTGGCTCGCGTGCTGAACCGCGCCAACCTCGATGGCCTGGGCGGTGACGACGTCTATTGGCAGAGTGAGCGCATGAAGCGGCTGGACGCCGCCGACAACTGAGGCAACGTCAGGCGCGCTGCCTGCGCCACACCCGCCAGGCCAGCCACGCCCAGCGCAGCCCGCGCCAGAGCTGACCGCGCCGCTTCTGTCCCGCTCCGGCGAAGAAGGCCGCGCCCGTCCCGGCCGCGGCCACCACGAGGGGGTTGGACAGCAGATTGCGCCAGGCCATCACCCGGGCGACCCAGCCGTCGGCACGCTGGCCGAGGTCGTCCACCGCCAGCGCGGCCTGCCCACGCAGCACTTCCGACGCCAGCAGCAGATTGGCCTTGCGCTCAGCCCGCTCGATGGGGTCAGCAGGAATGCGGGGGATCATCGCGACAAACCTCGCATGCGGCGATCAGGGCCCCGGCCGGCGCCGCAACGCCTCGGCGTCCGCGCGCAGCTCGCCGATGCTGGACTGGAACAAGCTGGCCGGCTGGGCGATCAGGGCCCTGACCTTGAGCACAGCAAAGACGGCCGCGGCCACCAGCACCAGCGTGCCGCCGCCCAGGGCCAGCATGCGGTGGCTGTCCCACAGCGCCACGGTGACGAGCACCAGCAGCATCAGCAGACCGAAGCCTGCCAGCAGCGCAGCCAGCACGGCCCACAGCAGCAGGCCGGCGATGCGCTCCTTCTCCTCCTGGGCCTCAATGGCGAACAGCTCGAGCCGGATACGGCCCAGCGTCAGCAAAGAAGCCCCGAGCCGCCGCAGCGGCGCGGAGACCGGTTCCTTGTCGTCGCTCAAGCGAGGCTCAACGGCGGCCGATCAGCACACCCAGGGCCAGACCCACGGCCGCTGCGACACCAATGGCCTGCCAGGGCTTGGCGTGCACATAGTCGTCGGTGGCCGTGGCGGCGTCCTTGGCGCGCTGAACGGCTTCATGCTGGGCATCAAGCAGCTTCTCCTTGGCGCCGGACAGACGGTCCTGGATGCGCGCGCGAAGGGCCTTGACCTCACCATCTGCCTTGTTCGTCGTGGCCGTCATCAGTGCGTCGATGTCCTCCATCACCGCACGGAAATCGGAGGCCAACTTTTCCTTCGCCTGGGTTGCGTCACTCATCGCGGGCTCCTCGATCAGGGTCAAACACGGGTCAAGCCTAACGCGGTTGAGCCTCGCGGATATGACGCATCGCAAAGGAATGGCGCTTGTCCTACAAGGCTGAAACGGCCTGGCGCAGGCGCTGCGCATGGGCCTCGCGCAGGGCCGCAGGCGCCACGACCTCCACTTGGCCAGCATGGCGCAGGAGGTCCATCAGCAGCTCGGTGTCGTCGACATAGGGCAGCCGCAGCCGCCAGCGGCCGTCGGGCAGGAACTCACTCTGCTGGGCCGGGTGCCATTCCTCGCGCGACACCCAGGCCGCCGCCTCGGCGCTGAACAGCAGCTCGGCCTCGCGCGGCGTGCCACCGGCAAAGATGCCATAGCCCTGGTCCAGTTCGGCCTCCAGCTCGGCCAGCGGCACGGCCTTGGCGTCGGTGTCCAGCGGTGTCGCGCTTTCGATGCCGTCCAGCGCGAAGCGGCGGTAGGCGTCGCTGGCATGGCACCAGGCATCCAGATACCAGGCGTGACGGTGGTGCACCAGGCGCTGCGGCGAGACCTCACGCTCGCTGCTCGCGCCATCGCGCTTCTTGCGGTAGCGGATGGCCAGGCGCTTGCGCTTGACGACGGCGCTGCCCACGGTCTCGAAGCTGTCGCTGGCCATGCGCCGCCGCGCCGTGCCAATGAGCCTGACGCGCCGCCGCAGCTCTTCCGCCTCGGCCGCGTCCACGCCCAGCATGCCGGTGATCTTGTCGAACATCGGCTGCAGGTGGCGGCCGACGACGCCCTGCTCGTCCAGGCCGGCCAGCATCTGCTGCATGGTCAGCAGCGCATGCAGTTCGGCCTCGTTGAACCAGACCCCCGGCAGCTCGTGCTTGCCACCGCGCCACTGCTGCCCGAAGCGGTAGCCGTTGTCGGCGGCGTCGTACTCGATGGGCGCGTCCAACCGCTCCCGCAGATAGGCCAGGTCTCGCTTGAGCGTGGCTGCAGACACCTCCAGCGCCTCGATCAGCTCGGCGAACGACACGCAGCCGCGCGAACGGATCAGGTGCTCGATCTTGTAGAAGCGCTCGGTACGGTCCATGCAGTCGGCTCCTGAAAATATTCACAGTATTTTTCCAGGTGGATCATCTCATGAGCCACCTGGCTCACAGACTGCATACCAAGGCCCGCGAACCCACAACCGGCGAGCCTCAGTCCAAGGAGCCCCCATGCAAGCCGCGATCACCGTTCAAGCCAACGCCCGCCCTGCCCTCGTCCAGTTCGACCTGGACATGGATACCGCCGCCCCCGCCCACATCAGCGCCCATGAACGCACCGGGCTGGCACTCGGCCGCGACTACGCGCTGCACGGCATCACGCCGCCCATGGCCCACCTGTACCCGCAGTCGCCGCTGCAGCGCGGCTGGCTGGCGGCCAGTTCGCGCTCATCCAACCGGCCGGTGCGCAGCGCGGCAAGCCCCCAGGTCCAGCAATGGCTGGCCCTGCGCACCCATGCCTGGACGCGCGGCCGCAGCTTTGAGGACATCCAGCTCACGCCCCACCACCTCGCCCAGCTCGACGTCTCGCACTGCCCCATCACCCGCGAGCCGCTGGACGACGACAACCGCAGCATCGACCGTGTCCGCGACGATGCCGGCTACGCGGCAGGCAACCTCGCCGTCATGAGCCGCCGCGCCAACCAGGCCAAGGGCCGCCGAGGTCACCTGGCGCTGGCCGGCATGGCCGCCAGTTGTGCTGCAGGCCCGATCACGCGCATCGGTGGCCTGGCGGAGGCCGATTGGGAGCGCCTGACCGTGCTGAGCAGCTTCGTCACGCCGCTGAGCCATGAGGACGCCGCGCAGATCCCGCTGCGCGTGCTGCCGCCCAACCGGCTGCGCCTGTTCAACCCCATCCAGGCCCTGCAGGCCTTCGTGACCCGCCAGCTTGCCACGCCAGGCTGGAGCGCCCGCCTGAGCCGCCTCGAAGCGCTGCTGCCGACGGATCAGCTCCGCACCGACTTCAACCGCTTTGTGCTGGCCCTGGCTCCCCGCGTGCTGGCTGCGGCCGAGCTGCAGGAGCCGCACCAGATCCGCTGGGCATTGGAAGACGCCTGGGCGCTGCCTCTGGTGCAGAAGCGCTGGACGCGCTTCGCGCTGCAACTGACACCCGAGCAGGCCGAAGCCCTGGTCGAGCGCGCCGCAGCCAAGAAGCTCAGTCCGGTGCACGTGCAGCGCCATGACGACGCCACCGATGGCTGGGCGCTGGCCACGAGTGGCTACGCCGCTTGAGACTGGACGCCCCCAAGGAAGAAAGCGCCCCTCGGGGCGCCTCAGCTCGGGTGAGCTACCCTCAGACCAGCGAGCGCTGCAGGCGGATCTCTTCGACACGCGCACCGCCGACTTCCGTCGTGCGGGCGCTGCCCAGCTCGCGCTTGAAGCCGGCCAGCTCGAAGAAGCGCAGTGCGCGCTCGTTGCGCAGATAGCACCACAGCGTGGCCTTGGTGCAGCCTTCTTCCTGCAGACCGTCGCGCGTGGCATCCCACAGCGCAAGACCCACACCCTTGTCCCAGTGCACCGGGTCGGCAAACAGGGCCCAGACCTCGCCGGTCGTGGCTGGCGTGCCCTTGTCGCGCGAGCGGTCGAAACCGGCAAAGCCCATGATCTTGTTGTCCAGATGGGCGACGATGACCTGCGGCTCGCACAGGTCGATGGCTTCGCGCCAGAAGGCCTGGCGCTTCTGCACCGACATCGCATCCAACGCAGCCGCAGGCAGCAGGGCCTTGTAGGCATCCTGGCTGGCAGCGACGTGGATCTCGGCGATGGCCTTGGCATCGCGCAGGGTGGCGGGGCGAACCTGGATCACGGACATGGAACTCTTGAGCAATGGCACGGGGACGAAAGGGCGTGATTGTCCTAGCCCATCGCGCCTGAGTCAGCTCTTGACAGAAATTTTTCCTGCACTCCCTCAGTGCTTCTTCGCGCCTTCACGTGGTCGACCACGCCGCGCCTGAGCCATCGCAACGGCGTGCGCTGCAGCTCTGAGAGCAGGGCGTGGTCCACAGGCGTGTCGCCCAGGTCCAGCGCGAAACGGCGGCCCACCTCGTCCTGAACCTTCAGTAACAACTCCGCCGTCACTCGCGCATCGGCCATCGCGCGGTGGGCACGGCCCGTGAACCGCAAGTCGTGGAACTGCGTCATCGCGCCCAATCCGTGGCTCTTGGCCTCCGGCCAGAGGCGGCGCGACAAGAGCACCGTGCAGGCGAACTCGTGAGCCGGGTCTGGCCCAAGGCCGGCGCGGGCCATCTCGGCCTGCCAGAAACCCCGATCGAAAGAGGCGTTATGCGCGACCAGCGGACAGCCCCGCGTGAAGCGGGCCAGCTCGCGCATGACGATCGCCGAATCCGGCGCTTCGGCCAGCATCTCGTTGGTGATACCGGTCAGGGACTGGATGTAGGGCGGCACCCAGCTGCCGCTGTTCATCAGGCTGGCCCAGGCATCGACAACAACACCTCCACGCACCAACACGGCTGCGATCTCGGTCGCCCGCCCGCCGCTGGTAGGTCCGAGCCCGGTGGTCTCGAAGTCGATGACGGCAATGGTTTCCATCCTCATCAAGACCTGGGCGGGTGCTTGATGGCATTCATCGTCAGCTTGCGCTCAACGGCTGCTTCCAGATCCACGCCGCCATGGTCGGCGATCTGCACAAGGTAAAGCAGCACGTCGGACAGCTCCTCGCCGAGATGGCGGCGCTGCTCGTCGCTGAGGTCCAGCGACTGCTCCGGGGTCAACCACTGGAAGATTTCCAACAGCTCGGCGGCTTCCACCGTCATCGCCATCGCGAGGTTCTTGGGGGTCTGGTAGGGCTGCCAGTCCCGCTCCGCGGCGAACTGGCGCAGGCGATGCTGCAACTCGGAAATATCCATGCTGGAAGTGTCCAACGTATTCCAAACAGTATTCAAGATTTCAAAGTGGTGGTCGTAGTAGAGGGCGACCTGCTCTGTGGACAAGCCAAAAAAATCCTTGCACGACAGGGATTTGCCTGCGGCACAAGGCTGTGTGCCACCGCCGGGACGAACAGGTGCGCGATTGGGAACAACTTCGGGAAATGCCCTCAGCCTGTGGATATCCATGAGGTTGTCCTGGCGCCATCCACAGACTTGCCCGCAGCTCAGACAGGCCGTTTCCAAGCCTTCAGCCTTGAATCTTTACGAGAGGCGCCGGCCAAGACGGGCTGTTTTGCGGGGAGGCCGCAGCTAGAGTTGCCCTCCCGAATTTCGTGCGGCAGTGCAGAGCTGTTGCCCAGGAGACAACGATGAAGTCCCCCTTCACCCGGATCGCTGCCGCATCGGTGGTGTTGTTGAGCAGTCTGCTGGTCGCCGGTTGTGGAGGCGGTGCCTCGGCCGACACGACGCCGGCGACCAAGATCTCGTCCGTCAAGGTGTTTGGCGACTCCCTGCAGGACAGCGGGACCTTCGGCTACAAGTTCACCGTCCAGAGCAGCGACAACCTCATCTACGTCGAGCGCATCGCCGCCAACTACGGCCAGACGCTGTGCAACTTCTTCGTCTTCACCGGCACCACCTTTGCGGCCAACACCGCCAAGACGGGCTGCACCAATTTCTCCATTGGCGGCGGCCGCATCACGTACACCGGCGCGGGCGGCGCAGCCAACCCGCTGAACGTGGGTACCCAGATGGCCACCTACGCGGCGGCCGGCAGCTACACGGCGAGCGACCTCGTCATCATCGACGGTGGGGGCAATGATGCGGCCGACCTCGTCGGTGCCTACCTGGGCATTCCCGGCGACGGTGCTGCGGCCTACTCGGCCCTGCTCGGCACGCTGCTGACGCCCGCGCAGATCGGCGCCGCGCTGCAGGGCGGTGCCACGTCGGTGGCCCAGATCGGCGCCACCTACATGACAGCCCTGGCCGACAAGTTCGCCGGCCAGATCAAGGCCAGCGTGCTCGACAAGGGCGCCACCCACGTGGTCATCATGAACATGCCGGACGTGACCATCACGCCGCGCTTCCAGTCGGTGCTGGACGCCATCGCCCAGGCTGGCGGCGGCGGCACCGCTGGCGCGGCGGCACGCGCGCAGGCGCAGGCCGTGTTTCAGGGCTGGATGACGGCCTTCAACACCCAGCTTGCCGCCAAATTCGCCGGCAACGACAGCGTCGTCGTCGTCGACTTCTACAAGGCCTTCCAGGACGAGGTGGCGACGCCGGCCCAGTTCGGCCTCGGCAACGTGAAGACGCCAGCCTGCCCCGTCACGGGTTTGGGCAGCGACGGCCTGCCCGTCTACGACTTCCCCACCTGCACGGCCGCGGCACTGTCGGCCGCGCCTCCGGCCGGCGTCAGCGGAGGCGCCGACTGGTGGAAGAGCTATGCCTTCTCCGACAGCTTCCACCCCACACCCTACGGCCACCAGCTGACCCAGCAGCTGATTGCCAAGTCTCTGGCCACCAAGGGTTGGCTCTGAGCCGCGGCCCATCCATTCGGGAACAACCCATGAAAGCCAAATTCCTCACCGGTATCGTTGCCTTCGTGGCCGCCCTGGTCGCCAGCGGCGGCGCCTTTGCACAGTCGGCCGGCAGCGTCGTCGTCTACGGAGGAGCCGTGCAGATCAAACCGCAGGTCGAGAGCGGCGACTTGACCGCACCCAGCCTGGCGGGCACCAAGGTCGACGTGAAGAAGGCCAGCCAGTTCTCCGGCGGTCTCACCTATTACTGGACCGACAACATCAGCATTGACCTGCCTATCGGGCTGCCGTTCAAGCACGACGTTGTCGGCGCCGGCGCCATCGAAGGCGTGGGCAAGCTCGGCACCGTGAAGTCACTGCCGATCACGCTGCTGGCCCAGTACCGTTTCGGCGATGCTGGTAGCACCTTCCGCCCCTATGTCGGCGCGGGCTTGAGTTACGGCTATTTCTTCAAGCCGCGGGCCACGACCGTGCTGTCCGGCATCACGGGCGGCACGGTGAGCAACCCGACGACGCTATCCATGAAGAGCCGCATGGGCACGACGCTGGAGCTCGGCGGTGCCGTCAATGTCACCAGGGACTGGTCTGCCAGCCTGTCGGTCACCAAGACCTTCATCAAGACGACGGGCAGCCTGTCCACGGGCCAGACCATCGAGACGACGCTGGACCCCGTGGCCATCAAGTTCGCGATCGGCTATCGATTCTGAACGCCTCGTCCGGCCGCGGCACCGGCATGCCGAGCACCGGCTTGGCCGCGTGACCCACGACCTCGTGTGAGCCACCGGAAGGTCCACGCCGGGCTGGTCAGGGAATGCCCAACAGCTTGTGCAGCTGCACGGACATCCGCCATTGCGGATGGGCCCGGCAGTAGTCCACCGCGGCCTTCGTGTGCTCGCGCCTGAGGACCGAGTCCATGGGCTGCAGGAAGAAGTTCTGGAAGTCCAGATGTGCAAACCGTTCCGGCTGTGCCAGCGGCTGCGGATAGACCAGCTTGAGTTCGTGCCCGGAGGTCAGCACCAGCGGCGCATCGGCCTTGGGGCTGACGCAGATCCAGTCGAGCCCAGGCGGCGCGGGCTGGGTGCCATTGGTCTCGACAGCCACCTCGAAGCCGCGCGCGTGCAGCGCATCGATGAGAGGCGTGTCCAGCTGCAGCAGCGGCTCGCCACCGGTGCAGACGACATAGGGCCGCCCTCCGCCGGGCCAGGCGCCAGCGACGGCGTCAGCCAGCGCCTCGGCCGTGGCGAACTTGCCGCCGCCCTCGCCGTCCGTGCCGACGAAGTCCGTGTCACAGAAGGTGCAGACCGCCGTCGCGCGATCCTGCTCGCGGCCTGTCCACAGGTTGCAGCCGGCGAAGCGGCAGAACACCGCCGCGCGACCCGCCTGGGCGCCTTCTCCCTGCAGCGTGTAGAAGAGTTCTTTGACCGAGTACGTCATACGGGAATCAGTTCTTCCGAGTCGGCCCGGCTGACGATGGCGCCCGAGCCGCGCGTTTCGTAGAGGTCCACACGGTCGATCTGCGGCAGCACGCGGCCGCCTTCGCGCAGCACCCAGGTGGCGATCGAGGCGGCATCGCCATCGGGCAAGCCGGCGATCTCGAACAGCGGGTGATGGTCCAGCCGCTTGAAGATGGGGTTGAACAAGGTCTTCACGTCGCCGAAGTCCACCGTCCAGCCCATGACCTGATCCAGCGGCGCAGCCAGGTGCAGCCTCAGCGTGAAGGTGTGGCCGTGGATGCCGGCCAGCGGGTGGCCGGCGGGGGCATGCTGCATGCGAACGGCGCTGTCCAGCGTCATCTCCTTCCAGATGCGGTAGCTCTGGCCATTGAAGTTGGCGCCGCTCGAGCCGGTCTCGTAGACGGTCACCCAGCTCAGCTCCGGCAGCGCGGGCTTGAGCCTGCGCCACAGCCAGGCCGAGATGTTTTCGCTGGTCGGGTTGGCGAGGCCGTCGATGTCGTTCAGGCAGCGGTAGTTCAGCTCGAAGTGCAGCGGGGCCCAGACCTCGTCGAGGTGGTCGTAGTCGATGGCCAGGTCGCGCTCGCCGAGGTCGGCGTTGGCATGCAGGATGACCTCGAAGCCGTGCCCGTGCATGCGGCCGCACTGGTGGCCTGCGGGGACGTTGGGCAACTGGTGCGCAGCCTGGAAGCGGTAGCGCCTCCAGACATGGGCACGGCCGGCGCCGTCCAGGTCCACACCGCTGTGCGTGGTGCTTTGCACACCCACCTGCACGATGCCGGGCACACCCAGCCGCGAACGCACCCAGCGGGCCAGGTTCTCATCCGTGGGCTCGGCCAGGTGGTCGTTCAGCAGCGCATGGTCCAGCGGCGCGACAGCGTCGGCCATGCGCGAACGCAGCGCCTCCACCTCGCCGCCGGGGAACGCCGGCCAGCCGGCCGGTAGCGCCGTGCGCACGGTTGCGAAATAGCTGTGGCCATGCAGGCCATGGCTGCGGTGAGAGGTGGGCAGGGCGGGAATTCGGCAGGCGGACTCGAAGCCGGCCGAGGCACAGTGCAACACGGAAACTGACATGCCCCGATTGTCGCGCGCCCCTTTCCCGGCCTGCTTGACTTGAAGTTGGCTTGAGCTTTTAGGCTTCGCCCCATGAACCTGTCCGAACCCGTTGACGCCGTCCCATCTGCCGACAAGCTCTTTGCCCCTGGTCGTCGTGCCGCCTGCCTGGGCGCGGTGGCACTGATCTCCATGCTGGCGTTCGAGTCCATCGCCGTCGCCACTGCGATGCCCGCCGTGGCGCAGGCCCTGCACGGCCTGCCCTATTACGCGCTGGCCTTCGGCGCGACGCTGGCGACCTCGGTGCTGGGCATGACGGCCGCCGGCCAGCTCTGCGACAAGCGCGGGCCCTATCGCGCGGCGCTGGCCGGGCTGGCGGCATTCCTCGCCGGCCTGCTGCTGGCCGGATTCGCATCGTCCATGCCGCTACTGGTGCTCGGCCGCGCACTGCAGGGCCTGGGCAGCGGCGTGCTGGGCGTGACGCTATACGTGGGCGTCGGCCAGGTCGTGCCGCCGCAGCTGCATCCCAAGCTGTTCGCGATGTTTGCCGGCGCCTGGGTCGTGCCGGGTCTCCTCGGCCCCGCACTGGCGTCCTTCCTGGTGCAGTTCCTCGGCTGGCGTTCGGTCTTCCTGGCGGTGGCCGTGGCCGTGCCGGTGGCGGCGGTCATGATGCTGCCGGCCCTCAGGCGTGTCGGCACGGGCACGGGCGAGGTGTTGCGATGGGGAGCCATGCGCTGGGCGCTGCTGGCCAGCGGTGGCGCGCTGACGCTGCACGCGGCCAGCCAGCACAGCGGCAGCGGTGCGGTACTGCTGTTCGCGGCCGGACTGCTGGCCGCGGGCATCGCTGCCCGGCTGTTGTTGCCCCCCGGCACGCTGAGCGCGGCACGTGGCCTGCCGACGGTGATCCTGCTGCGCGGCCTCATCGCGGCGACCTTCGCGAGCGCCGAGGCCTTCCTGCCGCTGCTGCTGACCCAGCAATTCGGCTGGAGCCTCACGCAGGCCGGTATGGCGCTCAGTGCCGGCGCGGTGACCTGGAGCGTGGGCAGCGCGCTGCAGGCGCGCGCACGGCGACCCCAGTCGCGGCGCCTGCTGCTGCCCGGCGGCTTCGTGCTGACAGCGGTGGGCCTGGTCGTCGTCATCTCGCCGCTGCTGTTTGCGCTGCCTTCGAGCCTGGTGTTCGCCGGCTGGAGCACGGTGGGCCTGGGCATAGGCCTGTCTTTCCCCATGCTGTCGGTGCTGCTGCTCCAGCTGTCGCCACCCGACAGCCAGGGCAGCAACGCCTCCTCGCTGCAGCTCAGCGACGCGTTGACGAGCAGTGCCGCACTGGCGCTGGCCGGCCTGCTGTTTGACCCGGCCACGCGCCAGGTCCTGCCCGTGCTGCTGATGTCGCTGACGCTGGTGGGCGCGGCCGCAGTGATCAGCCCGCGGGCCCAACCCGCCGCTGGCTGAGGCCGCGGGTCGGCGCGGCGACCCGCCAGTCCATCCCGTTCCAGAAGCTGCGGCTGCTCGCGCGCATCCTTCGTGCCGCAGGGGCACGACCCTGCTCATCCTTCCCCGGTGATCACCGGGAAAGGCGCCGGCGCCGGCGGCGCGAAGCCGGCATGCGGTTCGAACGCCACCTTGCGCGCCAACAGCCGCGCGCATTGCCGCAGACAGGCCAGCGCGCTCTGCTGCAGGTCCGGCTGAGCCGCCGCGCTGAAGCAGCAGACCGTGCCGTAGACCCGTCCGTCGGGCAGCACCACCGGCGTGCTCAGGTGGGCGCCGATGGGGATATCGGTGTCGGGCAGTTCGCCACGCGCCGCCAGCGCGGCGGCGTCGGGCACCAGCTCCGGCATGCGGCCCTCGACAACGCGCTGGCAGTAGCTCTGCTCCAGCGGCGCTGAGTCGCCGGCATGCAGGCCCAGCGCCTCGCCGCCGTCCATGAAGCGGAACACGCGCTCGCCATCGACGAACTCCGACACGAACACCACGTCCATGCGCAGCTGCCTGCGCAGCATCAGCAGCACGCCGGTGATGCGGCTGTCCAGCTCGGGGTCGTAGCCATCGGCGGTGGCCACCAGCAGCTCGGAGATCTTGATGTCCAGCGCCTGCTGGTCGACCTGGTCCAGGTAGGGCATGCGAACGGCTCCGGGAAGAGGTACCCCCATCATCGGCGCTGCACGTACCCGTGGTCGAGTAACCGTGAGTCACGCGGGTGTTTTCATGCACGCCGACGGCAAAGAGCCATGGCGGAGCCATGGCCCGCGCCATGCGCGGTGGCTCCTCGTGGGCGATGCGGCATCTGGCCCCGCGGACGACGATGTGGGTCATTCCCAATCATCCCGTCCCGCCGGAGCCCCACATGTCCATCGCCCCCACCCCGTCCACCGCGCGGATCGCGCTGCCGCTGCTGGCCGCCGTCGCCAGCTTCTGGCTGCTCGCCGACGTCACCCAGGCCCAGCCTGCCCAGCAGCGTCGCCTAGTGCTTGATGCGGAACTGCAGCGCCAGGGCCCCGTGCAGTCGGGCGCTGAGCGCGGCGAACAGACCCTGAGTCAGCGCTGGCAGTTCAGCGCGCTGCTGCAGAGCGACGGTGTGCCGCTTCCCTTCAACCCGCTGGACCCCGAGGACCACCGCCGCCAGGCCGAGGCCGCACAGCGCATCACCGCCGCCGCGCCGGCGGCACCCATGCCGGACTGGCGCGCCATGCAGGCCAAGGCCCAGGCCATGCAGGCCCGCTGCGGCCAGGACAGCGCCTGCCTGATGCGTGAGGCCTCGGCCCAGAGCGCCGCGGCGATGCCCGGCGTCAACCCGGGCAGCCAGGGCCGGTTGCAGGCCTACGGCCAGGCCGCGGCCGCCTGCGAGCGCCAGCCGGC
>NZ_DASWYS010000364.1:0-22569 GCF_036404855.1 Roseateles sp.
GGGACCGAACAGGCCGGCGGTGCCGGTGTCCACCAGCACGATCTTGCTGCCGGTGTTGATCAGGAAGGCGTTGACCGAGGTCTCCAGCGGCACGCCCAGGTAGGCATGCTGAAGCGCGCGCAGCGTGTTGGCCGGCGGCTGCTGCAGCAGCTTGTCGACGGGCAGGTCCAGCGTGCCGTCGTTCAGCGCCGTGATCTCGAAGTCGCCAAGTTGCAGGCGGTACCAGCCTGGCGCCTGGCCCTTGAGCTGCGGGCCGGCAGCGAGGGCCGGCGCGGCGCCCAGGCCAAGACCGGCGATGAGGACAAGGGCGGCGGGAAGCAGGCGTTGAGGCATCGTGGGTCTCCGGAGGATGAGGGAAGCGGCGCAGGATACCGGCGCCTCCTCGCCACTGCAGCCCCCAGGGCAGCTGTCTGCCGACTGGACAGCATCGATCGCGGCGATTGACTGGAATTCGGACAGTGCCAGCGTGGCGGACGGCAAAACCGCGGGTTAGCTCGCAAGGGTTTGTCTGGAATTCGCCCCGTGTTGGCGCGGGCATGGGTTTTGCGCTTTGGGGGGCTGGCACCCAAGACAACAAACCAGGAGACAAGCCATGCCCCGACGCCACCCGGCGCGCTCGCGCCTGCATTTCGCCATCCTCGCCGCCCTCGGCGCGGCCGCCGCGCTGCCAGCAGCCGCCCAGACTGCCCCCGCGGCTGAACCGGCGGTGACGACGCTGGACGTCGTCAAGGTCACGGCGCGCAAGCGCGAGGAGACTCTGCAGGACGTGCCCGTCGCCGTCACGGCGCTGACTGCCGACCAGCTCGACAAGCTCGCCATCAAGGACCTCGGCGACCTGCAGGGCCAGGTGCCCAACCTGACCATCTACGCCGCGCGCGGCAGCAACACGACGCTGACCACCTTCATCCGCGGCGTCGGCCAGGCTGACCCGCTATGGGGCGTGGACCCCGGCGTGGGCATCTACTTCGACGATGTCTACATCGCCCGCCCTCAGGGCGCGCTGCTGGACGTGTACGACGTGCAGCGCGTGGAAGTGCTGCGCGGCCCACAGGGCACGCTGTACGGCAAAAACACCATCGGCGGCGCGGTGAAGTACGTGTCCAAGCCACTGCCTCAAGCAACCGAAGGGCAGGTGACGCTGGCCGTGGGTAACTACGGCCAGGTCAACGCCAAGGGCGCCGTCGGCACGGCCGTCAACGACGGTCAGTTCCGCTTCCGCATCGCTGGCGCCAGCCTGAACCGCGACGGCTATGGCAAGAACCTGACCGACGGCAGCCCCGTCAGCGACCAGAACACCACCAGCGGCCGCGTGTCCTTCGGCTGGTTCCCGACGGGCACGACCTTCAGCGCCCAGGTCTCGGCCGACCGCACGCGCGACAGCTCGCACATGCGCGGCTTCCAGCGCCTGAACGTGAACCCTTCGGACCCCGCCAAGACGCCACCCAGCGCCAGCCGCTACGACATCGCCAGCGGCATGCCCAATGCCAACTACACCAACAGCGAGGGGGAGTCGCTGACGCTGAACTGGGGCGTCAACGCCGACTGGAGCCTGAAGTACATCCTGGCCCACCGCGCCTCCGACACCGACACCAGCATCGACTTCGACGGCCTGCCCGCGAAGATCGCCGACGTGCGCGCCGAGTACCACGACAGCTCGCAGAGCCACGAGATCCAGGCCATCTACGAGGGCCAGAATCATTCGGGCGTCATCGGCCTGTACTACTTCGACGGCCGCGCCGGCGGCACGGTGCGCAACAACTTCTTCAACCTGCTGTTCGGCACCACCAACGGCAATGTCTTCACCAAGGGCAAGGCCGTCTTCGGCGACTGGAGCTGGCGGCTGACGCCGCAGTTCGCGGTCAGCGCCGGCCTGCGCTACACCGACGAGTCCAAGCGCGCACGGGTGCTGAACCTGGGCTTCCCGAACGCCAACTTCGGGCCTACGCCCACCTCCGTGGCGGCCGACTTCGACAAGACCCGCTCCGTCACCAACACCTCGCCGCGCCTGTCGCTGGAGTACAAGGCCAGTGACGCGGTCAAGCTCTACACGACGGCCTCGCGCGGCTTCAAGAGCGGCGGCTACAACATCCGCGCCCAGGCCGTGGCCGTGCCGCGCTCGGCCGAACCCTTCCAGGACGAGAAGCTGGACTCGCTGGAGCTGGGCGCCAAGATGGTGTTCGACGAAGGCCGCGTGGAGCTGAACACGGCGCTGTTCCACAACAAGTACAAGAACGTGCAGCTGTCAGTGTTCACGTCCTACATCGGCGCCAACGGACAGCCGGCCTTCTTCGGCGACTTCACGAACGCCGGCAAGGCCACCATCAACGGCGCCGAGCTGGAGTTCGCCTGGCGGCCCACCGCGGCCTGGCGCCTGAGCGGCAACCTCGCGGCACTGAACGCCAAGTACGACGAGTACTTCGACGGCGGCGTCAACGTGGCCAGCCAGAAGAAGTTCTCCAACACGCCCAAGTTCCAGGCCGGCCTGAACATCGAGCACAACGCCAAGCTGGCCATGGGCACGCTGCGCTCGCGCCTGGGGATCTCGCACCGCAGCAAGGTCTACCCGACGACCGACCTCGCCGAGGCGCTGGCCCAGGACGCCTACACGCTGGTCAACGCCGGCCTGATCTGGGAGAAGGACAGCAAGCTCAGCTTCTTCCTGCAGGGCAGCAATCTGACCAACAAGGCCTACAAGACCGACGGCTACAACATTAGCGCCCTGGGCGTGCTGGACGCCTTCTACGGCGCACCGCGCACGGTCACGGTGGGGGGAACGTTCAAGTTCTGACGGTGCCACCGAACGGGTCCGCCCTCGCCCGGGGGGGAGGGCCGGCGCGGTACATTGCGCCGGCCATGCCCCTGTCCAAAAGCCAGACACCCACCGCGCTCGACATCCCCCAGGACGTCGACGGGCTGTTGCGCCTGGCCGCGCAGTCCATGTTCGACGTGCTGGCCCGCTCGACGGAAGGGATGATGGTCATCGACCGTAACCACCGCGTCGTCTGGATCAGTGAGGGCTACAAGCGCTTCCTGCCGGCGCTGGGGTTTGCGGACGAGCGCGAGTTCGTCGGCAAACGCGTGGAAGACGTCGTCCCCAACACGCAGATGCTGCAGGTGCTGGAGAACGGCAAGCCGGTGCTGGTGGACCTGCTGACGAACAAGGCCGGCACCTTCCTCGTCAGCCGTCTGCCCTTGAGGAACGACGCGGGCGAGGTCATCGGCGCGCTGGGCCTGGTGCTGCTGGACCACCCCGAGACGACGATGCAACCGCTGATCCAGAAGTTCGCGCGGCTGCAGCAGGAGCTGGAAGACACGCGCCGCCAGCTGGCCGCGCAGCGCCGGCCCAAGTACACCATCGCCAGCTTCATCGGGACCAGCCCGGCGGCATTGGAGGTCAAGCGCCAGGCCCGCCGCGTCGCGCAGACCGACTCCACCGTGCTGCTGCTGGGCGAAACCGGCACCGGCAAGGAGCTGATGGCGCATGCCATCCACTCGGCCTCGCGGCGCGCACACCGGCCGCTGGTCAGCGTCAACATCGCCGCGGTGCCGGAAACGCTCTTGGAGGCCGAGTTCTTCGGCGTCGCCCCCGGCGCCTACACCGGCGCCGATCGCAAGGGCCGCGACGGCAAGTTCAAGCTGGCAGACGGCGGCACGCTGTTCCTCGACGAGATCGGCGACATGCCGCTGGCGCTGCAAAGCAAGCTGCTGCGTGTGCTGCAGGAGCAGGAGGTGGAGCCGCTGGGGTCCAACACGGTCATGCGCGTGGATGTGCGCGTCATCGCCGCCACCAGCCGCGACCTGGCCGCCATGGTCGCGGCCGGCCAGTTCCGCGCCGACCTCTATTACCGGCTCAACGTGTTGCCCATCCGCGTGCCGGCGCTGCGCGAGCGGCTGGAAGACATCGAAGCGCTCGCCGAGGCGCTGGGCGAGGACATCGCCCGCCGCAGCGGCATGCCGCAGAAGCTGCTAAGCCCCGACGCCATCGAATGGCTGATGCAGCAGTCCTGGCCCGGCAACATCCGCGAGCTGCGCAACACGCTAGAGCAGGTCAGCCTGATGAGCGACGACATGCAGCTGACGGCCGCGCATTTCCAGGGCGGCGTGGCGCTGCCGGTCAAGGTCGACACCCCCGTCCCGCTGCCCCAGCCTGCAGCGGCGCCCACGCTGACGACGGCGCAGGCCGTCGCGCCGCTGCCCGAACTCATCGAGGCCCTGGAGCGCGACGCCATTGCCCGGGCCCTGCACGCCACGAGTGGCAACCGCATGGCGGCGGCACGCCTGCTGCAGATTTCAAGGGCTTCGCTGTATGAGAGGCTGGCACGTTGGCCAGACCTGGAACAAGCACGCGACATCCAATGAGGCCGCCCAGCTTTGGCGCATGCTCGACGGGTGCGCTGCTCATGCCGTTGATGCTGGTGGCGGGCCGCGAGATCTCGAATCCGCAACCCGACGCGTGGCCAGGAGTGCCGCTCAACTGGCTGTACCTGGCCGGTCCGCAGCTCATCGTGGTCTTGATCGGCGCCTGTTTTGTCCCCGCCCGTCGGTTCGCGTGGCTGCCATTGCTGTTGTTGACTCTGCTGGTGTTCGGCTTCCAGGCTTGGGTGATCGGATGGGTCCCGCCGCGCGAAAGCGGACTCGCGTGGCTCCTTTATTTCCCTCTGGCATTGGCCGTCGCCGGGCTCTCGGTGTCGGCCCTGCTGATCGTGAAGCGCATGCATGGGAGTGTCCACATTTCAGACGACGCCTGAAGGCCAGACACTTTCACAGCCCTCCCGAGGGCAAAGCCGCGGGACAACCCGTACAGAGAACGCCCCGGCGCCCCCTTCCCCGCCGGGCACGGCCCTTGCAAAAAGGGAAGACACCGTCTGCCGACAGAGCAGATCGAAACAAACCACAGGAGACAAGCCTCATGCGCCCCACCACGCGCCGCTTTGCCCTCGCCGCAGTCACCCTCGCGGTCGCCGTCCCAGGCCTCGCGCCTGCTGCCGGCAATGAGATCCGCATCGCCCACGTCTACAGCAAAACTGGCCCGCTGGAGGCTTACGGCAAGCAGACGCAGATCGGCCTCATGATGGGCCTGGACTACGCCACCGGCGGCACCATGACCGTGGCGGGAAAGAAGTTGGTCGTCATCGAGAAGGACGACCAGGGCAAGCCCGACGTGGGCAAGAGCCTGCTCGCCGCAGCCTTCGGCGACGACAAGGCTGACATCGCCGTCGGCCCCTCTTCCTCCGGCGTGGCGCTGGCCATGCTGCCGGTGGCCGAGGAGTACAAGAAGATCCTGCTGGTCGAGCCGGCCGTGGCCGACTCCATCACCGGCGAGAAGTGGAACAAGTACATCTTCCGCACCGGCCGCAACTCGTCCCAGGACGCGATCGGCAATGCCGTCGCGTCCGACATCGCGGGCCTCAACATCGGCATCCTGGCCCAGGACTACGCCTTCGGCCGTGACGCCGTGAAGGCCTACAAGGAGGCGCTGAAGAAGGCCAAGATCGTCCACGAGGAATACCTGCCCACGGCGACGACGGATTTCACCGCCGGTATCCAGCGCCTGGTGGACGCACTGAAGGACAAGCCCGGTCCCAAGGTCATCGGCGTGGTGTGGGCCGGCGGCACGCCGCCCTTCGGCGCGCTGGCCGCGCTGGACCTGCAAAAGCGCTACGGCATCGGCGTGGGCTCGGGCGGCAACATCCTGCCGGCCATGACAGCCTACAAGCAGTTCCCAGGGATGGAGGGTGCGACCTACTACTACTTCGGCATCCCGAAGAACCCGGTCAACGAGTGGCTGGTGGCCAACCACTACAAGCAATACAAGCAGCCCCCTGACTTCTTCACGGCCGGCGGCATGAGCGCGGGCATCGCGCTTGTCGAGGCGCTGAAGAAGACCAGCGGCGACACGACGACCAACAAGCTCATCAAGACCATGGAGGGCATGAGCTTCGAGACGCCCAAGGGCAAGATGACCTTCCGCCCTCAGGATCATCAGGCCATGCAGTCCATGTACCACTTCCGCATCAAGGCGGACCCGGCCTTCCCTTGGGGCGTGCCGGAGCTGGTGCGGGAAATCAAGCCCGAGGAAATGAACGTGCCCATCCGCAACAAGCGTTGATGACGGACGGCGGCCCGTGCTCGAGACCAAGAACCTGACGATACGCTTCGGCGGCCATGTGGCCGTTGACGACGTGAGCTGCACCTTCCAGCCTGGCACGCTGACGGCCATCGTCGGCCCCAATGGCGCGGGCAAGACGACCTACTTCAACCTGATCTCGGGCCAGTTGCCCGCGACCAGCGGCGAGGTCTGGCTGGATGGCGAGAACCTGACCGGCCAGCAGGCGCCGCTGCGCACGCGGCGCGGGCTCGGCCGGGCCTTTCAGCTGACACAGCTGTTCGCCCACCTGAGCGTGCTGGAGAACGTGCGGCTGGCCGTGCAGGCCCGCCACGGCAAGGGTCTGCGAATGCTGTCGGTGTGGCTGTCGCACAAGGAGCTGATTGAAGAAGCGCGGGCCATCCTTGACCGCGTGCGCCTGGGTTCACGCGCCGACGACCTGGCCGCCAGCCTGCCGCATGGCGACCAGCGCAAACTGGAGGTGGCCATGCTGATCGCACTGGACCCGAAGGTCTATCTGTTCGACGAACCCACGGCTGGCATGAGCGTGGACGAGGTGCCTGTCGTGCTGGACCTGATCCGCGCGCTGAAGGCGGAGAAGAAACACACGCTGCTGCTGGTGGAGCACAAGATGGACGTCGTGCGCGAACTGGCCGACCGCATCATCGTGCTGCACCAGGGCAAGCTGGTCGCCGATGGCGATCCAGCCACCGTCATCGCCTCGCCCATCGTGCAAGAGGCCTACCTCGGGGTGGCGGCATGAACCTGCTCGAACTGAAAGGCGTGCATACGCACGTCGGGGCCTATCACATCCTCCACGGCGTGGACCTCGAGGTGCCGACCGGCCAGGTGACCATGCTGCTGGGTCGCAACGGCGCGGGCAAGACCAGCACGCTGCGCACGCTGATGGGCCTGTGGAGGGCCAGCGCCGGCACCGTTAGGTTCAAGGGCGAGGACATCACCCAACTCGCCACGCCCGACATCGCCTCGCGCGGCATCGCCTATGTGCCCGAAACCATGGGGATCTTCGGCGAGCTCAGCGTCGCGGAGAACCTGCTGCTGGCCGCCCGCAGCGCCAGGCGGATCGCCGACCTCGACGCCCAACGCCTGAGCTGGCTGTTCGGACTCTTTCCGGCGCTGAAGACCTTCTGGACCCATCCGGCCGGCAAGCTCTCGGGCGGACAGAAGCAGATGCTGGCCATCGCCCGGGCCATGATCGAGCCGCGCGAGCTGTTGGTCATCGACGAGCCCAGCAAGGGACTGGCCCCGGCCATCGTGCAGAACCTCATCACGGCACTGCGCGAGCTGAAAGGCACGCAGACAACGGTGCTGCTTGTCGAGCAGAACTTTCGCGTCGCCACCGAACTGGGAGACCGCGTCGCGGTCATGGACGACGGCCGTATCGTGCATCGCGGCGCGATGCGTGAGCTGATCGAAGACTCCGGCCTGCAGCAACGCCTGCTGGGCCTTTCGCTGGCGGCCCACCAATGAAGCTCGACCCCCGCCCCCTGGCGCTGCTCGCCGCGCTGATGCTGCTGGCGCTGCCGCTGACCGGCAGCGTCAGCACCTGGCTCAACCTGACTCTCGCCGGCCTGGCCATGGGCCTGATCGTCTTCGTCATCGCCTCGGGCCTGACGCTGGTCTTCGGGCTGATGGACGTGCTGAACTTCGGCCACGGCGTCTTCATCGCGCTGGGCGCCTTCATGGCGACCACCGTGCTGGCCGCGCTGGCGCCCTGGGCCGCCAGCCCCGACGTGCTGGCCAACCTCGCCGCGCTGGCCGTCGCCTGCCTGGCTGGCATGGGGATCGCGGCGGCCGTGGGCGTCGTGTTCGAGCGCGTGCTGGTGCGGCCCGTCTACGGCCAGCACCTGAAGCAGATCCTCATCACCATGGGCGGCATGATCATCGGCGAGGAGCTGATCAAGGCCAGCTGGGGAGCGCAGCTGATCCCACTGCCGCTACCCGACGCACTGCGCGGCATCTTCCTGGTCGGCGACGTGGCCGTGGAGAAGTTCCGCGTGCTGGCCATGGTCGTCGGCCTCGTCGTGCTGGTCGCATTGCTGCTGGTGCTGAACCGCACCAAGATCGGCCTGCTGATCCGCGCCGGCGTGCAGGACCGCGAGATGGTGGAGGCGCTGGGCTACCGCATCAAGCGCCTCTTTGTCGGCGTCTTCGTCGCCGGCTCCGCGCTGGCGGGCTTGGGCGGCGTGCTGTGGGGTCTGGTGCAGCAGGGCGTCACGCCGCAAATCGGCGCCCAGGTCAACCTGCTGCTCTTCATCGTCATCATCATCGGCGGCCTGGGCTCGACGATCGGCTGCCTGATCGGTGCCCTGCTCGTCGGCCTGGTGGCCAACTACGTCGGCTTCCTCGCGCCGAAGGCGGCGCTGTTCTCCAACATCGGACTGATGGTCGCCATCCTGCTGTGGCGTCCGCAGGGCCTCTACCCGGTGGGAGCGAAGTGATGATCCGCACCCTGCTCTCCCACGACCTGCCGCGCAGCCGCATCCTGGCCGCGCTGCTGATCGCGTGTTTCGTCGGCCTGCTCGGCGCGCCCTTCATCTTCCCGGGTACCCAGGCGCTGAACGTCGCGGCCAAGATACTGATCTTCATCCTGCTCGTGGCCAGCTACGACCTGCTCCTGGGTTACACCGGCATCGTCAGCTTCGCGCACACGATGTTCGTCGGCATCGGCGCTTACGGCATCGCCGTCGCATCGACGCGGCTGGGCTCGGACTGGACATCGCTGGGCATCGGCTTCGTCGCGGCGCTGGCACTGAGCGCCGTTCTTGCCCTCGCCATGGGCCTGGCCAGCCTGCGCGTGAAGGCCATCTTCTTCGCGATGATCACGTTGGCCGTGGCCTCGGCCTTCATGACGCTGTGCTCGCAGCTCAGCGACTTCACCGGTGGCGAGGACGGGCTGAACTTCCAACTGCCGGAAGTCTTGCGCCCGTCGACCGAGTTCATGGAGGAGCCGGTACTGGGCGTCATGCTCGACGGCCGGCTGCTGACGTACTACCTGCTCTTCGTCGCCGTCGCAGCCCTCGTGGTGCTGCTGCTGCGCATCGTCAACTCGCCCTTCGGCCGCGTGCTGCAGGCCATCCGCGAGAACGAGTTCCGTGCCGAGGCCATCGGCTACCGGCCCGTGGTCTACCGCACCGGCGCCAACGTCATTGCCGCACTACTGGCCTGCTGCGGCGGCGCGCTGCTGGCGCTGTGGCTGCGCTACACCGGTCCAGAGACGGCCATGAGCATGGAGATCATGCTGGACCTGCTGCTCATCGTCGTCATCGGCGGCATGGGCACGGTCTACGGCGCCATCATCGGCAGCGTCCTCTTCATCGTTGCGCAGAACTACCTGCAGGCGTTGCTCAAGGGCGCCGGCTCGCTGGTCGACGCTGTGCCGGTGCTGAGCACCCTGGTCTCGCCGGACCGCTGGCTGCTGTGGTTGGGTCTGCTCTTCGTGCTGGCCGTCTACCACTTCCCGGGTGGCGTCGTCGGGCGGCTGAGGCTTGCGGCATGGAAACGAGGGAGGGCCGGCACATGATGCGCTCGCGCTATCTGACCTGCCTGGGTCGCGAGATCCACCTCACCGAATGGGGCGACGCGGGCGCGCCGCCCGTCATCGCCTGGCATGGCCTGGCACGCAGCAGCCGCGATTTCGACGACTTTGCGACAGCGCTGGCATCGCGATGGCATGTCATTTGCCCGGACACTCTGGGCCGCGGCCTTTCGCAATGGGCCATCGACCCGACGCGCGAATACTGCCTGGAGTTCTACGTCGAGCAGGCCGAGGCACTGCTCGACCAGCTGGGCCTGCAGAAGGTGCATTGGGTGGGAACGTCCATGGGCGGCGCCATTGGCACGCTGGGCGCGGCGACGAAGCTGCGTGGCCGCATCAAGCGTCTTGTGCTGAACGACAACGGCCCCGAGCTGGCCGCACCGGCTCTGGCCCGGATCAAGGCCTATGCCGGCCAGCCCCCCAGCTTCGCGACCGTGACCGAACTGGAGCGGTACTTTCGCGAAATCTACGCGAGCTTCGGTCACCTGAGCGACATGCAGTGGCGCCACTTGACCGAGACCTCGCTGCGCCGCCTGCCCGATGGCCGCGTGACCACGCACTACGATCCCGCGATGGTCGAGCAGTTCGACCGCCACCCCGACGACTACCAGCTGTGGAGCGCCTGGGACCAGCTCGACCTACCGGTACTGTGCCTGCGCGGCGAGGACTCGACGCTGTTGACCGCGGAGACCGCCCAGGCCATGCGCGAACGCGGCCCGCGCGCGGCGGTGGCACTCATCCCTGGCTGCGGCCATGCCCCCGCCTTGAACACATCGGAGCAGATCGGCCTTATCGAACGCTTCCTCTCGGCCGACCAGACCCCGTGAATGCCCGTAAGCCAGCGTCAGGCCTGAAGGCCTAGAGTCGCGCAGCAACCCCGGAAGTCCATGAGCGAATACATCCTCGAGACCCAGGACCTGACCAAGGAGTTCAAAGGCTTCACGGCCGTGGACGCCGTGAACCTGCAGGTGCAGCGTGGCCACATCCATGCGCTGCTCGGGCCCAATGGCGCGGGCAAGACCACCTGCTTCAACCTGCTCACGAAGTTCCTGACGCCCACGCGAGGTCGTATCGTCTTCGCCGGCGCCGACATCACCGGCGAAACCTCGGCTCAGATCGCGCGCCGCGGGGTCATCCGCAGCTTCCAGATCTCGGCCGTGTTTCCTCACCTGACCGTGTTGGAGAACGTGCGCATCGGCCTGCAGCGCTTCACCGGCACCAGCTTTCATTTCTGGAAGGGCCTGACGGGGCTGCAGACGCTGGATGCCAAGGTGCTCGCGCTGCTGGAGCTGGTCGACCTGCGCGACATGGCGAACACACGCGCCGCCGACCTGCCCTACGGGCGCAAGCGCGCACTGGAGATCGCGACCACCATGGCCATGGAGCCGCAGCTGATGCTGCTGGACGAGCCCACGCAGGGCATGGGCCACGAGGACGTGGACCGTGTGACCGCACTGATCAAACGCGTGGCCGAGGGACGCACGGTGCTCATGGTGGAGCACAACATGAAGGTCGTGGCGAGCATCGCCGATCGCATCACCGTGCTGGCGCGCGGCGCCGTGCTGGCCGAGGGCGACTACGCGACGGTGTCCAAGCACCCGGCGGTGCTCGAGGCCTACATGGGCACGGAAGCCACCGAACTGCAAGGCGCGCACTGACATGGCCACGCCCGCACTCGAAATCACCGACCTCCACGCCTGGTACGGCGAGAGCCACATCCTGCACGGGATCAACTTGAGCGTGCAGCCGGGCCAGGTCGTCACGCTGCTGGGCCGCAACGGCGCCGGCCGCACGACGACGCTGCGCGCCATCATGGGACTGACTGGCGCGCGCAAGGGCTCGATCAAGATCCATGGCAACGAGGCAGTCGCACTCTCGCCCCACCGCGTCGCTCAACTCGGCATCGGCTACTGCCCCGAGGAGCGCGGCATCTTCGCATCGCTGACGGCTGAGGAGAACCTGCGCCTGCCGCCGCTGCTGAAGAGCCGGCGGGGCAAGGTCATGTCCGAGGCCGAGATCTACGCGATGTTCCCCAACCTTGCGGAGCGCCGCCACAGCCCCGGCACGCGCCTCTCGGGTGGCGAACAGCAGATGCTGGCCGTGGCGCGCATCCTGCGCACGGGCGCAGACATCCTGTTGCTGGACGAGATCTCCGAAGGCCTGGCCCCCGTCATTGTCCAGGCCCTGGCCCGCATGATCCGCGAACTGAAGAAACAGGGCTTCACCATCGTCATGGTGGAGCAGAACTTCCGCTTCGCCGCGCCCCTGGCCGACCATTTCATCGTCATCGAGCACGGCGAGGTCGTGCTGTCCTTCCCCGCAGCCGACCTGCCGGCCCACCAGGCCCAGATGGACGAGTTGCTCAGTGTTTGAACCCACGAAGACTCACACCCAGGAGACACTATCCATGAAAGCGATTCGCACCACTCTCGCAGCAGCCGCCCTCGCCAGCTGCGGCCTCGGCGCACAGGCCCAGATCTCTGGCGACGTCATCAAGATCGGCTTCCTGACCGACATGTCCAGCGTGTATGCGGACATCGATGGCGCCGGCGGCGTGGAGGCCATCAAGATGGCCATCGCCGACATGAAGGGCAACATCGGCGGCAAGAAGATTGAACTGATCTTCGCCGACCACCAGAACAAGGCCGACATCGCCAACGCCAAGGCGCGCGAATGGATCGATACGCAGGGTCTGGACCTGTTGATCGGTGGCACCAACTCGGGCGCCAACCTCGCGATGGCCACCGTCGCCGCCGAGAAGAAGCGTCCCTTCATCTCCATCGGCGCCGGCAGCTCGGCACTCACGAACGCAGCCTGCACGCCCTACACCATTCACTATGCCTACGACACCGTGGCCCTGGCCCGTGGCACGGTGAACCCCATGATCAAGGCCGGCGGCAAGAGCTGGTACTTCCTGACTGCCGACTACGCCTTCGGCGCGGCGCTGCAGGCCGATGCCACCGAGGTCATCAACAAGGCCGGCGGCAAGGTGGTGGGCGCCGTCAAGCACCCGCTCAACGCCAACGACTTCTCCTCCTTCCTGCTGCAGGCGCAAAGCAGCGGCGCGCAGATCATGGGCCTGGCCAACGCCGGCGGCGACACGATCAACTCGGTCAAGGCGGCCAATGAGTTCGGCGTCACCAAGAGCATGAAGCTCGCAGGCCTGCTGATGTTCATCAACGACATTCACTCGCTGGGCCTGAAGACCGCCGAAGGCATGTACCTGACCGACTCCTGGTACTGGAACCAGAGCCCCGAGTCCCGCGCCTGGGCGCGCCGCTTCTTCGAGAAGATGAAGCGCATGCCGTCGTCGCTGCAGGCCGCCGACTACTCGGCCGTGACGCATTACCTGAAGGCCGTCGAGGCGATCAAGACCGACGACGCCGACAAGGTCATGGCCAAGATGAAGGACACGCCGATCAACGACTTCTATACCAAGGGCACCATCCGCAAGGAAGACGGCCGTGGCATCCACGACATGTTCCTGATGCAGGTCAAGTCGCCCAAAGAGTCCACCGAACCCTGGGACTACTACAAGGTCGTGTCGCGCATCCCGGGCGCCGAGGCCTACACGGCGCTGGCGGACAGCAAGTGCCCGCTGGTGAAGAAGTGACCCCCACGCCCAGCCCCGCGCTGCTGAACACGCGCGTGTCTGGTCGGTCCCCCAAGGGAACGCCGATCGATGCCGGCGCAAGCCGGCATCGGCGTCGGCCCCCGCCGCCCTTGAGAGCGGCCCGGCGGGCCTCCAGGGCCTGAACACCATTGCCATGACTGAAATCTTCGGTATTCCGCTACCAGCCCTGCTGGGCCAGCTGCTGCTGGGCCTGGTCAACGGCTCCTTCTATGCGATGCTGTCGCTGGGCCTGGCGGTCATCTTCGGCATGCTCAACATCATCAACTTCGCCCATGGGGCGCTGTACATGATGGGGGCCTTCTTTGCCTGGATGGGGCTGGAGTACCTGGGGCTGAACTACTGGGTCATGCTCGGTCTCGCGCCGCTCGCCGTGGGCCTGATCGGCATCGTCATCGAACGCACGATGCTGCAGTGGCTCTACAAGCTGGACCACCTCTACGGCCTCCTGCTGACCTTCGGCATCACCCTCGTCATCGAGGGCGTGTTCCGCAGCTTCTATGGCGTGTCGGGCCAGCCCTACTCAGTGCCGGAGCAGCTCACGGGCGCCACCAACCTCGGCTTCATGATCCTGCCCAACTACCGCGGCTGGGTCGTCGTCGCATCGCTGGTGGTGTGCTTTGCGGTCTGGGCGCTGATCGAGAAAACCTCGCTGGGCGCCAAGCTACGCGCCGGCACCGAGAACCCCAAGCTCGTGCAGGCCTTCGGCATCAACGTCCCCGCCATGGTGACGCTGACCTACGCCGGCGGCGTGGCGCTGGCGGCCTTCGCTGGCGTGCTGGCCGCGCCGATCCTGCAGGTGTCGGCGTTGATGGGCAGCAACCTCATCATTGTGGTGTTTGCCGTCGTCGTCATCGGCGGCATGGGCTCCATCCTCGGCTCCATCCTGACCGGCCTGGGTCTGGGGCTGATCGAGGGGCTGACCAAGGTCTTCTATCCCGAGGCGTCCAACACGGTCGTCTTCGTCGTCATGGCCATCGTGCTGCTGGTCCGTCCGGCGGGCCTGTTCGGAAAAGAGCGATGAACAAGAAGCTCATCGGTTACGCCGCGCTCTTCATCGGCATCGGCCTGCTGCCGCTGCTGGGCGCCTATCCCGTCTTCGTCATGAAGGTGCTGTGCTACGCCCTCTTCGCGTGCGCCTTCAACCTGCTCGTGGGCTTCACGGGCCTGCTGTCCTTCGGCCATGCGGCCTTCCTGGGAACGGCGGGCTATGTCTGCGGCCATGCGCTCAAGGTCTGGGGCCTGCCGACGCCGGTGGGTCTGATCGCCGGCATGGCCGGCGCCGCCGCCGTGGGCCTCGTGTTCGGTCTGCTGGCCATCCGCCGCTCGGGCATCTATTTTTCGATGATCACGCTGGCGCTGGCGCAGATGCTGTACTTCTACTTCCTGCAGGCACCCTTCACGGGCGGGGAAGACGGCCTGCAGTCCGTGCCGCGCGGCCACTTCCTGGGCCTGGATCTGACCCACGACCTGACTCTGTTCTACGTCGTATTGGGCATTTTCATCGCCGCCTTCTGGCTGATCTACCGCATCGTCCACTCGCCTTTCGGCCAGGTGCTGACCTCCATCCGCGAGAACGAGGCCCGTGCGACCTCGCTGGGCTATGACACGGCCCACTTCAAGCTGCTGGCCTTCGTGCTGTCGGCGGCCCTCGCCGGCCTGGCCGGCGCGACCAAGACGCTGGTGCTGGGCTTCGCGACGCTGACCGACGCGATCTGGACCACCTCCGGCCTCGTCATCCTGATGACGCTGGTGGGCGGCATGGGCACGCTGGTGGGCCCCATGGTCGGCGCCCTGGTCATCATCGCGCTGGAGAACAAGATCGGCGACTTCGGCAACCTGCTGGCCGACGTCACCGGCGTGACCTGGTTCAACAGCCTGGGCGAATCGGTCAGCCTCGTCACCGGCCTGATCTTCATCGTCTGTGTGCTGGCCTTCCGCCGCGGCATCGTCGGCGAGGCCATGGCCCTGCTGGAGCGCCGACGCGCCTGAACGGGCGTCAGCATTCACTGACAAGCTAGGGGGCGCGGCAGGGACCAATGTGACGCAGTATGCAGGGCATGGTCACGTCCGCCCGCTTCAAGTTCACCGCCACACTGCTGGTGTCGGTGCTGGCCGTCGTGCTGACACTGCTCGTGCCCGGTGAAAACGACGAGGCCGACAGCCCGATCCATACCGCCAGCGTGCTGCCGCCGCCCCAGCGTTGAGTCCGGGCCTGGCCCGGGCGTGACAAACGACGCCCCAGGCCCACTGTCGAAAGGCCTGGGCACGGAACGCGGTGCTCAGCGGCGCGATGATGGACGCCCCTGACATCGCGCCACCATCCCGACGATGAACGAGCTGTTGACCTGGTCCCTGGCCGCTGCCGCGGTAGCCGTCGTGTTGCTGCTGCTCTGGGTGGGCAAGCGCCGCCAGCGGCGTGCCCGCGCCGACGCCGAGCAACGCGAAGCCCAGCGCATCGCACAGGAGGCCGCCGACCACGCGGCAAGGCTGCAGCGGGCCGAGCACGAGCGCATCGCGGCCGAACGCGAGGAGGCCGCCCGTCTCGAAGCCGAAGCGGCCCGCGATGCCGCCGAGGCCCAGCGCCTCGCACAGGAAGCCGCCACGCGCGAAGCCGAAGCCCGACGCCGGGCGGAACAGCAGGCCGAAGCCGAAAGGCTGGATCGCGAGCAAGCGGCCCGCGAGGCCGCGGAGGCGGAGCGACTGGAGGCCGAGGAGCTGGCCCGCGAAGCCGAGGCGTTGCGACTGGCCGCCGAGCAGGCCGAGGCCGAGCGCGAAGCCGCCCGGCGCCTGGCGGAACAGCAGGCGGCCGAAGCCGCCACCCGCGAGGCAATCCGCCAGGCCGCCGAGCAAGCCGCGGCCCGTCTTGCCGCCGAAGAAGCCGAGCGCCGCGCCACGGCCGAAGCGGCGGCGGCCGCTGCTGCTGCCGAAAGCACCCGCGAACTGCGTGCCGACGAAACCCTGGTCCTGATCGCCGATGATTCCAAGATCGTCCGCGTCAAGATCAACCGCCTGCTCGCCGCGCAGGGCTACCGCGTCGCGCTGGCCGAGAGCGGCGAGCAGGCACTGGAACTGATGGCCGCCGAGCGCCCGCACGTGCTGATCACGGACGTCGAAATGCCCGGCATCGATGGCTTCGAGCTGACCCGTCAAGTGCGCGCCAACGCTGCAACGGCCCAACTGCCCGTGATGATGATCACATCCTCCGACGACAAGCTGGAGCAGGCCCGCGCGGCCGGCGTGACGCAGCTGCTCGGCAAACCCTACTCGGAGGAGGCGTTGATCGCCGCCATCGAGCACGCCCGTCTGGCCGTGAAGGTGCCCGCCTGAAAAGCCTTTCGCGCCACCGGCAGCACTGGGGCGACGAAAAGCTGCGCGCCGTTCGTTGAGGCCAGAACGGCGCAGCCCCCGATCGGCTTCGGCCGCCAGCTCCCCTGCTCACCTCACCGCCCCCAGCAACCTCGCAATGAACTCGTTCAGCGCGGGCCCGTTGTCTATCCAGCGCACGACCGCGACGACGTCGTTCTCCCAGTCGATGTAGACGATGTTCTGCCCGTTGCCGCGGAACGTCACACTGCTCTCCGGCGCCGCGGGCAGCGCCTTGCGGCCAGTGTTGAGAAACCAGTTGCAGTAGCCGTAATCGGCATTGGCCGGCCCCGATGCGCGGGCCTTGGTGATCCAGTCGCGCGACACCAACTGGCGGCCGTTCCACTCGCCCTGGCGCAGGAAAAGATAGCCGAAGCGGGCCAGATCCCAGGCGTCGATGAACATGCCGCCGCCCCAGTGCCCGCCGCCGGAGACCGACTGCATGCGCTGGCCGTCCAGCTCGACCCACGAGTTCTCGTAGCCATGCCAGCGCCAGCGGCCCGACGCGCCGATCGGGTCCATGACCTGATCCCGCAGCACCTCGGGCAGCGGCCGACGCAAGACCTGCAGCGCCGCCAGCGCCAGCACATTCACGCGCACGTCGTTGTACTTGTAGTGGCTGCCCGGCGCATGCAGCGGGCGGTTGGGCCAGTCCTCCGGCGTCTTGCCCACCGGCCGATCGGCCCAGTCGGGCTTGCCCCACAGCGTGCCCTGCCAGTCACTGGTCTGGCGCAGCAGGTGCTCCCAGGTGATGGGCGCGTTCTTGGGCGACGCGAACAGGTCCACGCCGGGCGGCATGGCATCGGCCACACGGTCATCGGTGCTGCGGATCAGCCCCTGCTGCCAGGCCAGCCCCACCACTGTGGAAAGGAACGTCTTGGTGATGCTGTGGCTCATGTCCACGCGCCGGGTGTCACCCCATTCGGCCACCACCCGGCCGCGGCGGATGACGACGCCGTTGATGGCGGCACGCTCGCGCGTGGGGCCGATCTGCCCCCCGAAATAGGGTTCGACCTTCCCGAAGCTCTGGGCGAGGGCCTGCGCCTGGTCGCGCGGCGCGGGGTTGTCGTGGGCCTGGGCGTAGGCCACGGCGTCGGCCAGCTTCGCAGCGTCCAGGCCCACGGCCGAGGGCTCGGCGCGCTGCCAGTCGCCACGCGGCGGGAAGTAGGCGGGCTGCGCCACGGCGATCGCTGCCGCCAGCAGCAGCGGGACGGAAAGCAGGGTCCGGCGCGTCGTGAGGGTCGAGCTCATGGGTCCATTGTGGCCAGTCGCCCCCACCCCTTGCGCAGGGTCAAACCCCGGGTGCTTGACCTTGCCATGATGGTAAGCCTGAGCATGCGCTTACCCTCCCAGCAAACGACCGCGCCATGAACACCGCTGCCCCTCCCGCCCTGAACGACGTGACCCTGCAGGTCAGTGGCATGACCTGCGCGTCCTGCGTGCGCCGTGTCGAGAAGGCCTTGCAGGCCATCCCAGGCGTGCAGGCCGCCAGCGTCAACCTCGCCACCGAGAAGGCCTCGGTCCGGGCGCTTCCCAACGTGCCCGTCGCGGCGCTGACGGCGGCACTGGGCAAGGCGGGCTACCCGGCCAGCGAGATCGCGGCCGCAGCACCGCCAGCTCCGGAGCCCGTCGGCGGCCTGCCCGCCTGGTGGCCCGTCGCGATCGGCGCCGTGCTGACGCTGCCATTGCTGCTGCCCATGCTGCTGGGCCCGTTCGGCATTGACGCGATGCTGCCCGGATGGTGGCAGCTGCTGCTGGCCACGCCGGTGCAGTTCATCTTGGGTGCGCGCTTCTACCGCGCAGGCTGGAGCGCGCTGCGCGCGGGCAGCGGCAACATGGACTTGCTGGTGGCCCTGGGCACCTCGGCGGCCTATGGCCTGTCGGTCTATCTGCTGGCCCGCCATCCGGGCCATGCGCACCTCTACTTCGAGGCCTCGGCTGCCGTCATCACGCTGGTGCTGCTGGGCAAGTTCCTGGAGCAGCGCGCCAAGCGCCAGACCACCGACGCCATCCGCGCGCTGAACGCGCTGCGACCGACGACGGCGCGCGTCCTGCGCGGCGACGTGGAGATCGAGGTGCCCGTCGCCGAGGTCCGCGTGGACGATCTCGTCGCCGTGCGCCCGGGGGATCGCATCCCGGTGGACGGCGAGGTTGTCGCCGGCCGCAGCCATGTGGACGAATCCCTCATCACCGGCGAGAGCCTGCCGGTGGCCAAGGCGCCGGGCCAGCATGTGACCGGCGGCGCAATCAATGCCGAAGGCGCGCTGACGGTGCGCACCACGGCCATAGGCGCGGAGACCGCGCTGGCCCGCATCATCCGCATGGTCGAGTCTGCCCAGGCAGCCAAGGCGCCAATCCAGCGCGTCGTCGACCGCGTCAGCGCCGTCTTCGTGCCGGTGGTGCTGGTCATCGCAGCGCTGACCTTCGCCGGCTGGTGGCTGCATGCGGGCGATGCCGAGCAGGCCCTTGTCAACGCGGTGGCCGTGCTCGTCATCGCCTGCCCTTGCGCCCTGGGCCTGGCCACCCCGACGACGCTGATGGCCGGCACCGGCGTCGCGGCCCGCCAGGGCATCCTCATCAAGGACGCCGAAGCGCTGGAGCTGGCCCATGCGGTGACGGTGGTCGCCTTCGACAAGACCGGCACGCTGACGGTGGGTCAGCCGACGCTGGTCGCTGTCGTGCCGGCCCCGGGCGGCAGCCGGGACGAAGTGCTGCAGCTCGCCGCCGCACTGCAGCGCAGCAGCAGCCACCCGCTGGCGCTGGCCGTGCTGGCCGAGGCCCAGGGCACGGCCGCGTTGCCGGTGGCGCAGGCGCGCGCGCTGCCGGGCCGGGGCGTCGAAGGCGTCGTGCAGGGCCGGCAGCTGGCACTGGGCAACACCCGGCTGGTCCAGGAACTGGGCGTGAGCGACGCCGGCCTGGCCAAGGAGGCGCGTCGGCTGGAGGCCGACGGACGCACGGTGTCCTGGCTGGTGGAGAACGGCCGCGCGTTGGCCCTGCTGGCCTTCGGCGACCGCGTAAAGGACACGGCCGCGGCGGCCATCGCGCAGTTGCAAGCACGCGGCATCCGCACCGTCATGGTCAGCGGCGACAGCCAGGGCGCTGCGGCGGGCGTCGCCCGACAACTGGGCATCACCGAGGTCCATGCCGAAGTGCTGCCGGCGGCCAAGGCCTCGGTCGTGCAAGGCTTGCGCGACGGCGGCGCCGTGGTCGCCTTCGTCGGCGACGGCATCAACGACGCACCGGCGCTCGCGGCCGCGTCGGTGGGCTTCGCAATGGCCGGCGGCGCCGACGTCGCGACGGAGGCCGCTGGCGTCACCCTGATGCGAGGCGACCCGCGCCTGGTCGCCGACGCGCTGGACGTCTCCCATCGCACCTACGCCAAGATCCGCCAGGGGCTGTTCTGGGCCTTCGCCTACAACGTCGTCGGCATCCCGCTCGCCGCGCTGGGGCTGCTGAACCCGGTCATCGCCGGCGCAGCCATGGCCTTCAGCAGCGTCAGCGTCGTCGCCAACGCGCTGACGCTGAAGCGCTGGCGCGGCACGGCGCGCTGAGAGGACCACGGAGCGCCCCGCCGAGGAAGGTACCCATCCGCGCTATCGTCGACCCTCCAGCAGTTCCCGAGCCCACCATGCGCGTTGTCCTCCTTGCCTCCCTCGCCCTGGCCGCGACCACGGCGGCCCAGGCCACCTCCTTCGCTTCGTCGGCCGCCGAGGCCGGTTCGTCCGCGTCCGGCAGCGTGTCGGACTCCTTCCGAGCCTCGTCCGGCAGCAGCGGCGGCGAGCATCGCGCCGAAGGCCGTTACCGCGTCACCGACGTCGCCCGAGCCGACGCCGGCAAGCTGCGCCTGACGCTGGCCCGCGACGGCGCCGCGCCCGTCGAGCTGACCCTGCCTGAACAGGCCCTGGCCGCGCGCACCGTCAATGTTGGCGACGAGGTGCAGGCCACACCCCAGCCGTATGGCGTGGCCTTCGCCCATGCCGACACCGGCCGGGCCTTCTTCCTCGTGCTCGAGGACGCCTGGCATCGCGAGCTGGCCGCGCGCGCCGTCGAGCCTTGATCCGTGACATCGCCGCGCTGGCGCTCGCGCTGGCCGCGGTCCCGGTTCTGGCTGGCTCACTGCCGCCGCGCGGCTGCGACCGTCCCGTCGAAGTCACGGCCACCCAGCAGGACCGCCTGCTGCGCTTCGCCGCCGCCGTGCGAGGCGTCCTCGCCGCCTCGGGCAGCCCCGCCGCGCTGATCTCGCGATCGGGCACCGACCTGTCGCGCTTCGGTCTGCGCTACTCCCATGCCGCCGTCGCCCTCGCTTCGGGACTGGACACGCCCTGGGCCGTGCGCCAGCTCTACTACGCCTGCGCCGAGGGCCGGCCACGCCTGTTCGACCAGGGGCTGGCCGGCTTCGTGCTCGGCAGCGATGATGCCAACCTTGGCTACGTCAGCCTGCTGCTGTTGCCGCACGAAGCCGCCACGGCGCTGGCGCGCGCTGCGCTGGACAAGCCGCTTGCGCTGGGCCTGCTGAACGCGCGCTACAGCGCCAACGCCTACCCATTCAGCACCGACTATCAGAACTGCAACCAGTGGGTGGCCGAGCTGCTGGCCGCGGCGCTCACCGGCAGCGCCGACCGCGCCGAGGCCCAGGCCTGGCTGCGCGCCGAAGGCTATTCGCCCGAGCCGGTGCAGGTGTCGCCCTGGCTGCTGCTGGCGGGCCGCTTCGTGCCCTGGCTGCACTTCCACGACCACCCCGCCGAGCAGCTCGGCGCCGGCCGGATGCAGACCAGTCTGCCCGCCAGCCTGGAGGCCTTTGCACTGCAGCGGTGGCCCGCCGCGCGCCGCATCGAGCTGTGCCACGGGCCGCAGGGCATCGTGCTGCGCGAGGGGGGCGCGCCGCTGGCGGCGGGCTGCATGCCGCAGCCGGGTGACCGAAGCCCCGCGCAGGACGGGCTCTAACCGCCCGTCAGCTCTCGGTGCAGCCAGGCCCGTGCCAGGGTCCAGTCGCGCTTGACCGTCGCCAGCGATACCGCCAGCACCTCGGCGACCTCATCGTTCTCCAGCCCGCCGAAGAATCGCAACTCGACGACCTTGGCCGCGCGCGCGTCCACGACCTCCAGCGCCAGCAATGCCTCGTGCACCGCGACGATGTCGCGGTCGGCCGGCAGCGCCAGCTCCGCCAGTCCCGACAGCGTCAACGCCACCCGCTCGGCCGCGCGCTTGTCGGCGCGCCGCGCGAGCTCGTGGTTGACGAGGATGCGCCGCATCATCATGGACGCCACTGCCAGGAAGTGGCCGCGATTGCGCCACTGAGTGCGTGTCTGCGCCGCCAACCGAAACCAGGCCTCATGCGACAGCGCCGTGGCCGATAGCGTGTGTCCGGAGTCCTCGTGGCGCAGGTGGCTGCGCGCCAGCCGGCGTAGCTCGTCGTAGAGCGCCGCGAACAGACGGTCGCCGACGCCGTCGGCGTCGGCCGGTTGCTGGCTGAGCCAGGCGGTCACATCGGACAGGGGCGCGTCGTCGCTCATCGCGGCGCATCCTAGCGGCAGGTTTTGTCGGAGCCTCATGAGCCTTTTGCCCTGGCAACGCGGCGTAAGCAGACAGATCCGGCTTTTTCCGGCTTTCCGCGATGAGGTTCATCATGCGTCCCGCTCCCCGACCCAAGACCCTGGCTCCGCTCTCGCTGCTGCTGACTACCGCGCTGGTCGCCTGCGGGGGAGGCGGTGATCCGACCCCCGACCCCACGCCGACCCCGGCTCCTGCGCCCGCACCGGCGCCTGCACCCACACCGGCGCCTGCACCCACACCGGCACCGGCACCGGCGCCGACACCTGCTCCGGCTCCGGCTCCGGCACCTTCGCCCGCGCCATCGCCCGCCCCTGCACCGGCCCCCACGCCCGCGCCGGCCCCCGCGCCGACCCC
>NZ_DASWYS010000365.1:0-12201 GCF_036404855.1 Roseateles sp.
CCCCGCGCCTGACGTCGTCGCCCCGCCGCCGCCCGTGCCCGCCGAGGCCGCCAAGCCGGCCCTGCGCGTCGTCAAGGCTGTGGACGCTGCGGCTGAGGAGAAGCAGAAGCAGGACGACCTCGCCCGCCGCCGCAAGGCCGCCGAGGAAGAGGCCGCCAAGATCCGCGCGATGATGAATGCGCCGAAGAAGGTGCTGGTCGCGAAGAAGCCCGAGGAGCCCAAGCCCGCTGAAGGTGCAGGCATCAAGGGCACCATCCACAAGAAGGCCGGCGCTCCGGCACCGGCCGGCGCCGCCGCAGGTGCCGGTACCGGCAAGCCGGGCGACAAGAAATCGGTCAAGTCCGAGAAGCTGTCGTCCAGCTGGGCCGACGATGCGGCCAAGAAGCGTGGCCTCAAGACCATCGGTTCCGGCCCCGCCGGTGCCAACCGCCCGGGTGGCGGCGGCAACTGGCGTGCTCCGGCCCGAGGTGGCGCGGGCGGCCGCCGTGGTGACCGTGGTGGCAACGGCCATTCCAACTTCCAGGCGCCGGTCGAGCAACAGATTCAAGAGGTCCACGTTCCCGAGACCATCTCGGTGGCCGATCTCGCCCACAAGATGTCGGTCAAGGCCGCCGAGGTCATCAAGCAATTGATGAAGCTGGGCCAGATGGTCACCATCAACCAGCAGTTGGACCAGGAAACGGCCATGATCTTGGTCGAGGAGATGGGTCACAAGGCCTTCGCCGCCAAGCTGGACGATCCGGACGCCTTCCTCGAAGAAGAGGGCACGACGGCCGAGCAGCAGCACGAGTCGCTGCCGCGTGCGCCGGTCGTCACCGTCATGGGTCACGTCGACCACGGCAAGACCTCGCTGCTGGACTACATCCGCCGCTCGCGTGTTGCGGCTGGCGAAGCCGGCGGCATCACGCAGCACATTGGCGCTTATCACGTCGAGACGCCGCGCGGCATGATCACCTTCCTGGACACCCCGGGTCACGCGGCCTTCACGGCCATGCGTGCCCGCGGTGCCAAGGCGACGGACATCGTCATCCTCGTTTGCGCAGCTGACGATGGCGTCATGCCCCAGACCAAGGAAGCCATCCACCATGCGAAGGCTGCTGGCGTGCCGATCGTGGTGGCAATGACCAAGATCGACAAGCCCGATGCCAACGCCGAGCGCGTGAAGAGCGAGCTGGTGGCTGAAGAGGTCGTGCCGGAAGAGTTCGGCGGCGATTCGCCATTCATCGGCGTGTCGTCGAAGACCGGCCAGGGCATCGACGAGCTGCTGGAGCAGGTGCTGCTGCAGGCTGAAGTGCTGGAGCTCAAGGCGCCGGTCGAGTCCATGGCCAAGGGCCTGGTCATCGAAGCCAAGCTGGACAAGGGCCGCGGCCCGGTTGCCACGGTGCTGGTGCAGAGCGGCACACTGAAGCGCGGCGACGTCGTGCTGGCCGGTTCCACCTTCGGCCGCGTGCGCGCCATGCTGGACGAAGACGGCAAGGCGACCGCCGAAGCTGGCCCGTCCATCCCGGTCGAGATCCAGGGCCTGACCGAAGTGCCGCAGGCCGGCGACGAGTTCATGGTGCTGGGCGACGAGCGCCGTGCCCGTGAAGTGGCGACGTTCCGTCAGGGCAAGTACCGCGACGTCAAGCTGGCCAAGCAGCAGGCCGCCAAGCTCGAGAACATGTTCAGCGAGATGGGCGCCGGCGACGTGCAGACCCTGCCGCTGATCATCAAGGCAGACGTGCAGGGTTCGCAGGAAGCGCTGGCCGCCTCGCTGCTCAAGCTCAGCAACGCCGAGGTCAAGGTGCAGATCGTTCACGCGGCGGTGGGCGGCATCAGCGAAAGCGACATCAACCTCGCCATCGCGTCCAAGGCCGTCATCATCGGCTTCAACGTGCGAGCGGACGCCGGTGCGCGCAAGCTGGCCGAGGGCAACGCGGTCGACCTGCGCTACTACAGCATCATCTACGACGCCGTCGACGATGTGACCAAGGCGATGTCCGGCATGCTGGCTCCCGAGCAACGAGAGGAAGCACTGGGCACGGCCGAGATCCGCGTCGTGTTCGTCGCTTCCAAGATCGGCACGGTGGCCGGTTCCATGGTCACCAGTGGTCTGGTCCGCCGTGGTGCTCGCTTCCGCCTGCTGCGCGAGAACACCGTCGTCTACACGGGCGAGGTGGAGTCGGTGCGCCGCGAGAAGGACGATGTGCGCGAGGTCAAGGAAGGCTTCGAGTGCGGTATCAAGCTCAAGAACTACAGCGACATCAAGGAAGGTGATCAGCTCGAATTCTTCGAGATCAAGGAAGTGGCCCGCACGCTCTGATCTTCCGGTCCACGGGTTAACCCCGCAGACCCCGCCCGAAAGGGGCGGGGTTTGTTGTTTCAGGAAAGCGCCATGAGACACAAACGTGCAATCCCCAACCGCAGCTTCCGAGTCGCCGACCAGATCCAGCGTGATCTGGCCGAGCTGATCCGCGAGCTGAAGGATCCGCGCATCGGCATGGCGACGATCAGCGCGGTCGAGGTCACACCCGACTACGCCCATGCCAAGGTGTTCTTCTCGGTGCTGATCGGCGACGCCGCCGAGACGCAGGCCGCGTTGAACGAGGCGGCCGGCTACCTGCGCAACGGCCTGTTCAAGCGACTGCAGATCCACACCGTGCCGACGCTGCATTTCCAGTTTGACCGCACCACCGAGCGCGCCGCCGAGATGACGGCGCTGATCAACAAGGCCAACGCCACTCGCGCGATTGAGGACGAGGAGCCCAATGACTGAAGCCGCGGTCGCCGCGAAGCCTCAGAGGGTGCGCATCCAGCGCCGCCCGCTGCATGGCGTGTTGTTGCTCGACAAGCCGCTCGGCCTGTCGAGCAACGACGCGCTGCAGAAGGCCAAGTGGCTGCTGCGCGCCGAGAAGGCGGGCCATACCGGCACGCTGGACCCGCTGGCCACCGGCCTGCTGCCGCTTTGCTTTGGCGCGGCCACCAAGTTCAGCCAGCTCAGCCTGGACGCCGACAAGCGCTACCTCGCGACGCTGGCCCTGGGCATACGCACGACGACGGGTGATGCCGAGGGCGAGGTGCTGGAACGCAACGACCCGGACCACATCACGGCCGAGCAGATCGCCTCCGCTTGCGCAGCCTTCACTGGCGAGATCGACCAGATGCCGCCGATGTACTCGGCGCTGAAGCACGAAGGCAAGGCGCTGTACGAATACGCCCGCGCCGGGGTCGAGATCGAACGCAAGAGCCGCCGTGTGACGATTCACAGCATCGACATCGTCGCGATGCAGGCTGGCACCGTGACCCTCGACGTCCGTTGCAGCAAAGGTACTTACATCCGCACGCTGGCCGAAGACATCGGCGCCAAGCTGGGCGTCGGTGCGTCGCTGGCCGCGCTGCGCCGCACTGGCTCTGGCGGACTGACGCTGGACGGTGCGGTCACGCTGGCACAGATCGAGGCCATGGCTGACGAGCAACGCGCTGCGCTGCTCACGTCGCCCGACCGGCTGCTGGCCGACGCACCCGAACTGCGCCTGAACCTGGCGGACGCCACCCGCTTCCTGTCCGGCCTGCGCCGCCGCGTCGACGCGCCGGATGCCGAGCGCGTACGCGTCTACGGCCCGGAGGACAAGGCCTTCCTGGGCAGCGCGCACATCACTTCCGGCGAGCTGATCGCCGACCGTCTGTTGACCCCGCCGGAGGTCCAGGCGCTGCTCTCCGCCTGAACCGGTTTTTTTAGAAGCAAGCTGTCATGACCACCCCGATCCGCAACATCGCCATCATTGCCCACGTCGACCATGGCAAGACCACCATGGTCGACCAACTGCTGCGCCAGAGCGGCACGTTCGCCGACCATGAGAAGGTCGTCGACACCGTCATGGACAGCAACGCCATCGAGCGCGAGCGCGGCATCACCATCCTGGCCAAGAACTGCGCGGTCAGCTGGGACGGCACGCACATCAACATCGTCGACACGCCCGGCCACGCGGACTTCGGCGGCGAAGTGGAGCGCGCCCTGTCCATGGTGGACGGCGTGGTGCTGCTGATCGACGCCCAGGAAGGCCCGATGCCGCAGACGCGCTTCGTCACGAAGAAGGCACTGGCCCTGGGCCTCAAGCCCATCGTGGTCGTCAACAAGGTCGACAAGCCGGGTGCCAAGCCGGACGCCGTCATCAACGCCGCCTTCGACCTGTTCGACAAGTTGGGCGCCACCGACGAGCAACTGGACTTCCCCGTCGTCTACGCCTCCGGCATCAACGGCTGGACCTCGCTGGAAGAGGGCGCGCCGGGCGAGCAGTGGGGCCCCGACATGTCGGCCCTGTTCAACACCATCCTGAAGCACGTGCCTCCGCAAAAGGGCGACCCGACCGCCCCGCTGCAGCTGCAAATCTCGGCACTGGACTTCTCCACCTTCGTCGGCCGCATCGGTGTGGGCCGCATCAGCCAGGGCACCATCAAGCCCGGCCAGCAGGTCACCGTGATGGAAGGCCCCGATGGCAAGGCCGTCAACGGTCGCATCAACCAGGTGCTGACCTTCCACGGTCTGGACCGTGTGCAGGTCACCGAAGCGGGTCCCGGCAACATCGTGCTGATCAACGGCATTGAGGACATCGGCATCGGTGTCACCGTGACCGACCCGACCAACCCGCAGCCGCTGGCCATGCTGAAGGTCGACGAGCCGACGCTGACGATGAACTTCTGCGTCAACACCAGCCCGCTGGCCGGCCGCGAGGGCAAGTACGTTACCAGCCGCCAGATCTGGGACCGCCTGCAGAAGGAACTGCAGCACAACGTCGCGCTGCGTGTCTCCGAGACCGACGAGGATGGCATCTTCGAGGTCTGCGGTCGTGGTGAACTGCACCTGACCATCTTGCTGGAGAACATGCGCCGCGAAGGCTACGAGCTGGCCGTCTCCAAGCCGCGCGTGATGTTCAAGGACATCGACGGCGTCAAGAGCGAGCCCATGGAGCTGGTGACGGCCGACGTCGAGGAAACCCACCAGGGTGGCGTCATGCAGGCGCTGGGCCTGCGCAAGGGCGAGATGCTGAACATGGAGCCGGACGGCCATGGCCGCGTGCGTCTGGAGTACCGCATCCCCGCGCGTGGCCTGATCGGTTTCGCGAACGAGTTCATGAACCTGACCCGTGGCTCGGGACTGATCTCGTCCATCTTCGACGGCTATGAAGCCCACAAGGGCGACATCGGCGGCCGCAAGAACGGTGTGTTGATCTCCATGGACGACGGCGAGATCTTCACCTACGCGCTGGGCAAGCTGGACGACCGTGGCCGCATGTTCGTCAAGCCCAACGATCCGGTCTACGAAGGCATGATCGTCGGTATCCACAGCCGCGACAACGACCTGGTCGTCAACGCGACGCGCACCAAGCAGCTGACCAACTTCCGCGTGTCCGGCAAGGAAGACGCGATCAAGATCACGCCGCCCATCGACCTGACGCTGGAATACGGCGTGGACTTCATCGATGACGACGAACTCGTGGAAATCACGCCGAAGAGCGTGCGCCTGCGCAAGCGTCACCTGTCCGAGAACGATCGCAAGCGCGCGGCGCGCGCCTGAGGCTCAGGCCTCGCGCTGGCGCGGCGCCTTGTGCTCCCCCAGCCCCCTCCCGCAGGGGGCTTCAATCACAGTTTTGCCCGCGCCCCTTTTCAGGGGCGTTCTTCGTTGATGAGCCACCGTAGCGCTGTTCTTCTGATGCTGCTGGTCACGCTGATGTGGAGTTCGGCGGGCGTTGTCACGCGGCACCTGGATGCGGCGCGGGGCTTCGAGATCACGTTCTGGCGCAGCACGTTCAATGCGCTGGCGTTGATGGCCATCCTCGGGGTGATGCGGGGGAGGGCGCTGCTGAGTGCCATGCGTGGCGGCGCGGTCTGGGCGTCCGGTGTCTGCTGGGCCGTCATGTTCACGGCGTTCATGGTGGCCCTGTCGCTGACCACGGTGGCCAATGTGCTGGTGACGATGTCGCTGTCGCCGCTGTTCACTGCGGTGTTTGCCTGGGCTTTCCTGCGCCAGCCGGTGCCCGCGCGCACCTGGTGGGCCATCGCGCTGGCCGGTGCCGGCATCGCCTGGATGTTTGGCGGGCAACTCGGCGGGCCCTGGCTCGGCGTCGTCGTGGCCCTCGGCGTTCCGCTCGCGGCGGCCAGCAACTGGTGCCTGCTGCAGAAGGTGGGCCGGCAGGGAGACATGCTGCCCGCCGTGCTTATCGGCGCGCTGATCTCCATGGCCGTCATGCTGCCCTTGGCATGGCCGCTGCAGGCCAGTGCGCATGACCTGGGCCTGCTGGCCTTCCTCGGGGTTTTCCAGCTCGCCGTGCCCTGCCTGCTGGCCGTGCGGCTCGCACGCGAGTTGCCCAGCCACGAGATGGCGCTGCTGGGACAGGCAGAGACCCTGCTCGGCGTGCTGTGGGCCTGGGCGTTTGCGGGCGAACACCCAGGCAACGCGGCGCTGATCGGCGGTAGCCTTGTGCTGCTCGCCCTCATCCTCAATGAAGCCTTCGCTCCCTCCTCCGTCAAAACTGCACTCCAGAAAGCATGAACGACCTGATCCCGCCCCTGGTGTCCGACGGCCAAGTCCTGGCCGATGTCAACGGCTGCCTCGGCCTCATCACGCTGAACCGCCCGCAGGCGCTGAACGCGCTGTCGCTGGCCATGATCCGGGACATGACGGCGCTGCTGCGCCACTGGGCTGCGCGCCCCGAGATTCAGGCCGTGGCCGTGCTCGGCGCCGGTCGCGAGGGCAAGGCGCCGGCCTTCTGTGCCGGGGGAGACATCCGCTTCTTCCACCAGGCCGCCCACGCGGGCGACCCGGCGCTGGGCGATTTCTTCACCGAGGAATATCGCCTCAACCACCTGATCCACCACTACCCCAAGCCCTACGTTGCGCTGATGGACGGTATCGTCATGGGTGGCGGCATGGGCATCAGCCAGGGCGCCAAGCTTCGCGTGCTGTCCGAGCGCTCCAAGCTGGCCATGCCCGAGACCGGCATCGGCCTCTTTCCCGACGTGGGTGGCGGCTACTTTCTCGCCCAATGCCCCGGCCACGTGGGCGAATGGCTGGCACTGACCGGCCAGGCCATCGCGGCCGGCGACGCCATCGAATGGGGTCTCGGTGACGTCTACGTGCCCGCCGCGCAGTGGACCGACTTGGTCGAAGCGCTGCGCGCCAGCGCCCAGCCCAGCGCCGAGCATGTCGTCGCCACGGTCATGGAGCGCGCTGACCTCGCGCCCGCCGCCGACCCCAAGGCCGCGGCCGAGCGCATCGACCGCCATTTCGGCGAGCCGACGCTGGCTGGCATCCTCGACTCCCTGGGCAAGGCTGGCGACGACTGGGCGCGTCAGACCCACGAGCTGCTGCTGACACGCTCGCCGACCATGATGGCGGTGACGCTGGAGCTGGTGCGCCGCGGTCGCAAGCTCAGCCTGGCCGACGATCTGCGTCTGGAGCGGGACCTGGTGCATCACTGCTTCCACATGCGCGGAGCGGCGCGCAGCGAGACCGTCGAGGGCATTCGCGCGCTCGCAGTCGACAAGGATCATGCGCCGCGCTGGTCTCCCGCCAGCGTGGCCGGCATCGACGCCGCCGAGGTGGCCGCCTTCTTCGTCAGCCCCTGGGCGAGGGACCAACATCCTTTGCAAGACCTGGCATGACTTGCGCCGGGCGCCCGTGGACGAGACCCCCCAGCCGTTCTTGAGCGAGGCGGCAGGCTTAGTGCTGCCACGGTAAGCTTGCGGTCACCGGGGCTTCGAGATCTGCGTCTTGCGAAGGAACACCCTGGCACTGCCGACGGGAAAGTCCTCCAGCCGCCCGAACTCCTCGTAGCCATGGTGCCGGTAGAAGCCTTCAGCCTGCCATGCGAAGGTATCCAGGAAGGCAGACTCTGCGCCCTTGTCGAGCGCCGCTTGCTCGGCCGCCTTGAGGAGGCGTCCTCCGAGACCCGTCTGCCGCCAGGCTTCATCCACCCAAAGCACCCCGATCTCAAGCCAGTTCAGATAGACCTCGCCGACCACGCCGCCGACGAGGCGACCCTCAGCATCCTTGGCTGCGAGCCAGATGGGCTCGAATCTCAGCGAGGGAACCCGGATGCCGTTGAAGCTCCGCAGTTCCGCAGCGATGTGCTCGGCTTCTTCGTGGGTGGCCGGAACCAGGTTGATCGAATCCATTGCCTTTTGCGTGTTTGACCTGCTGCCGAGAAGTTGAGCGCAGCGGCGTCAATGCTCAGAGCCGGCGCGATGCGCTCGCGCGGAGAATTGTGCGGGTTGCGCTGGCCTCCCGCTGGCGGCAATGCCGCGTGCACTTCATGCGCAACGCCCTGGCCTGCGCCAACCAGACGCTGTTGCACATGGTGCGTGCGGCCCTCGGCACGAACCCAGGGCAGGACATCGAACGCCATGGATCAGAGCTTCCTTGGGCGCCCGCGCTTCGGTTTTGTGGGCGCCTCGGTGGGCTGGGTGTCGGAGGCCATGCGGGTGGGCTGCCGGGAAGGGGGCAGCTGTCTCCTCAGGCTCGACCATCAATTGCGGAAGGTACAGCGCACCATCTCCTCAACCAGTTCCGCCTGGAGCAGGTCTTTCGGCACCTTGAGAGGAGATCCCGCGGTGAATCCGCCGATTGATCCGGGCGAAGGCCATGGGGTGCGCTGTGTGCATCTCGGCCATCCCGCCAGAAATGCCGACGACCACCTGATCGAACCTTGCCACCGACAAGAGTCGCTCGCCCGTCGGCGCTCGCACCGTCCCCGAATCATCGTCCTTGGGTGTCATCTGAAGCAGGTGTTCCGAAGCCTCCACCGCTGCACCTAGCGACTGGCGGAAGCCAGCATCGAGCCGTCTGTGGGTCGCAAAGGCGCGGGACCTGCGCTGGCGTAGGGATTTGCCTGCTGCCGGCCGAGTTGTTAGAGGCTCGGCGGAAGGGGCGCAAGTATTGCCTGATGTCCGGCATTTATTGCGCGCCTATGTGGTTGATGGTGTTTGAGTTTTCGGGAAATTTGCCACCAAGCTGTTAAAATCAATACATGGGTTCCACGATGAAGCTCGCTGACCGCATGCGCCAGTCGATTCGACGCCGCTCTGGCCATGTCGTGCTGCGCGCCGAGCTCGCGCCGCTGGGCAGCGCATCGCAGGTTTCTGAAGCCCTGAAGACGCTTCAGCGCGACGGAGAACTGCTTCGCCTGGGCGCTGGCGTTTACGCAAAGGCCTGCTTGGACGAATCCACGCACGAGGTGACGCCGGTCGTGAATGTTGAGACGCTGGCGCGCGAGGTGGCGCGCAAGCTCAAGGCACAGGTGAAAGACGGCGGGGATGGCACGCTTGTGCTGGACACAGGTGACCGTCGTGTCTCCCGCAAGCTGGCCCTGGGCCAAGGCACCGTGCAATACGTCAACAATCGCAACCGCAGAACTTTCACGGCATTCAATGGGAAGCCGTGGGATTCAGCGACGTTTCCGACCACCGATGTGGGCAACTATGTGCGCCGGCTTGCGGGTTTTCACAAGGTTCGGTATGTGCCGACGCCCGCCGACAAATGGGCGGAGACGGTGACCCGCCTAGCCGGAGACGAAGTACGTTCCGGCCCGGTGCAGGATCTGTTGGTCGCCCTCAAGCGTGCAGGCAAGCTGACCAAGGACGACATGGCGAAGTTGCTCGTGAACTACTTGAGGGAGCGCAAGCAGGGTGTTTGATCCGTTCAAGGATTTCGAGACGGCCGGCTACCTGCGGAACAAGTTCGCCGAGAAGGATCCGCAAATCGTCCAAGAACTGGAACACCAGATGTTCCGCGCCAGTCTGGACGAAGCCATCACGCACTTGGCGAAGCGGCGGGATGCCTTGCGCTATGAAGATTTCCTTGCGGTCCATCGCATTCTCTTCGAGGGCTTATATCCTTGGGCCGGCCAGGACCGTGCGACCACGGCGCCGGAGATCGCCGTGACCAAGGCTGGAACGTGGTTCTGCCATCCCGGGCATGCGGAATTGGCGGTGCAAGAAGGATTGCGCATTGGCAGCGACGAGCGCCAGATGCGGCAACGTCCCGGCGAGGTGATGGGGCTGTTTGCCTTTGGCCATCCCTTTTTGGATGGCAATGGCCGCACCATGCTGGTGGTCCACACCGAGCTGTGCTATCGCGCCGGCTTCTGCATCGAATGGCACCGCACGCGTAAGTCAGAATACTTGACCGCTCTCAGCGCCGAGATCGCTACGCCGGGTAAGGGCATCCTGGACGCCTACCTGCTGCCATTCGTGGGGGAGAGCCAGGAACGCCAAGCCTGGGGCGGCATGATCGGCGGACTGCCGGGCCTGGACGGCAATGGGGTGGGTGACGCCGTCGCAGGCAACTATGAGGACGCGGAAGTCTCCGAGCAGTACCGTGAATTTGAGCGACGGCGCGGATACAGGATTGAGCCTGCGACGCACGAAAGCGTCGGGTCGGGATAGCCGGTACGGTCCGCGCCGGACAGTGAATGGCCTGCGCGTCCCGATTGAAATGGACGCTCCCGGAAAGTTCCAGTGACAAGACTCCATGATCTTGGCTTGGCCTACCGAAAGGCCAATGTCGATAAGTACTGCTCCTCCCACCCCCGCTGGACGCTGTCGCAGTCTACGAGGAGGATCTTCATGCCAAGCCCAGTGTTTTGCTGATCAAGCTCCAGGTGATCGATCGTCCGGATAGGCGGCCATGAGGGCTTCGGCCTCCTGCCACATGCCGGGCGGCACGCCCGGATCCGCCATGATGGCGGCCAAGGTATCTCGCCCCCAACGCAATGCGCGGCGACGCTCAGATGGCTGGGTCATGTGGGTCGTTTTGCTCGATGTCGAGGTCCGGCCTGTCCGAAGCCTGAAGGTATGCCGTTCATGCACCAAGCGCCGAGGCGGCCGGTGGTCCTTAACGTGGCTGTGTACTCAAGGCTTAGCTTCGTTAGCTCTGGCTGCAACTTCCCCGCAGGCCAGCATGAGGTCTTCGAAGGGCAGGGCGTCCCCCACCATGACTTGATCTTCGAGCATGCTGGCGTAGTCGACGGCGAGGGCGTCGCGTGCGGCCCCCTCGGGCACCACGTGCAAGGCACCTGAGATGGCGGCGAAGTAGTCGACTGTGTTGCCTGCGGCGTCCTTCTCGGGGAAGAAATACGACTTGTGCTCAGCGACCGCGCGTGCGACGTCGCGATCCTTGACGACGGCATCGACGTGCGAGCTCCGCATGATGGCGGCCAGGTCGTGCCAATGCCGCGCATAGCGCTCGCCTCGGATCCGTCCCTGGGCGCAATAGACGTGCGTGGCGGTTGCCTTCTCCCAGAAGGTCCGGGCGACGCTCATCACCACAGGGGATGTAGTCGGAAACGTCACGCCGTCGACGTGACCATCGATGTCGCATGTCGCATGTCGCATGTCACAGGCATGGCCGCGTGCGGTTCGCCGGTCACACGGCCGCCGAACTCCAAGGTGACGACCGGAGCGACATACCCGGTCCCTTGCTTGACCGCCGGGTAGTGAAGGAGCAACTTGTCCTGCTCTGCGCCTGAGATTTCCAGCTTCGCACCGAGCTGCGCCTGGTCGAGTGCCTCCTGAATCACGGGCTGTACCGTGCCAGCGATCCACCCTTGGAGCCGGTCGCGCACGGCTTTCGTCCATTTGCTGGCCTGGCTGCGACTGGACGGCAAGAACTCCTCACCTCCCGTCAGGTCGGCGATCAGCTTGCGGATGTCGTAGGTCAAGTCGAGGTCTTCCGAGAACCTGTCGATGATCCGGTAGGCCTTGGAGAGCGACGTGCCGCCCTTGAACGTCAAGTCCGTACCGACCGAAGACCCGAATAGTGTCCCGAGCGTCCAGACGACCTAGACGTCCTTTTCCAGCAGATGGGCCGGGCGGCCGGTCCGCTCCCGGCCCACTTCGAGGACTTCGGCCCGGTCCGCGTCGCTGAGGGAGAAGTAGGACTCAGCCACGGACCGCTTCTTCGCCGATCGCCCTGGCCATCCACGAGGGCAGGCCGGCACGCCCCGACGTCAGCGCCTGCCATTCCGTGGACGGAAGGGTCCGCCGCAAGGCTGCCAACGACTCGCGCACATGTGACGGACCCATCCAGGCCAGCGCCCGCACGGCCGCACCGGCCTGGCCGGCCCCCAACGCCAGCATCCAGCGCGGGGCATGCTTGACCGTCACCTCGTAGCGACCGAACTTCAGCTTGCGGCTGCGCCCGGAGGTCAGATAGACCTCGCGAAT
>NZ_DASWYS010000366.1:0-5160 GCF_036404855.1 Roseateles sp.
CCTGCTCTGCCCGAGATTGCCCGTGCCGGCTTCCGGACGCTGATCTGCAACCGCCCAGACGGTGAAGGCAACGATCAGCCCGTGTTCGCCGAGCTGGAGGCCGCGGCCCGCGGCCTGGGCATCACCATGCACTACCTGCCCGCCGAATCGGGCAAGGTCACCGACGAGCAGGGCCGCGAGTTTGGCGCGCTGATGGCCGTAAGCCCCAAGCCTGTGCTGGCCTTCTGCCGCACCGGCATGCGCTCGTCGACGATGTGGGCGCTGTCTCAGTCTGGCACGATGCCTCTGCCGCAGATCATCGAGCGCGCAGCTGTCGCGGGATTCGACCTCAAAGGCGTCGTACGCCGCCTCGTCAACGGCGGCAAGACGCCGGTGGAGGTGGCCGACGCGAAGCATGCGGTCGTCATCATTGGCGGCGGTGCGGCGGGCATCGCCGTGGCGTCCAGCCTGCTGGCGCGCGACCCTGGACTGGACATTGCGGTCATCGACCCCGCCGACGTCCATTACTACCAGCCCGGGTGGACGCTAGTGGGCAGCGGCGTCTTCGACGCATCGCGCACTGCGCGCACGATGGCCTCGGTGCTGCCGCGCGGCGTGCATTGGCTGAAGGCCGCCGTGGCGGCCTTCGAGCCGGAGCGCGACGCGGTCATCCTCGACGGCTGCCGTGTCGTCAAGTACGGGCAGCTCATCGTCTGCCCCGGCCTGAAGCTGGACTGGCACGGCGTTGACGGCCTCGTCGAGACCTTGGGCCGCCACGGCGTCACGTCCAATTACCGCTACGACCTGGCGCCCTACACCTGGCAGCTCGTGCAGGGGCTGCGCGGCGGCCGCGCCGTGTTCACCCAGCCGCCCATGCCTATCAAGTGTGCCGGCGCGCCGCAGAAGGCGATGTACCTGTCGGCCGACCAATGGCGCCGAGCAGGTGTGCTGCGCGACGTGGACATCCAGTTCTGCAACGCCGGCGCCGTACTCTTCGGTGTGCCCGATTACGTGCCCGCGCTGATGCAGTACGTGCAGGCCTACGGCATCCACCTGAACTTCGGCCAGACGCTCACGGCCGTCGACGGACCAGCCCGCAAGGCCACCTTCAGCCAGGCGAATGCTGACGGCAGCAAGACCCAGGTGGTGCGCGAGTTCGACATGATCCACGTCGTGCCGCCGCAGAAGGCGCCGGACTTCATCCGCGTCAGCCCGCTGGCCGACGCGGCGGGCTGGGTGGACGTGGACCCTGGGACGCTGCGCCACAGGCGCTTCCCCAATGTCTTCGCGCTGGGCGACGCCGCCAATACCAGCAACGCCAAGACGGCGGCCGCAGCCCGCAAGCAGGCGCCCGTGGTTGCCCACAACGTGCTCGCCACGCGCGGGGCGGCCAAGGGCGAGGCGCGCTACGACGGCTACGGCTCCTGCCCGCTGACCGTTGCGCGCGGCAAGATCGTGCTCGCCGAATTCACCTACGGCGGCAAGCTCGCGCCCAGCTTCCCGCGCTGGTTCATCGACGGTACGCGGCCGTCGCGCCTGGCTTGGTATCTCAAGGAGCGCATCCTGCCGCCGCTGTATTGGGACGGCATGCTCAAGGGCCGCGAGTGGTTGGCGCAGCCCGAGATGGTGGGCTGAGCCGGTGGCCTGGGACGTCACCGGCCTGAGCCTGTTGATGGGGGGCGCAGTCGGGGTCGTGCTGGCGCTGACCGGCGCTGGCGGTGGCATCCTGGCTGTGCCGTTGCTGGTGTTCGGCCTTCACCTGCAGATGGCCCAGGCGGCGCCGGTGGGACTGCTAGCAGTGGGCTTGGCCGCGAGCATCGGCGCCCTGCTCGGGTTGAGGGAGAGGGCGGTGCGCTACCGGGCGGCCCTGATGATCGGGTTGACCGGCATGCTCTTTGCGCCGCTGGGCGTGCGGCTCGCGCGCGAGTTGCCCGACGAACCGGTGATGGCGGCATTTGCCGCAGTGCTGGGCTGGGTCGCCTGGCGGAGCCTCCGTCAGCGCCACAAGCCGGCGGCCGCAGAGGCGTCCAAGGTTCCGGTCTGTGCGATGAACCCGGCCACCGGGCGGCTGTCGTGGCGGGCGCCCTGTACCGCGATGCTGGCGCTCACAGGTGGCCTGTCCGGCATGCTCAGCGGGCTGCTCGGGGTCGGGGGCGGCTTCGTCATCGTGCCCATGCTGTCCGGCATCAGCAACGTGCCGCCGCGCGGCGTGGTCGCGACGTCCATGGCCGTCATCGCCCTGGTGTCGCTGGGTGGCGTGCTGGGGGCGGCGACGCAGGGCGCGATGGCCTGGCCCGTGGCGCTGCCGTTCGCCGCGGGAGCAGTCCTGGCGATGTTGGCTGGCCGCCGGTTCAGTGCGCGTTGGAGCGGAAACCGCCTGCAACAGGCGTTTGGGGTCCTCGCGGCTGCGGTGGCGTTGTTGATGCTGCTGCGTGCCACGGGATGGGTGGGCCGATAGGCCCGCTATCGCCCCGCAGTGCCGAAGCTGACCCGGAGGCGGCCGTCAACGACCTTCACGTCACGCACCGTCATTTTGGCCAGCGCTCCCTTGGCCGATCCGGCATCGAGCGTATAGATGGGGCGGGATTGCAGCTGCGCATTGATCACTGCCGGTCCGCGCAGCTTCACAAGGGCGGCGTACTCCTCGGGGAGGCCCGCGAACTCTAGCGTCGTGATCTGCAGGTCGTCCAGGAAGAGTTGGCCCTCGCCGGGCACATAGCGCGGCCGCCCGGAGAAGCCCACGCGGCCGGTGCGCTCGTGCCCGCCCAGTCCCACCCGGGTGTCAACATCAAGGCCGATTCGATCGGCGCCTTCGGTCAACACGACGACGGGATTGGACAAGTCAAGGCAGGCGACGATGAGCTTGCAGTGGTGCGTCGGAAAGTGCGACGCAATGCGCGCCTGGAGCTCGACCTGGTCAATGTCGAGGTGGCCATCGGAGAGGCGGCTGACCACCGCGCAGGTGGTCATCGCCAAGGCGGTGAGCAAGACGGCGGAAAAGGCGACGAGGCGGCGGTTCATGGCGCAAGGCTACGCCTTCTCCGGGCTTCGGCTCAGCTGGCCTGCAGCCAGCTTGCGCCCAGGCCCAGGAGCGCGCACAAGAACAGCAACGGCATGACGCCCCACCTGAAGCGGAATAGCGCGATGCCGGCCCCGGCGGCGATCATGGCCGAGACCCAGTCGAAGCGGCCGGTCAGCCCTTGCGGCCACATCACATGCCAGGCGAAGAACAGCGCCAGGTTCAGGATGACGCCGACGACGGCGGCGGTGATGGCAGTCAGCGGTGCGGTGAACTGCAGCCTGCCGTGCGTGGACTCGATGAGCGGCCCGCCCGCCAGGATGAACACGAAGGACGGCAGGAAGGTGAAAAAGGTGACGACGCCAGCGGCCGTCGCGCCAGCCAGGAAGAGGGCGTCCGGGCCGAACAGCTGCTTGGTCCAGCCGCCCACGAACCCGACGAAGGCCACCACCATGATGAGCGGTCCGGGCGTCGTCTCGCCCAGGGCCAGGCCATCGATCATCTGGGTTCCCGTCAGCCATTGGTGCTGTTCGACGGCGCCCTGGTAGACATAGGGCAGCACGGCATAGGCCCCGCCGAAAGTCATCAGCGCTGCCTTGGTGAAGAACCAGCCCATCTGCGTCAGCGCGCCCTGCACGCCGCAGGCCAGCACAAGGGCTGCCATTGCGGCAGCCCACAGGCCGAAGCCGATGGCCAGCACCCGTGCCAGCCGGGCGCCGACAAAACGGGCATGGGGTGGCGTGGGCGTGTCGTCGTCGATGAGCGCCGGGCCGTAGCCTGACTGGGCAGCGCCGGCGGCCCCGTGGGCCGCGAAGACCTGCGGCGCGCGCCGGCCGCCGAAAAGGCCGGCGAGGGCGGCGGCCAGCAAGATGAGCGGGAAAGGGGCGTTCAGCGCAAAGATGGCGACGAAGGCCGCCGCGGCGATCGCCCAGAGCCAGGCGTTCTTCAGCACCCGCGTGCCGATGCGGTGGGCGGCGTGCAGGACCAGCGCAGTCACGGCTGGCTTGAGGCCGTAGAACAGCCCGGCCACCAACGGCAACTGTCCCCAGGCAAGGTAGACCCAGGACAGCGCCACCAGGATGAACAGCGAAGGCAGCACGAAGAGGACACCGGCGACCAGCCCGCCGCCGGCGCGGTGCATCAGCCAGCCGATGTAAGTGGCGAGCTGCTGGGCCTCCGGGCCGGGCAACAACATGCAGTAGTTCAGCGCGTGCAGGAAACGCCGTTCGCTGATCCAGCGGCGGCGCTCCACCAGCTCGGTGTGCATGATTGCGATCTGCCCGGCCGGACCACCAAAGCTGATGAAACCGAGTTTGAGCCAGAAGCGCAGGGCTTCCCAGAATCCGACGGGGCGGGGCGGCGAATCGATGGCGGGTCTCCGGCAGGAACGTCAGGCGGCAATGTAGGGCCGGTCACCAGCCCAACCGGGCCTCATACCCTGCGGCGCTTTCGGCATGCGTTCACTCGCGAACTTGATTGCCATGGGGCTTTGTCTGGCGGTAACGTTGCGCCACTGTTTGTCTCCTCCTCCCGTCAAGGGTGGATTCAACCCTTCGGACCGCTCCGCCGGCCGAAGGGTTTTTCTTGTCCGGTGCGTGACTGAACCCACATCCGGGGCGGTGTCGGAGGGCGCGCTGCGGGGACGGTTCGCCAAAGCGGTGTTTTTCGGCGCAGGCTTGGCCGCGCTGCATCTATCTTGGCGGCATGACGTTCCGCCACCGCCGACCGCTCCCGTTGCCCAGCTTCGGCCCGCGGCGCATCCGCTGTCTGCAGGGTTCGACCCGGTTGCTCATCGAGGACGCCTGCCTCAGCCGTGAACGGCCGCTGCAGGTGGAGCTGCGCCAGCTGGAGCGCTTCTCGGCGCTGATGGCTGCCCAGGGTTGGCCCGCGCATGTATCGCGCCTGGCCTATGACCGCATCTACGCTGGCGAGCGCTTCGGCTTTGCCAAGCGCGTCGGGCGGGGCGAGCTGCCGGAGTTGGCGCGCCAGCTGATCGCCTGCTGGAGGGCCGGGCGGGCCGCGGGACTCGACCTGCCGGCCTGACAAAGCGACCCTGCTGCAGGCCGGCGGCCTCCGCTGAGTTGGGGATCTGGGCGGGGTGGCCCGGTGGCGCCGTCCGCGGATTTGCGCGAGGCTAGGGCGCCCACACCGGGTGTCGCCTC
>NZ_DASWYS010000367.1:0-28480 GCF_036404855.1 Roseateles sp.
AGACGTTGAGCGGATCGTCCGCCCAGGGCCCCATGCGCGGCCCGCCGACGGGCTGGTAGAGCGCCGCGAGCGCCTGGTCGGCCAGTTCGGCCGTCGGCGCCGCGCCCAGGCGCTCGCGGGCCTGGGGCGACAGCAGCCCCGCGCGCACCGGCGCGTACAGGGCCAGCCAGGCCTGGCTGTCGGTGTCGGCCACGCGATGCCGGGCCGGGATGTCGCCCAGGGCCTGCAAGAAGGCGTCGGCCGCGTGCCGCGCCTGGTCCTCGTCGCCCCCGCCGATCAGCACGGTGACGCGGCGCGAGCCGGCATCGGCCAGGGCCTGCGTGGCCTGGGCGGCCAGCGGGCGCTGCTCGTCGCGGGGCAGCATGGCCAGCATGTCGGTCACCGGCGCGCCCCGGTTCACGATCCAGTACCAGGCGTTGTGCGCCACGCAGGCGAGCACGAGCACCAGCCACAGGCCGGCCAGGCGCCGGGTGGTTCGCTCCAGGTTCACTGAAAGAGACCCGGCTCGGGCGCCGCATCGGTGCGCGGGTTGGCGATCTGGATCAGGCTCTCGTCGCCGTTGGCCTCGAAGAGCTGGATGCGGCGCACGAAGCCATCGCCCTCCAGCTCCACCTTCCTGAGCACCTGCTGAAGCGCACCGGGCCTGGGCAGCAGAGCCAGCTGCCAGCTCGCGCCCTTGACGCCGCCACTGAGCTCGAAGAGCTCGGCCAGACCGCTGACGTCGCCATTGAGCAGCGAAAACATCAGCGTCGTGATGAGGCGCACGGCCGGCTCGCGCGCGGCATCCAGGCGCATGGCCGTCTGTCCGCCCTGGCTGGCGCGGATCTCGTTCTGCGTCAGGCGCAGCTCGCTGGCAAAGGGCTTGAGCGTGCGCCACAGCACGCCACGCCCGCGCGCCGCGACGAAGTTGCCGGTGGACACCAGCGGCTTGGCGAAGCCCGGCACCTTCTTGGTCTGCGTGAAGTCGCCGCGCAGCCACTGCGGCTGTTGCAGGCGCTCGCGCACGGCCAGTGCGAGGTCGGGCGTCGCCTGGGACACCACCGGCAGCGCGGCGATCAGGAGCGTGCGGCGCTTCATGCCGGACTCACGCCGAGCTTGCGCCACAGCACCGGCGGACAGACCCACTCCATCTCGCGCGTGGCGATGTTGAGCGCGACCTGGATGGTGTGGGCCTTGTGGATGACCTTGTCGGTCTGGGCGTCGCGGATGACGTAGTCCACCTTGATGCGGTTCTCCCATTCGACGATCTCGGCGCGCACGATGACGCGGCGGCCGTAGGGCAGCATGTCCACGTACTTGAGCCTCATGTCGACGATGGGCCAGGCGTAGCCGGACTCGCGCATCTGCGGGTAGTCATAGTCGAAGCGAGCCATCAGCGCGTTGCGGGCCAGCTCCAGGTACTTCACGTAATGCCCGTGCCAGACGATGTCCATCGGATCCAGGTCATGGAAGGCAGGCGTCAGCTCGATCTCGTGCCAGAGCTCAGGCATACAACCCCCAGGCCTGGCCCCGGATGGCGTCGATCAGCGCGACCAGTTCCTTGTCGAGCGCGCGGTCTTCGTTGATCAGCGGCAACCGTCCGGCGAGGTCGCCCTGCATGGCGGTCAGCTCGGGCGTCAGCGCCAGCGGCCCCTGGCGCTCTCGCAGCGCCACGCCCTGGCGGGCGGCGATCAGCATCGCGGCGACGACCTGCTCGGCCAGGTCCAGCACGCGCAGCGCGTCGCGCGCGGCGATGGTGCCCATGCTGACCTTGTCCTGGTTGTGGCACTCGGTGCTGCGGCTGAACACGGACGCCGGCATGGTCTGCTTCAGCGCCTCGGCCGTCCACGCGGACACGCTGATCTGCAGCGCCTTCAGGCCGTGGTTGATGGCCGCGCGCTCGCCACTGGCGCCGGAGAGATTCGCCGGCAGGCCATGGTTGTAGCGGGCGTCCACGAGCAGCGCGAGCTGGCGGTCCAGCAGATCCGCCACATTGGCGACGGCCGTCTTCAGCGTGTCCATGGCCATCGCGATGTGGCCGCCGTAGAAGTGGCCGCCATGCAGCACGCGCTCCTCGGCCGGGTCGATGAGCGGGTTGTCGTTGGCGCTGTTGAGCTCGTTCTCGATGAGCTGGCGCAGCCAGGGCAGTGCATCCTCCAGCACGCCGATGACGTGGGGGGCGCAACGCAGCGAGTAGCGGTCCTGCAGGCGCTGCTCGTTGCGAGAGGGCCGGTCGCTGGCGAGGTCGGCCCGCAGCCGCTCGGCCACGCGCTGCTGGCCGGCATGGGGCTTGGCAGCGAACAGTGTCGCGTCGAAGTGGTGGGCGTTGCCGGCGCTGGCGACGACGTTCATCGCTGTGATGCGCGTGGCGAGCTTGGCCAGGTACTCGGCACGCGCGAAGGCCAGGCAGGCCAGGCCGGTCATGACGGCCGTGCCGTTCATGATGGCCAGGCCTTCCTTGGGCCGCAGGCGCAGCGGCGTGGCGCCGACGGCGCGCAAGGCCTCGGCCGCGGGCAGGGTCTCGCCGTTGACGCTGACCTCGCGCTCTCCGCAGAGCACGGCGGCAAGGTAGGACAGCGGCGTCAGGTCGCCACTGGCGCCCACCGAGCCCTCGCTCGGGATCAGGGGCAGGATGTCGTGGCGCAGCAGCGTCTCGATCTGGCGCAGCAGGTCCAGGCTGACGCCGGACAGGCCCTGGCACAACGACGCCAGGCGTGCACCCAGCACGGCGCGGGTCTGTTCCGCGCTCAGCAGCGCACCGGCACCGATGCCGTGGTACGTGTAGAGGTGGTGGGGCAGCTCGGGCACCAGGGCCGGCGGCACGGCCACCGTGCAGGAGTCGCCGTAGCCAGTGGTGACCCCGTAGATGACGCCGTCCTCGGCCAGCAGGCGGGCGACAAAGTCGGCACCGGCCTGAATGCGGGCCCGGAACTCGGGCGCGCGCCCCAGCTCCGCGCTGGCGCGGCGCCGGGCCAGCGCCACGATGTCTTCGATGAGGAGGCGCTGGCCGTCAAACGTGATGGGCGGCATCGGGACGATCCCAGAAAGCGTAGAAGTTGAACCAGTCATAGGGCGAACGGCGCAGCCGCACGGCGAGTGCATCGGCGAAACAGCGGGCATGCTCGGCGAGCGCGGCGTCACGGGCGCGGCGCGGCAGGTGAACCCGCTCGGCCAGCAGCTCGAACTCCAGCGAATAGCCCGCGCCCTCATGAAGGCTGAGCATCAGGTAGAGCGGACACCCGAGCAGCCCGGCGATCAGGTAGGGGCCGACGGGGAAGTCGGCCTCGCCGCCGAGGAAGGGGACGCGCACGGTCTTGCTGCCGCGCACCGGCACGCGGTCGCCCGCGATGGCCAGGAACTCGCCGGCCGCGACGCGCTCGGCGAGCCTGAGCGTGAGGCCCATGTCGAGCTCGCTGACCTCGATGAGCTCGACGCCGCGCCGCGGGTTCAGCCGCGCGAGGATGCGGTTGAAGCTCTCGGCATGCTTGGTGTGCACCAGCACGTTGACCTTGAGCTCGGGATGCGTCTCGGCCAGCGCCTGACACAGCTCCAGGCAGCCGGTGTGGGCCGTGACGAGCACGGCGCCCTGGCCCTTGGCGGCCTGGGCATGCACGGCCTCGGTGCCCTTTGTCCGCACGCGGGACAGCGGGTAGCGGCCCGCGATGGCGAGCAGCTTGTCGAGCATGGTCTCGGCGAACAGCCGCACATGGGCCAGGCCCTGGCGCCAGCCGGCGGAGGGCTGCAGCCGCCGCAGATAGCCCAGGCTGTGCGCCCGCAGCCCCGGCTGCGCGAGCCAGTACACCAGCACCACCGGCCACATCAGCACGCGAAACACCTTGCGCCCCAGCAGGCGGTGCACGAAGAAGAGCAGCCAGATGCCGGCGACGAAGGTGCTCTCGCCCATCGAGGCCCAGTGGCGCTGCGCCTTCATGCCGAGAACTTTCGCCACAGCAGCAGCGGCGCGCGCAGCAGCATGCCGAAGAAGAGCCGCGTGTGCATGGCCGAGATCAGCAGGTTGTCGTGCCAGACACGGAAATGCGAGACGCCGTCCTCCGGATAGCGCACGCGCGTCGGCAGGTTGGCGACCCCCATGCCCGACCACACCAGGCGCACGGCGATCTCGGTGTCGAAATCCATGCGGCGCCCGATGTACTGACCTTCCATGCAGCGCAGCGTGGCCGCCAGCGGGTAGATGCGGAAGCCGCACATCGAGTCGCGCACCGCGAAGGACAGCGTGTTGATCCAGACCCAGATGTGGGTAGCGTAGCGGCCGTACAGGCGCGCCCGGGGCACGCTGTCGTCATAGACCGGGCAGCCGCAGATCAGTTCGGTGGGCGCGGCCTCGGCGGCGGCGACGAAGGCAGGGACATCGCGGGTGTCGTGCTGGCCATCGGCATCGATCTGCAGCACGTGCGTCCAGCCCAGCCGGGCTGCCCGGCGCAGGCCGGCCATGACGGCCCCACCCTTGCCCTGGTTGACGGGCAGCCGCTCCAGGAACACATCGGGCTGCCGGGCCAACGCGTCCAGCACGGCGGCGCAGTCGGGGTCGCTGGCATCGTCCACCAGCAGCACCGGCAGGCCGTGGGCACGCAGTGCCGCGACGACGCAGCCCACGGGGCCGCCGTGGTTGTAGACGGGAATGACGGCGCCGGGCGTCATGGCGTCCCGAACAGCAGCCGGCCGCTGGCGTGCTGGCCAAGGTCGGAGTGGTAGCGGAAGGACAGCTTGCCCGGCGCCCAGCTCAGGGACAGCGTGACGGGGCGGCCCGGCGCGATGACGCGCTGGAACTTCAGCGCCTCCATGCCGCAGAACTCGCCGGCGATAGCGAAGCGCTCGCGGCCGAACAACTCGGCCCATTCGACCTGCACGACGCCGGCGAGTATGGGGTGGCCGGGGAAGTGGCCGTCGAACTGCGGCAAGGTCGGGTCGATGGCCAGCGTCAGGTCATGGCCGGCCTCGCTGACGTGGATGGCGCGCAGCGCCGGCCGACGCGCGTCGAACTCGGCCAGCAGCCGGGCCTGCGTCGACTTGCCCTGGGCGTTGAGGGGCAGCTCGGGCAGGAAGCGAAAGCGCCGCGGCAGCGCCACACGCTCGACGACATCCGCGAGGCTCGCCCGCAGCGCCTCGGCCAATGCGCGCCGGCCCTGCGCATCGTGTAGCCGCCAGCCGGCTTCGCTGGGCACGGCGACGACGCCGAGTTGCTCGCGCGGCTCGGTCAAGGGCACGAGGCGCAGGTCGGCGACCAGCGGCGAGGCGCGCAAGGCAGCCTCCACGGCCGTCAGCGAGACGCGCTTCTCGGCGATCTTGACGATGCGGTCGGCACGGCCGCGCAGTTCGAAGCCGCCGGGCACGGCCGCGGCGCGGTCGGCGCTGGGCATCCAGCCGGCGTCATCCAGGTGCGCCGAGCGCAGCCACAGCGCGTCGTCCTCGATGCGCCATTCGACGCCCGGCAGGACCTGCCAGTGGGTCGGGGCATCGGGGTCGCGCTGGCGCCAGGCCACGCCGCCGGTCTCGCTGCTGCCGTAGACCTCGATGGGCGCCCGGCCGAAGACGCGCAGACAGCCCGGCAGCGCTGCATCGGGCAGCGGCGCGCCCGAGCTGAAGACCTGCACCACGGGCAGGTTCTCCACCAGCGGCAGCCGGCTCAGGTGGGCGGGACTGGCGATGAGGATGGCGCGGGCGCCAGATGACGCCAGCTCGGCCAGGTCTTCGAGGACGACCAGGCTTTGCGCCTGCAGCGGCCGGCCGGTGGCGAGCGGCCACAACACACGGAAAAGCAGGCCGTAGACATGCTGGTGCGACACGCTGGCGAGCACGGCCGCGCCGGGCGCTGCGGCGCCGAAGGCCTGCTCCAGCGCCGTGACCTCGTCAAAGAGCTGGCGCAGCCGCTTGGGCAGTGCCTGGGGCTGGCCGGTCGAACCGGATGTGAAGACGACCAGTTGCAGGGCCTCAGGGTCCAGCGGCCGCGTCGCGGCCACCGGGGTGGCCGCGGGCTCGATGCCAGGCAGGTCTTCGGGCGCGGCGACGTCGCCGGCAAAGCCATCGACGCGGGCCCGCAGCGCCTGCCGGCTGGCCGGCGTCAGGTCGCCCGGCAGCCAGGCCTGCTTGCCGGCTTGCCAGACGCCGAACAGCGCGGCGGCGAAGCTCAGGCTGTCCTGGAAGTAGAGGGCGAAGCGCTGGCCCGGATGCACCTCGAAGGCGGCCTGCCAACGGCCGGCCTGCGCGATGAAGTCGGCGCCAGAGACAGGCTCGCGACGTCGCCAGCCGACCACGGCGGGCGGCGCGGCCATCAGCAGCGCGGCCAAACGCTGGGCCGGCGTCATGCCTGCAGCCTTGCGTAGCGCGCCCGCAGATGCCGACGCAGCAGCCACTCGCCGCCCATCAGCGTGCCGATGAGGACATACGCGATCAGGCCGTTATACAGCGCCCAGGTGGCCTCAGACGTCCACAGCGCAGTGGCCAGCGCCATGCCGCCGTTGAGCACGAAGAAGCCACACCAGACCTGCGTGACGCGTCGGGTGTAGGCCTGGCCTCGGGCATCGAGGTCGGGGTCCTGCAGGCGCGCGATGCGCTCGGCCACGCTGGGGCCGCGCACCAGGCTCACCCCGAAGATGACAAGCAGCACGACATTGACGAGCACGGGATAGAGCTTGAGCGGCAGGCTCATGTTGAGCAACGCAGTGCTGGCGGCCAGCAGCAGCGCCGCCAGCGCGACCCAGCGCGCCTGCACGAGCTGTGCACCGCCGGCCAGCCAGCGCAAGGCGCCGAGCACCAGCAGCAGCAAGGCGAGGTAGCGGGGCTCGACATGCCCCAGGCTGAAATAGACGATCAGCGGATACGCGGCCGTCAGGGCCAGCACCAGGGCCCAGCGCATCGCTCGGCGCCGGTCAGGCGGTGGCCGCAGTCGGCTTGTCGCCGACTTCAGCTCCGGCATCGGCCTTCAGCAGGCCTTGCAGCGCGTCGATCACGTCCTGCACGGTGCGCACGGCCTTGAAGGCCTCGGGCTGCAGGCGCTTGCCCACCAGGGGCTTGAGCTTCACGATGAGGTCCACGGCATCGATGCTGTCGATGTCGAGGTCGTCGTAGAGCTTGGCCTGCGGTGCCACGCGGTCAGCCTCGATGTCGAAGGTCTCGACGAGGATGCTGCGCAGGCGTTCGAAGATTTCTTGGTCGGTCATGACGGCACTCACGCGGCAAGCTTGCGATGGCTGGCAACGAACTGTGCCAGCGCACGGATGCTGGCGAAGTGCCGGCGGGTTTCGGCGGAATCGGCGGCCATGCTCAGGCCGTAGCGCTTCTGCAGCGCGAGGCCCAGTTCCAGCGCGTCGATGGAGTCCAGGCCGAGGCCCTCGACGAACAGAGCCTGCTCGGCATCGATGTCCTCGGGCTTGAGGTCTTCAAGTTGGAGTGCCGAGATCAGCAGTTCCTTGATTTCTTGTTCCAGCGCTTGCATGACTCCCCTTCGTGACTGTCTTCGGTAGCCTCGAGGGCTCTGAGAAAAACTGGATCAGGCTCTCCGTCAGCCGCCTGGCGGCCCGGCCATGCTCACCGCCGGCCGCTTCCAGAACGGGCGCGGTGGGCAGGTCGTCGCCGACCTCGATGGTGAAGCGCAGCGGGCGCTTGGCGACGGTCCACCAAGGCTGCCCCTTGTACAGACCGAGCGGCTCGCAGTGGATACGCACCGGTGTGATGTCGAGTCCGCCGCGCAGGGCAATCTGCGCCGCGCCGCGTTGCATCTTCAGGGCTTGCCCGGGCCGAGACCGCGTGCCTTCGGGAAAGATGATCAGGTTGCTGCCCGCCGCCAGCGTGTCGGTACAAGCCAGCAACAAATCAGCGCCCGGATTGTTGCAGATGTAGCCCGTGGCTCGCACCGGCCCCCTCGTACAAGGGTGGTCCGCCAACGTGGACTTGACCACGCAACTGGCGTTGGGAACCAGGCCGATGAGAAAGGCGACGTCGATCAGCGTCGGATGGTTGGCCAGGATGAGCAGCCCACGGCGCTGCAGCTTCTCCACGCCGTGCACCTCGTAGCGGATCAGGCCCAGCAGCCGCAGCCAGCCGACGAAGAGGCGGAATACGGCCTGCACCACGGCGCGGGCGGCGTGCTGGCGGCGCGCGTGGTCGCGCAGCAGCAGGTTCTGCAGCGGAAAGACCACGACCCACAGCAGCAGGCCGCCAATGCCGAAGCAGGCAAAGGCCAGCGCCGTGGCGAAGATGCGCCACAGCCGCCCGGGCCAGTGAAGCCATTCAGCCATGGCGACTCCACAGCCAGCCGCCCTGCGGGGCGGGCTGGCGCCATTGCGGCGCCTCGCCGGTCAGGAAGCGCAGCGCAGCGAGGTCCGGCGGCAGCCCGGCGGCAACGGTGTCGGCATCGGCGGGCGGCATGGCCTGCAGGCGCAATCCACATTCGGCCGGCTCCAGCAGCACGGCCCAGGCGCGCGTCGGCCCGGGATGCGGGTCGAAATCCTGGTAGGGCTCCGGCAATTCGGCCTCGACCGACACCACCAGCACCTGGGGCGCGCCCTGGGCCAGCAGGCCGACAGCTTCGCAGATGCCCGCCGCAGCGCTGGCCGGACCGGCGGAGACGGCCGCGTAGTTGGCCGTGTCGCCGCGGGCGATGGAGTAGACCGCACTGCTCGCGTTGTGGACGGAAAGGCTGAAGGCGGTGGGCGACAGCGGCTCGCCCCGGGCCAGTTCACGCAGCAACGCCACCGAACGTGCAATCTCGCCCCAGCGAGAGGCAAAGACGACCGGCCCCGTCGGCACATCGCCCTGCGCCCACCACGCCGCTTGCAGCGCAGCACGCCCGAGGGGGTCGATGCGGCGGCGCGTCATGGCCGGCACCTCGGCCAAGGGCGCTTGCCCCTCCCCCGCCGGCAGCGGCCAAGCAGGCGACGCCAGCCACGCGCTCCAGGCTTCCTGCGTCTGCAGGCCGGGCGCCCAGGCAGCCCAGCGGCGAACTCGGAAGTCGGTCATGGCGCTTGTCTTGCGTTGCTCAGTCGAGGAAGGCGCGGATTATCCGCAGCCTGCCGCGGCGACATTGGAGTGGCGCGTCCAGAACCGGTGCGCGGCCCCCAAAAACACCGAACGCGGCCGGAGCCGCGTTCGCAAGAGGTGCACATCGCCGTTCGCGATGCCGCGACCTTCTTATTTCTTCAGGAACTTGCGCAGCGCAGCGATCTGGGCTGCCTGGATGGCCAGTTCGCTCTGGATGGCGGCCTGGTCGAGCTTGTCCTTGGCGTTGCGCAGCGACTCCTCGGCCGCCTTTTTCGCTTCCACCGCCTTGGCCTCGTCGAGGTCCTTGCCGCGGATGGCGGTGTCGGCCAGCACGGTCACGCGGTTCGGCTGAACCTCGAGGATGCCGCCGGCGACGAAGACGAATTCTTCGTTGCCGTCAGTCAGCTCGATGCGCACGGCGCCCGGCTTGATGCGCGTGATCAGCGGCGTGTGCTTGGGCAGGATGCCGAGCTCGCCGGACTCGCCCGGCAGGGCGACGAACTTGGCCTCGCCGGAGAAGATCTGCTCTTCGGCGGAGACCACGTCGACGTGGAGGGTTGCCATATCAATCGTCCTGGGCTGTGGGGTTGGGAAGGTTCAGTGAAGCAACGGGGCCAAAGCCCCGCGGCGCCTTACTGGATCTTCTTCGCCTTCTCGAAAGCCTCGTCAATCGTGCCGACCATGTAGAAGGCCTGCTCGGGCAGCGTGTCGCACTCGCCGTTGACGATCATCTTGAAGCCGCGGATGGTTTCCTTCAGCGGCACGTACTTGCCCGGCGTGCCCGTGAACACTTCGGCGACGTGGAAAGGCTGCGACAGGAAGCGCTGGATCTTGCGGGCGCGAGCCACGGCCAGCTTGTCTTCCGGCGACAGTTCGTCCATGCCCAGGATGGCGATAATGTCGCGCAGTTCCTTGTAGCGCTGCAGCACCTGCTGCACGGCACGGGTCGTCGTGTAGTGGTCCTCGCCGACGACGTTGGGGTCGATCTGGCGGCTGGTCGAGTCCAGCGGGTCCACGGCAGGGTAGATGCCCAGCGAGGCGATGTCACGCGACAGCACGACGGTGGCGTCCAAGTGGGCGAAGGTCGTGGCAGGCGACGGGTCGGTCAGGTCGTCCGCGGGGACGTAGACGGCCTGGATGGACGTGATCGAGCCGACCTTGGTCGACGTGATGCGCTCCTGCAGGCGGCCCATTTCCTCGGCCAGCGTCGGCTGATAGCCCACGGCGGAAGGCATGCGGCCCAGCAGCGCGGACACTTCCGTGCCGGCCAGCGTGTAGCGGTAGATGTTGTCCACGAAGAACAGCACGTCCTTGCCTTCGTCGCGGAACGACTCGGCGATGGTCAGGCCGGTCAGGGCGACGCGCAGGCGGTTGCCCGGGGGCTCGTTCATCTGGCCGTAGACCATCGCGACCTTGGAGTCCTCGAGCTTCTCCTGCACGACCACGCCGGAATCCGACATCTCGTGATAGAAGTCGTTGCCCTCACGGGTGCGCTCACCCACGCCGGCGAACACGGACAGACCGCTGTGCGCCTTGGCGATGTTGTTGATGAGCTCCATCATGTTGACGGTCTTGCCGACGCCGGCGCCACCGAACAGACCCACCTTGCCGCCCTTGGCGAACGGGCAGATCAGGTCGATCACCTTGATGCCGGTTTCCAGCAGGTCCTGCGACGGGCTCAGCTCGTCATAGGCCGGAGCCGTGCGGTGGATGGAGGCGGTCAGTTGGGAAGCGACCGGGCCGCGCTCGTCGATGGGGTTGCCCAGCACGTCCATGATGCGGCCGAGGGTGGCCTTGCCCACCGGCACCTGGATGGTGTCGCCGGTGTTGTAGACCTGGGTGCCGCGGCGCAGGCCGTCGGACGAACCCAGCGCAATGGTGCGGACCACGCCGTCGCCCAGCTGCTGCTGGACTTCCAGCGTCAGGGCCGAGCCTTCCATCTTCAGGGCGTCGTAGACCTTGGGCATCTGGTCGCGGGGAAATTCCACGTCCACGACGGCGCCGATGCACTGAACGATCTTGCCTTGGGCTTGAGTATTAGCCATTTGTGCGTTCCTTCAATTCAAATCTTGTGCGTGCCGAACTCGATCAACCCACAGCGGCAGCGCCGCTGACGATCTCGGAGAGTTCCTTCGTGATCGCGGCCTGGCGGGTCTTGTTGTAGACCAGCTTCAGCTCGCCGATCAGCGTGCCGGCGTTGTCGGTCGCGGCCTTCATGGCCACCATGCGGGCAGACTGCTCGCTGGCCATGTTCTCGGCAACGGCCTGGAAGACCAGCGCCTCCGTGTAGCGCACCAGCAGCTCGTCGATGACGGTGGCGGCGTCCGGCTCGTAGATGTAGTCCCACGAGTGGCCAGCCTTCTCGGTCGCCATGTCGTCGGCCTTCAGCGGCAGAAGCTGCTGAACGACGACCTCCTGCTTCATCGTGTTGATGAACTTGGTGTAGCAGAGGTAGACGGCCGAGAGCTTGCCGGCGGCGTAGGCGTCGAGCAGCACCTTGACGGGACCGATCAGCGTCTCGATGTGGGGCTGGTCGCCGAGCTGGGTGGCGTGAGCTACGACCTTGGCGCCGACGCGGTTCATGAAGCCGAAGCCCTTGCCGCCGATGGCGACGACGTCGGTCTTGTGGCCTGCGGATTCCAGGTCCTTGAGCTTGGCAGTGGCCGCGCGCAGCAGGTTGGTGTTGAGACCACCGCACAGGCCCTTGTCCGTCGTGACGACGACCATGCCGGCCGCCGACGCCTTCTCGTTCTTCACGAGGAAGGGGTGGCGGTACTCGGGATTGGCCTGGGCCAGGGCAGCCGCGATGTTGCCGATCTTCTCAGCGTAGGGACGGGCCGAGCGCATCCGTTCCTGCGCCTTGCGCATCTTGGACGCGGCGACCATCTCCATCGCCTTGGTGATCTTCTTGGTGTTCTCGACCGACTTGATCTTGCCGCGGATTTCTTTGCTTGAAGCCATTCGAACTCCTAGTCAGTACGGGGCTGGTTTGAGGCCTGGCCCCGCGTGTTCCTTGGCTTTAGGCGAACGACTTCTTGAAGGAAGTGATCGCGGCGTTCAACTCGGCCTCGGCGTCCTTGTCCATCGCCTTGTCGTTGTCGAGCTTGGCAATGAGTGCGGCGTGGCTGGTCTTCAGGTGCTGGTGCAGGCCGTGTTCGAAGGCGAGCACCTTGTTCACGGCGATGTCGTCCAAGAAGCCCTTGTTGGCGGCGTACAGCGACGCGCCCATCAGGCTGATCGACAGCGGCGAGTACTGGGCCTGCTTCAGCAGTTCCGTCACGCGGGCGCCGCGATCCAGCTGCTTCTTCGTCGCAGCATCGAGATCGGAGGCGAACTGCGCGAAGGCCGCCAGCTCACGGTACTGGGCCAGGTCGGTACGGATACCGCCGGACAGGCTCTTGATGAGCTTGGTCTGGGCGGACGAGCCGACGCGCGACACCGAGATACCGGCGTTGATGGCGGGGCGGATACCGGCGTTGAACAGGTTGGTTTCCAGGAAGATCTGGCCGTCGGTGATCGAGATCACGTTGGTCGGAACGAAGGCGGACACGTCACCGGCCTGCGTTTCGATGATCGGCAGCGCCGTCAGCGAACCCGTCTTGCCCTTGACCTCACCCTTGGTGAAGGCTTCGACATAGTCAGCGTTCACGCGGGCGGCACGCTCCAGCAGGCGGCTGTGGAGATAGAACACGTCGCCGGGGAAGGCTTCGCGGCCCGGCGGGCGGCGCAGCAGCAGCGAGACCTGGCGGTAGGCGACGGCCTGCTTGGACAGGTCGTCATAGACGATCAGGGCGTCTTGACCGCGGTCGCGGAAGTACTCGCCCATCGTGCAGCCGGAGTAGGCCGACACGTACTGCATGGCGGCGGACTCGGAGGCGGAAGCCGCGACGACGATGGTGTATTCCATCGCGCCGGCCTGCTCCAGCGAGCGCACCACATTCTTGATCGACGACGCCTTCTGGCCGATGGCGACGTAGACGCAGGTCATGTTCTGACCCTTCTGGTTGATGATCGCGTCGATGGCGACGGCGGTCTTACCAGTCTGGCGGTCACCGATGATCAGCTCGCGCTGGCCACGGCCGATCGGCACCATGGAGTCGATGGACTTCAGACCGGTCTGCACCGGCTGGTCAACCGACTTGCGGGCGATCACGCCCGGGGCGACCTTCTCGATGACGTCGGTCATCTTGGCGTTGATCGGGCCCTTGCCGTCGATGGGCTGACCCAGCGCGTTCACCACGCGGCCGATCAGCTCGGGGCCGACCGGCACTTCCAGGATGCGGCCCGTGCACTTGACGGTGTCGCCTTCCGAGACGTGCTCGTACGCACCCAGAATCACGGCGCCGACGGAGTCGCGCTCGAGGTTCAGGGCCAGACCGAAGGTCTGCGTGCCGTCGGCCGTCGGCGGGAATTCGAGCATTTCGCCCTGCATCACGTCGGACAGACCGTGGACGCGGACGATGCCGTCGGAAACGGACACGACGGTGCCCTGGTTGCGGATGTCCGTGCTGCCACCAAGACCCTCGATGCGGCTCTTGATCAGTTCGGAAATTTCAGCGGGATTCAGTTGCATGCTTGGTCTCCCAGTTGGCCGTTCCGTCGCCGGATCAAGGGCGGGGTCAGACGCGGGGGTGAATCGGAATGTCTTGCGTGGCGTGCGGGATGAGCGACTCTGCGTGTCAGGCAGTCAGCGCAACCTTCATGCGCTCCAGGCGGGCCTTGACGGAGGTGTCCAGCACCTCGTCGCCGACGACGACGCGAACGCCGCCGATCAGTTCAGGCTCCAGTTGCACATGGGCGTCGAGCTTGCGGCCGAATCGCTTTTCCAGCGTGGCCTTGAGCTCGGCGAGCTGTGCACCGCCGATCTCGTAGGCGCTGAAGATCTGCGCGTCGGACACACCGGAGGCGGCGTTGGCCAGCACGTGGTACTGAGCCACGATCTCGGGCAGCGCAGCGATGCGGCCGTTCTCGACGACAGTCTGCAGAAAGTTCTGCACGCCGGCGGCGAGGTCCTGCTTGACGGCGGCGGTCATGACCGCGACGACTTGCTGGGCTTCAGCCTTGGGGTGATCGGCGAACTGGCGCAGATCGGCGTCCTGCGCCACCTGGGCCAGCGCGTCGAGCTGCTGGCCCCAGGCCGCGAGGTCGTGCGACTTGGCAACCTGGAACAGGGCTTCGGCGTAAGGCCGGGCAATGGTGGCGATCTCGGCCATTTACAGCTCCGTCTTCAGGCGAGCCAGCAGCTCGGCATGAACGCCGGCGTTGACTTCCTTTTGCAGGATCTGCTCGGCGCCCTTGACGGCCAGTGCAGCGACCTGCTCGCGCAGGGCCTCACGGGCGCGGGAAACCTGCTGCTCGGCATCGGCCTTGGCGGCGGCCAGGATCTTGGCGCCTTCTTCTTCGGCGCGGCCCTTGGCGGCGTCGACGATGGCGGCGGCACGCTTCTCGGCATCCGAGAGCAGCTTGCCGGATTCAGCCTTCGTGGCAGCCAGTTCCTTGGCGATCTGCGCTTCGGCGCCGGCCAGCTCGGCCTTGGCCTTGTCGGCAGCGGACAGGCCAGCAGCGATCTTCGCGGCACGCTCGTCGAGCGCCTTGATGATCGGCGGCCACACATACTTCATCGTGAACCCGACCAGAATCAGGAACACGATCATCTGAACGATGAGCGACGCGTTAATAAACACGGTGGTGCCTCACAAAGTTTCGAGTGCTTGAAGCCGCCCCCAGGAGTCCGAGGGCGGGGCGGCAACGTCGAATTACTTGGCGACGACTTGGGCGATCTGGCCCAGGAACGGGTTGGCCGTGGCGAACCACAGGGCGATACCGGTACCGATAATGAAGGCGGCGTCGATCAGGCCGGCCAGCAGGAACATCTTGGTTTGCAGTTCGTTCATCAGCTCGGGCTGACGGGCGGCGGACTCGAGGTACTTGCTGCCCATGATGCCGATACCGATACAAGCACCGAAAGCGCCCAGACCAATGATCAGACCAGCGGCGAGAGCAACAAAGCTAATGACTTCCACGATGACTCCTTAGGGGACTAGAGAAAAGGGTTGAGGGAGAAAAACTGCTTGGGGAAACTTGGGCGCCGATCAGTGCGCGTCGTGCGCCTGACCGATGTAGACCAGCGTCAGCATCATGAAGACGAAGGCCTGCAGCGTGATGATGATCAGGTGGAATGCGGCCCAGACGAAGCCGGCAACGACGTGCCCCAGGGCCAGCAGGCCGTAGCCCACCGGGCCCATGCTGGCGTAGGCGCCACCCATCAGCGCGATCAGCAGGAAGATCAGCTCGCCGGCGTACATGTTGCCGAACAGCCGCATGCCGTGCGAGATGGTCTTGGCCGCGAACTCGATCAGCTGCATCGCGAAGTTGATCGGGTACAGGTAGACCTTGTCGCCGAAGGGTGCGGCCACCAGCTCGTGCGCCCAGCCGCCGGCACCCTTCATCTTCACGTTGTAGATCAGGCAGGTGACCAGCACGCCCAGCGACAGGCCCATGGTCATGGACAGGTCGGCCGTCGGCACGACACGCAGGTAGGCGTGGTGGTCACCGGTGATGTTCTGCCAGACCCAGGGCAGCAGGTCCACCGGCAGCAGGTCCATCGCGTTCATCAGGAAGATCCAGACGAAGACGGTCAGGGCCAGCGGTGCGACCAGCTTGCGGCTGTTGGCGTTGTGGACGATGCCCTTGGCCTGGTCGGCGACGACCTCGACGAGGATCTCGACAGCGGCTTGAAAACGGCCCGGCACGCCCGACGTAGCGGACTTCGCGGCACGCCACAGGAAGAAGCAGCCCAGCACACCGAGCAGGATGCTGAAAAACAGGGAGTCGAGGTTGACGACGGAGAAGTCGACGATGCCCTTCTGAGTGCCGCTCTGCGCGTGGTGCAGGTGGTGAATGATGTATTCACCAGCGGTCGGGGCTGCTGTTGCGTGGCCTTCTGCTGCCATGTTTCGTTCTGCCTCGTCAGTTCAGTCTGCGGCCGCGCCACGCGAGCGCCAGCCAGTTCACTTTGATGCACACCGCGAGGGTGACCAGCAGGGCCGGCCAACTCAGGCCCGGCACCACCTTTGGCGCCAGCACCAGCATCGCGATCGATGCACCGATTTTCAAAAATTCCCAACCCATGAACCCGGCAGCCGCACCGACCGCAGAATCCACGCGCTTCGTCATGCCCCGCGCCAGCAGCATGTTCGGCACCACCACCGCCGCGACGCCGTACAGCGCCGAGACCATGGCCACGCCGGACCCCGTCCACAGCCGGATCACGGCCACGCACAGCAGCCCCACCACCAGCTGCAGACCCAGCACACGCCAGGGCGACAGCATCGGCAACGCGGACTTCAATGCCGCCGCTTCTTCCGGATTCAACGCCTTGACCGGCGGCTCCTCGCTGTCGTCGTCCCAGCCGCCGGCCGCAGAAGCGACAGGGGGCCAGGTCTTTCGGGAGCCGTTCTCATTCATGGCACGAAATCCTGGGGTGGGCGGCTCGACCCCCACTTCAAAAGAAGACTGCCAGGGATCGATTGCACCTGGATGACGCACGGGCGCCACCCAACAAAGCCCCTCATTATATGTGACGAGTTACACCGGGGTAAACCAGCCCCGGCGGTTCACCCGGGATTCAGGCCTGTGTCAGCGTTGCCGGCAACCCAGGCACGGCAACGCGCAGTTTCAGCACCGCACCGGCGAGCGGCTGGCATTCCAGCTCCTCGGCGGGGCGCTTGTCGCGCGCCGTCGTGATGAAGAGCGTTCGCAGGTCCGCCCCGCCGAAAGTCGGCATGGTCGGACAGGCCACCGGCAGCTCGACGCGCTCCAGGACTTCGCCGCTCGGCGCGATGCGCAGCAGGCAACCCCCTTCGAACATCGCAGCCCAGTAGCAGCCCTCGGCGTCCATCGCCGCGCCGTCGGGCCGGCCACCGTAGGCCACGCCGGGCGTGCGCGGCTGGAACTCGGCGAAGACACGCGGCGCCAGCAACGCGCCGGTCACTGTGTCGAAGTCGGCGACGTAGATGCGATGGGCCTTGGTGTCCGACCAATGCACGCGGCGCCCGTCGGGGCTCCATGCCAGGCCGTTGGAGGTCGTCAGCCCCGGCACCTGGGACGCAAAGGCCCGGCCGTCAAAACGGTAGAGCGCGGCCTCCGGCTCACGGGCGTCCGAGATGCTGCCCACCCAGAGCCGGCCTGCCGGGTCAACCTTGCCGTCGTTGAAGCGCAGCCGCGCCGGGTCATAGGGCGGGGGCGCAATGCAGCGCTGCGCGCCCGTCGTCGTGTCCAGCGCCCACAGGCCGTCGCGCCGCGCCACCAGCAGGCCACCGCTCGCACGCGCTGCGATGCAGCCGGGTTCGGCATCCTGTTCCCAGACCTCGGGCTCACCTGCCCCCTCGCGCCAGCGCAGCACTTGACGGCCGGGAATGTCGACCGCGTAAAGCGCCTGCTCCGCGGGATGCCAGAGGGGCGATTCGCCGAGCAGGCAGCGATGGGGGCCGAGGGCCAGGATGTCTTGGAGTGCCATGCCGGCACTCTAGGCCGTTATCCGAAGTAACTGGGGCGGAAGCCGCCCAGCTCGGCCTTCAGGTAGTGCGCGCCGGGGATGGGGTTGAAGTAAAACGGCGGAACTTCAACGAAGCCCAGGCTTTCGTAGAGGCCGCGCGCGGCCTCCATGTCGTCCAGGGTGTCCAGCAGCATCGACGAGTAGCCGGCCTCGGTGGCACGATCCATCAGCGCCTGGGCCAGCACGCGACCGAGGCCGAAGCGGCGGAAGGCCGGGCGCACGAACAGGCGCTTCATCTCGCAGGCGTTGGGATAGTCCGCGTCGGGCAGGGGCCGGAAGGCCCCGCTGCCGGCAACTGCGCCGTCGACGGTGGCCAGCAGCAGCAGGCCGCCGGGCGGCGCATAGACACCGGGCAGGCTGGCAAGCTCCTCGTCGAACCCCTGGAAGTCGAGGTCCACGTCGAGGCTGTCGGCGTAGTCACGCAGGATGAGTCGGGTCTCCTGCCAGTCCACAGGGGACTCGGGCGTGATGAGCTGTATGTCGGGACCGGCCATAGGCGGCGCAGTTTATCCAGCCGCCTCAGCCCGCGAATCCCAGGACGACGCGGCGGGTCTTGGCGCTCTTCTTCTCGATCTTGGTCACGACAACCGCACCGATCTCGGAGGTATTGCCGACATGCGTGCCGCCACAGGGCTGGAGGTCCACGCCCTCGACCTCCAGCACCCGAACGCGGCCCAGACCTCGGGGTGGCTGCACGCTCATGGAGCGGACCAGGCCCGGATTCGCGTCCAGCTCCTCCTCGCTGATCCAGCGATGCCCCACCGGATGAGCCTCGGCCACCAGCCGGTCCAGGCCCGCCTGGATGGCATCCTTGTCGAAGGGCTCGTCAGTGTGGAAATCCAGCCGTGCATAGGTCTGCGTGATGGAGCAGCCGTCGACTGGATAGGGCAGCAACGCGCACAGCAGATGGGTTGCCGTGTGGAAGCGCCGGTGCGCCTGGCGGCGCGCCGCATCGACCTCGACCCGCACTGCCGCTCCCACGGCGGGCAGCTCTCCCTCGATCAGATGCACGATGCCGCCAGGGCGCTCCTTGCTCTTGCGCGTGTCGGCGATGCGCCAGCGCTGCCCGCCCGCGGCTATCCAGCCGGTGTCGCCGGCCTGGCCGCCGCCCAGCGGATAGCAGACAGTACGGTCGAGGATGACGCCGCCCTCCCCTTGCGCGACCACCACGGCCTCGCAATGCAGCAGCGTCGCGTCGTCGCGGAACAGCTCCTCGGTCATCACAGCCTCACCTGCCCGTGGATCAGCGGCGCCACGTCGCCACCGATCCATGTCGCCTCGCCATCACGGTGCACATGCACGCGGCCGGCACGGCCGAGGGCAGCGCCCTGAGCGGCGACGTAGCGGTCGCCGGCCAGACCCGCGGCCTGCAGCCACAGCGCCAGGCCGGCGTTGAGGCTGCCCGTGACGGGGTCTTCCGGCACACCGAGGTCGGGCACGAAGGCGCGCACCTCGAACTGGCATTCGCTGCCGGCCGGGTGGGTGCCCACGACACCGAGCTTGAGCCCCTTCATCGCGACAAAGTCCGGCTGCAACGCCAGCACACTCGCCGCATCCGCGAGCCGCACGGCCATCCAGCCCGGACCGTTGTCGACCCAGACGGCGTCCAGCAGGGCCTGCGCCGGCAGGCGCAACGCGGCCGCGGCCTGGGCGCGCACGGCCGCATCGACCGGACCGCTGCGCCTGAGCGGTGGCGCGGCGAAGGCCAGGCGGCTGCCGTCGCGCTTCACGCGCACCAAGCCGATGGCGCACTGCTGCACGACCTCGCCGGGCTTCTTCGCATCGCCGCCGCTGGCCAGGAAGGCATGGGCGCTGCCCAACGTCGGATGTCCCGCGAAGGGCAGCTCGCCACCGGGCGTGAAGATGCGCACGCGGTAGTCGGCCGCCGCGTCGGTGGGCGGCAACAGGAAGGTCGTCTCGGACAGGTTGGTCCAGCGCGCGAAAGCCGCCATCTCGGCCTCGGACAGGCCGGCGCCGTCGACGACGACGGCGAGCGCATTGCCTTTCAGCGGTGTGGCGGTGAAGACGTCGACCTGGACGAAGCGGCGGAGTTCAGGCATCGGTGGCAGGGGGAGGTGCAGTCGGGAGATAGATCCCCGGTCGCACGACCTCCATGCCGCGCTCCGGCATCGCCAGCGGCTTGAAGCCGTGACGGGCATAGAGCGGGTGGGCGTCTCGCGTGAACAGCATGAAGCGGCGCAGGCCTTGCAGGTCCGGGTGGGCGAGCAGCGATTGAACCATCCAATCAGCCAATCCCCTGCCCCTGTGGTCTTCAAGGACGTAGACGTCACAGAGATAGGCAAAGGTGGTGCGGTCCGTGACCACGCGCGCGAAGCCGACCTGTCCCTGCCCCTGCGCATGCAGCGCGATACACAGCGAGTGCCGGATGGCGCGCTCGACGGTCGCGAGCGGGATGCCCTCACACCAGTAGGCACGCGTCAGGAAAGCGTGAGCCGCGACGACGTCGATGTCCTCGGCCGCAAAGCCGAGGCGGTAGCCCTCGTGCACCGCTCAGTGACCGCCGCCGAGGTAGGCCGCCTGCACGGCAGGGTCGCTGCGCAGCTTCTCTGCCGGGCCGTGCACGGCAATGCGGCCGTTCTCCAGCACATAGCCGTAGTCGGCCACCTTCAGCGCGGCGGCGGCGAACTGCTCGACCAGCAGCATGGTCACGCCGCGGGCCTTGAGGCTCTCGATGATGCGGAAGACCTCGTCGACGAGGATCGGCGCGAGACCCATGGAGGGCTCGTCCAGCAGCACGACTTCGGGATTGAGCATGACGGCGCGCGCCATGGCCAGCATCTGCTGTTCGCCGCCGGACAGGGTGCCCGCCAGCTGCGTGCGGCGCTCCTTCAGGCGCGGGAAGAGCTCCAGCGCGCGCTCCAGGTCGCCAGCGATGTCGCCCTTGGGCCGCTCGCCGGTGTAGCGCGGGAAGGCGCCCAGGCGCAGGTTGTCCGTGACGGTCATGGTCGCGAAGAAACGCCGGCCTTCCGGCGAATGCGCGAGGCCGCGACGGGCGATGTGATAGCTCTCCAGGCCGTCGATACGACGCTCGTTGAGCGTGATCTCGCCACCGGTGGGCTTGATCATGCCGCTGACGGCGCGCATGGTGGTCGTCTTGCCGGCGCCATTGGAGCCGATCAGCGTGACGACCTGACCCTTGGGCACCTCCAGCGAGATGCCGTGCAGGACCTGGACCTTGCCATAGCCGGCACTGAGGTTCTTGATCACCAACATCACGAACCTCCCAGATAGGCCTCGATGACCTTCTCGTTGGCCTGCACCTCGGCGGGCAGGCCCTCGGCGATCTTCTGGCCGAAGTCCAGCACCGAGACGCGGTCGCACAGGTTCATGACGACGTCCATGTGATGTTCGATGAGGATGACAGTGACGCCGGCCGCACGGATCTTGCGGATGATCTCCAGCAACTCCTTGATGTCGGGCGCAGTCAGGCCGGCGGCGGGCTCGTCGAGCAGCAGCAACTGCGGGTCCAGCGCCAGCGCACGGGCGATCTCCAGCAGGCGCTGCTTGCCGTAGGGCAGGTTGCGCGCCTCTTCGCTGGCGAGCTCATCGAGGCCGACGAACTCCAGCAGTGCATGGGCGCGGGCACGCTGCTCGCGGTCCTCGCGCAGATAGCGCGGCAGGTGCAGCGCGATGTCGAGGAGGTTGCTCCTGAAGCTGTGATGCAGCCCCACGAGCACGTTCTGCAGCGCCGTCATCTCGCCGAACAGCTGCACGTTCTGGAAGGTACGCGCGATGCCAGACAGCGCAATGTCCGACGAGGTGCGGCCGTTGACCTCCCGGCCGGCGAACACCACCGTGCCGGCGGTCGGCTGGTAGATGCCGGTGAGCACGTTCATCATCGTGCTCTTGCCAGAACCATTGGGGCCGATGAGACCGTGGATGCTGCCGCGCTTGACGACGAGGTCCACGTTGTTCAGCGCCTTCAGGCCGCCGAACTGCATCAGCACGCCATCGGCCTTCAGCAGCTCGGGCGCGCCCTCGACGCTGGCACGCGTCAGCGCGGCAGCGTGGGCCGCCGTGGTGTCGCGCTCATGCCTGGCCTTGAGGTTCAGCGCATTGCGCACGAAGCCGACGATGCCGTCCTGCAGGTAGTAGACGACGAACAGCGTGATGAGGCCGAAGATGGACAGGCGCCAGTCGGTCATGGTCTCCAGCCTGAAGGAGACCACCGCCAGCGCGATGGTGCCCACCACGGGGATGGCCGCCAGCTGACCCGTCATCTTGCCGCGCTTCATCGCCACGCCGACCGAGATCGCTACGATGACCGCCAACGCAACGGCGCCGATGCGGAACATCTCCAGGTCGTCCAGCAGCTTGGGCAACATAACGATGATGGTGGCGCCCAGCAGCGCGCCGGTGCGTGTCTTGCGCCCTCCCATGATGATGGCCAGCAGGAACATCACCGTCAGTTCGAAGTTGTAGGTGTTGGGGCTGATGTATTGCTCGGAATAGGCGTAGAGCGAACCCGCCAGGCCGGCCAGCGCCGCCGAGATGACGAAGGCGTAGACCTTGTAGCGGTAGACCGACACGCCCATGCAGTCCGAAGCCACCGGGCTGCCGCGCAGCGCCTCGAATGCACGCCCCAGCTGCGAGTGCAGCACCCGGTGCACGAAGATCAGTGAGGCGATCAGGCAGGCCATGACCAGCCAGTAGTACTCCGTCTCGTCCAGCGGATGGCCGAAGAGCGTCGGCTTGGTCAGCGTGATGCCCATGGGACCTTCGGTCAGGAAGGTCATTTCGTTGATGAGGATCTGGATGATGGTGCCGAAGGCCAGCGTCACCATCGCGAGGTAGGGGCCGGTCACGCGCAGCGCCGGCAGCGCCAGCACGGCACCGAAGGCGGCAGACACCGCGATGGCCGCCGGCAGCGTCAGGTAGACCGGCGCGTCCAGCTTGAGGATGAGCACGCCGGCCGTGTAAGCGCCGATGCCGAACAGGCCCGCATGGCCCAGCGAGACCTGGCCGGTGTAGCCGACAACGATGTCCAGGCCGAACAGCACGATCGCGTAGATCATGATGGTCTCGACCAGGTGGATGTAGTAGGGGTTGCCGGAGGCGACGGGGAAGACGGCCAGCGCCGCGATGGCGAGCGCGCCGAGGATCAGTTTCTTGAGGTTCAAGGCTCAGACCTTCTTGATGGCGGTCTTGCCGAACAAGCCCGCGGGCTTGACGGCCAGCACGATCAGCAGCAGCACCAGCCCGGGCACGTCCTTGTAGCCCGTCGACAGGTAGAAGCCCGTCGTCGTCTCGGCCACGCCGAGGATGATGCCGCCCACGATGATGCCCATGCCGCTGGTCAGGCCGCCGATGATGGCGACGGCGAAGGCCTTGAGCCCGAGCACGGCCCCCATGGTCGCGCCGGTCAGCGTCAGTGGTGCGATCAGCACGCCGGCGAACGAGGCCGTCAAAGACGACAGCGCGTACGAGAACGTGATGACGAGGCCGGTGTTGATGCCCATCAGCTTGGCCGCATCGCGATCGTTGAAGGTGGCAACGACGGCCTTGCCGTAGATGGTCTTGCGGTTGAAGAACTCGACGGCCAGCATCATGCCTACGGCGCCGACGATGACCAGCAGCTCCATGGGCAGCACGTTGGCGCCCAGCACCTTCAGCGGCGCCTCGGGCAGGGGCGACGGGAAGCGCAGGTCGTCGCGTCCCCACACGTTCTCGGCCACGTTCTTGAAGATGATGCCCAGCGCGATGGTGGACATGATCCAGCCGAACTCGCTCTTCATCTTGATGGCGGGCCGCACGCCGATGCGCTCGACGACGGCACCCTGGAAGGCCCCGAAGAGGCAGACCAGCGGCAGCATCAGCCAGTAGTTGACGCCCCAGCCGACCAGCGTGAGGCCGACGAGGGCGCCGAGCATCAGCGCTTCGCCCTGCCCGAAGTTGAGGGTGTCACTGGTCGCGAAGGTCAGCTGGTAGCCGAACGCGATGACGGCATAGATCATGCCCAGCGCGATGCCGCTGAACACGAGCTGGGTCAGGATCTGCATGTCAGTCCGTCAGAAGTTGGATAAGTACTGCATTCCCCGGCGGCTGCCGTGGGCCTGGCCGAGCCAGGCCACGGGCAGCGCCCCTTGAGGGAGCCGGCGAAGCCGGCCGGGGGCCGGCTCAATCACTGCCGCTTCTTCTGCTCCATCGCGCCCTTGGCGTTCAGGTCCTTCAGTCGCACCTCGGAGGCCTTCTTGAAGTCGTCCGGGTAGGCGTAGATGACGCGCTGGCCCTTGACCTCGCCCATGACCGGGATGTTGGCCGTGATGGCCTCGTGGTCACCCTTGGAGAACGGCTTGTTGTAGGTCGTCACCACACCTTCGACCGGGGTCTTCAGGTCTTCCAGCGCGGCCTTGATCTTGGGGCCGTCGGTGGAGCCGGCCTGCTTGATGGCAGCGGCCAGCAGGTAGATGGAGTCATAGCCCTGAGCCGCGGACACCGGCGAGTCGATGCGCGAGTTCTTGGGGTTGAAGGTCTTCAGGTAGTTGATGATGAAGCTCTGGCGCTTCGGCGTCGTCGGCTCCTGGATGAAGGTCTGCGGCATGCGCGCGCCCTCGCCGCCCGGGCCGGCGTTGTCGATGTAGTTGGCCATGGACAGGGTCCAGGAGCCGATCATCGGCACCTTCCAGCCCAGCTTGGTCATGCCGTTGGCAATCTGGGCCAGCTCAGGGCCGATGCCGTAGGTCAGCACGGCTTCGGCACCGGCTTCCTTGGCCTTCAGCAGCTGGGCCGTCATGTCGACGTCCTTGATGTTGAACTTCTCGACAGCGACCGGCGTGATGCCCTTGAGCTTGAGTGCGGCCTCCAGGTCGGCGCGGCCCAGCTGACCGTAGTTGGTGCTGTCGGCCAGGATCGCGACCTTCTTGAAGCCGCGCTTGGTGATGGCCTCCTCCACGATCATCGGCGCCTGGATGGAGTCGTGCGCAGCATTGCGGAAGATGTAGTTCTCGGGCTTGTCCTCGAACTGCTTGGTGATGACGGAGCCGGTGGCCACGTTGTTCATCACGGGAATCTTGGCGTCCTGGAAGAAACGCTGAGAGGCCAGCGCCACGCCGGTGTTGATATAGCCGACGGTGGCCGCCACCTTTTCCTTGTTGATGAGCTCCTGGGCGATCTGCACGCCACGCTCATTCTTGGCCTCGTCGTCGCGCTCGACGAGCTGGATCTGGCGCCCGAGGACGCCGCCAGACTTGTTGATCTCTTCGGCCGCCAGGCGCACGCCGTCGCGCATGCTGACACCCATCGACGAGGAGCCACCGGTGAAAGGCCCTGCCACCCCGATCTTGATCGGATCGGCCGCCTGAGCGCCCACTGCAAATACCGCTGCAGCCACGGCTGTCCAAACCTGCTTCATCGTTGCCTCGTCTCCGTTCGTTGTGCGATCCACCCGGCGCCTTTGCCGGGACCGATTGCATACGATGCCAGAGCGGCAACGACTTGGGGATATGGAAACCCGGGAGCCCCCATCTCCCCCGCCTTCAGCTATGTGTCAGCCTTGGGGGTTAGGGCGCGGGCTCCGCGACGACCTCCAGCGCCTCGTGCAGCAGGCGGCCGAGCTTCTCGACGCCCTCGCGGATGAGGTCCGGCGTCAGCGTGACGAAGGACAGGCGCAGCGTGCGTGCATCAGGTTGGTGCGCGTAGAAGGCCGCGCCGGGCACGTAGGCGATGCCGGCTTCCACGGCTTGCGGCAACAGCGCCATGGCGTCCAGGCCCGCCGGCAGGCGAATCCAGAAGAACATGCCGCCGCGCGGGGACTGCCAGTCGCAGCCCGGCGGCAGGTGCTCGCGCAAGGCCTCCGCCATGGCGTCGCGGTTGGCCTTGTAGCGGGCGCGGATGGAGGGGATGTGCCGGTCCAGGAAGCCGTCGCGGATGACCTCGTGGACGACGCGCTGGTTGAAGCCCGGCGTGTGCAGGTCGGCGGCCTGCTTGGCCTGCAGCAACTTGGGGTAGAGCTCGGGCGGCGCGATCAGGTAGCCGAGACGGAAGCCCGGCGTCAGCACCTTGGAGAAGGAGCCTAGGTAGAGCGAACCCTCAGGCCACAGGCTGGACAGGGATGCCGGCGGCGGCTCGTCGAACCAGAGGTCGCCATAGGGGTTGTCCTCGACGATGGGCACGCCGGCGCGGCGCGAAGCCTCCACGATCTCGACGCGGCGCTGGGTCCCCATGACGCGGCCGGTCGGGTTCTGGTAGTTGGGCAGCAGGTAGCTGAAGCGCGTGCCGGGTGCGTCGTGCGGCAGGGCTGCGATGGCCTCCGGGCGGGGGCCTTCCTGGTCACTCACCAGGCTGGTGAACAACGGCTCGAAGGGTGTGAAGGCCTGCAGCGCCCCCAGGTAGGTGGGCGTCTCCACGGCCACCGGCGCGCCGGCGTCGCAGAGGATCTTGCCGACAAGGTCCAGCCCCTGCTGGGAGCCGCTGGTGACCAGCACCTGGTCGGGGGTGACCTTCATGCCCAGCGTCGCGACCCGCGCCGCCACCCATTCGCGCAGCGGGCCGAAGCCCTCGCTGGCCGCGTACTGCAGGGCTTCACGCGGCGCCTGGCTCAGCACGCGGTCGCAGGCGGACTTCAGCGCGTCGACGGGGAAGGTGTCCGCGCTCGGCAGGCCGCCGGCCATGGACAGGATGCCGGGCTTCTCGGTGACCTTGAGGATCTCGCGAATGATGGATGGGTTCATCCGCGCGGCGCGGCGGGCTTGGGTCCAGACGGTGCTCATGATGGAGTGACGGTGGATTTCAAAGGAGTCAGCCTAGCATCCAGTCGACGGCGGCGCGGGCCTGCAAGTCGGTGGAGTCGAACAAGGGCAGCGCGGCATCTGCGCCGGCGGGCAGCAGCAGGCCGAGTTCGGTGCAGCCGAGGATGGCGGCCTGGGCGCCCCGCGTGGCCAGCGCCACGATCTGGGCGCGCAGCGCATCGCGCGAGGCCGGCTCGAAGCGGCCACGGCACAGCTCTTCATAGATGAGGCGGTGCACCTCGGCGCGGCCGGCCTCGTCGGGCACGATGAGCTCGATGCCAAAGCGCTCCCACATGCGCTCACGGTAGAAACCCTGCTCCATCGTGAAGCGCGTGGCCAGCAGGGCAGCGCGCTTCACGCCCGCGGCACGCAGGGCCTCGGCCGTCACGTCGACGATGTGCAGCACCGGCAGGCCGGCCAGCTGCTCGACCTCGGCCGCGACGATGTGCATGGTGTTGGTGGCGATCAACAGCGCCTCGGCGCCGGCGCGGCGCAGGCCGGCGCCAGCGTCGCCCAGCACCCGGGCCGCCTCGGCCCATCGACCGGTCGACTGCATGGCGGCGATGGGCGCGAAGTCGACGCTGTGCAGCACCAGCCGGGCGCTGTGCAGGCCGCCCAGCCGCGCGGCGACGCCGCGGTTGATCAAGGCATACAGATGCTGGGTGGACTCCCAGCTCATGCCGCCGAGCACGCCCAGCGTCTTCATGCTGCGGCCAGCCGGCCAAGGCCGGGAGTCCCGGCCGCGCGCCGCGGCGGCGCGGGGTGCAGCAGCTGGAAGGCGGCATCGGGCCAGGCCTCGACGACGGCTTCCTGGCCGGCCGCCAGCGTCAGACCCTCGCCGGCCCGCAGCCAGTGATCTTCGAGGCCACCGGACACGGTCAGCCACAACCGGCCATGGGTGACGACAAGGCGGCGCGGTCCGCGCGCCGCGGCCAGCGTGAGCGCCTGGCCGGGCGAGAGCCGGGTCGTGAATCGGTCGTCCATGAACTTCTCCTTCAGTGGATGGGTTGCCGCTTGCCCCACCACACGACCGCAAGCACGGCGACGGCGAAGACGACGGTCATCGCGTCAAGCTGCTCACCCAGCAGCGGCACCGCGAACAGCATGGACAGAAAGGGCTGCAGCACCTGGACCTGGCTGACGCGCAGCGTGCCGCCCAGGGCCAGGCCGCGATACCAGGCGAAGAAGCCGATCCACATCGAGAACAGCGAGACATAGGCAAAGCCCACCCAGGCCGAAGCCGCGACCGGCGCCGTCGGCCGCGCCAGCACGGCCAACGGCAAGGTGACGGGCAGGCTGATCACCAGCACCCAGCAGATGACCTGCTCGGCCGTCATGCCGCCCGAAAGGCGCGCGCCACTGACATAGCCGGCCGAGGCGCAGACGACGGCGCCCAGCAGCAGGCCGTCCGCCATTTCCAGTCCGCCGGCGCCGCGCCAGGCCGCGAAGCCGACGACGAGTGCCAGGCCGGCCAGCGCGCAGGCCCAGAAGCCAGCACTCGGCCGCTGGCGCAGCACGCCGGCCGCGATGACGGCGGTGGCCAGCGGCAGCACCCCCGACACGACGGAGGCGTGTACCGCGTCCACATGCCGCACCGCAAAGCCCAGCAGCAACGGCCAGCCGAAGACGACGCCGCTGGCCGTGAAGGCGAGCAGTCGCCATTCGTCGCCACGCGGACGACGGGCGCCGGTGGCCAGCAGCCAGGCGATGGACAGCAGCCCTGCGACGGCGGCGCGCCCGAAGGCAACGAAGGCCGGATCCAGCTGGGGCGCCACAGTGCTGCCGCCGGCCAGGCGCGTCATCGGGATGCTGAGGGCGAACATGACGACGCCGGCCAGCCCGAGCAGCATGCCGCGCGCCGCATCGGACGACGTGGTGGCGGGAGCGGTGGAGGACGTGGTTAACCCGGACATGGCATCAGTCTGAGGCATGAAACCGATACAGAACCAGTACAGTCAGCCGACTCGACCACGAATCTGTACTGCCATGCCCACCGGTACACACCCGCCGCTGCAGCGCGGCGCCAGCGAGCCCCTGGCCGGCCAGTTGGCCGAACGCTACGCCCAGCGCATCCGCGAACGCCTGCTGCTGCCCGGCGCCCGCCTGCCCTCGGTGCGCGACTGCGCCCGCCAGCATGGCGTCAGCCCGCACACCGTCGTCGCCGCCTATGACCAGCTGCAGGCCGCCGGCCTGCTGGAGG